>NZ_JACJNU010000053.1:0-503056 GCF_014849525.1 Microcoleus sp. FACHB-SPT15 | reverse complement strand
AAGTTGATTAAACGCTCTGCTTATGGTTTTAGACATTTTGAAAATTACCGAATTAGATGCTTGCTTAATTGGCATCTTAATTGTTGATTTAGCATACTAAGTACTGAAGAGCCGGAATTATTTGTGCCCCTACTGGCGAAAACCCAAGACTTCCTCTAGTTCTTCACTAAATCTGTCAAGTCACAGGCAGAGTGACTTTTATCAAATAGCTCAAGGGAAAGCCGCTCAAGTAAAGGACACTTGACAGTAGATCCATGGCGCTTGATTCTTAAGGGGTCAAATTATTAGATACTTTAGAGTGTGAAAGGGATACCTAAAAAATCCAGTAGCAACTCTAAAGATACGCCCGTATGCATATAAGTGAAATTACTCATCCGAATCAGCTGCACGGTCTGTCGATTCGTCAACTTGAGCAAATTGCCCGTCAAATTCGGGAGAAGCATCTCCAAACTGTCGCTACTAGTGGTGGTCACTTAGGGCCAGGGTTAGGTGTTGTGGAATTGACACTAGCTCTATATCAGACCCTCGACTTAGACCACGATAAGGTTGTCTGGGATGTCGGTCACCAAGCTTATCCCCACAAAATGCTCACAGGTCGGTATGACCAATTCCACACGCTGCGGCAAAAGGATGGTATTGCGGGTTACCTGAAACGCTGCGAGAGCAAATTTGACCATTTTGGCGCAGGTCATGCTTCTACCAGTATTTCAGCGGCGCTGGGGATGGCGTTGGCACGAGACCTTAAGGGTGAGAGCTTTAAAGTTGCGGCGGTTATTGGTGATGGGGCGCTTACAGGTGGCATGGCATTAGAAGCGATTAACCATGCTGGTCATTTACCCAATACCAAACTCCTAGTCGTTTTAAACGACAACGAGATGTCGATTTCGCCCAATGTTGGGGCAATTCCTCGCTATCTCAACAAAGTCCGGCTAAGTCCCCCGGTGCAATTTCTGGCTGATAATTTAGAAGAGCAGTTTAAGAATATTCCTTTTGTTGGCGAGTCACTAACTCCAGAAATGGAACGCATCAAGGAAGGAATGAAGCGCTTAGCTGTGCCTAAAGTAGGTGCAGTGTTTGAGGAGTTGGGCTTTACCTATATGGGGCCTGTCGATGGTCATAATCTGGGCGACTTACTTTCTACATTTAAAGCGGCACACAAGCACGATGGCCCAGTGCTGGTGCATGTGGCGACGATGAAAGGGAAAGGATATGCGATCGCCGAAAAAGACCAAGTCGGCTACCATGCTCAAAGTCCCTTCAATCTCGCTACTGGCAAAGCGATTCCTTCTAATAAGCCTAAGCCACCTGCATACTCCAAAGTCTTTGCCCACACCCTAGTCAAACTTGCTGAGAACAATCCTAAAATCGTTGGCATCACGGCAGCTATGGCAACGGGTACAGGGTTAGACAAACTCGCCAGCAAACTGCCCAACCAATACATTGACGTTGGCATTGCGGAACAGCACGCTGTTACTCTCGCCGCTGGTTTGGCTTGCGAAGGGATGCGTCCTGTTGCAGCAATTTACTCTACCTTCCTGCAACGTGCCTACGACCAGATTGTTCACGACGTTTGTATTCAAAATCTGCCAGTCTTCTTCTGTCTTGATCGTGCTGGAATTGTGGGTGATGATGGCCCAACTCACCAAGGAATGTACGACATCGCTTACCTGCGCTGCCTACCCAATATTGTTGTGATGGCTCCCAAAGATGAAGCAGAATTGCAGCAAATGGTGGTTACAGGCGTTAACCATGATGGTCCGATCGCAATGCGCTATCCTCGCGGTAATGGCTATGGTGTTCCCCTAATGGAAGAAGGCTGGGAAGCCATTCCTATTGGTAAGGGTGAACTATTGCGGAGTGGTGACGATGTGCTACTGGTTGCTTATGGTTCAATGGTACATACCGCAATGCAAGCGGCTGAAATACTCAGTGAGCATGGTGTTGAAGCAACGGTAGTTAACGCCCGTTTTGTCAAGCCCCTCGATACGGACTTGATTGTGCCGTTGGCGAAGCGAATTGGTCGTGTAGTGACGCTAGAAGAAGGTTGCATCATGGGCGGTTTCGGTTCGGCTCTGACTGAAGCTTTAATGGAGCATGATGTTGTGGTGCCAGTGAAGCGCATTGGTGTTCCTGATCAATTGGTTGAACACGCTAAGCCAGATGAGGCTAAGTCCGAATTAGGTTTAACCGGTTCGCAAATCGCTGAGCGAGTACGAGAGGCTTACTTTAGTGAGCAGCTATCGGTAGTTGGAGGTTAAGACAGGTTTTAAGACCAAGGGTGGCGCTTGCTACCGTCAGGCATTACCTACCAACTGCGCGCCTTACGCTGATGAGGCGGAATAGTTAGAGCAAGGCGATCGCTTTTTGAAGAGATAAGTAGGAAGGCGATCGCCCTTTCTTTGTGTTGGATTGGAAAGGGTGTTCCTGATATAGCTGTAGCCATAAAGGTTAGGACAAATTTAAGAACCCAAACAACCACGTACTTGTGATAAATATAAAAGCCTTCTGCCTTAGTAATGGACTATTAGCCATTAGCTAAAGAGACGCTTCTCATCCGCACCTACGAGGAGATGCGGTTTTCTCAGTAGTTTCAATAAAATTTGAAAATATATAAATTTGTAGATCTGTATAAATTCGGGGAATAGGAGATCATGAAGATTCTGGTACTTGCCTGGGAATTTCCACCCCGTATTGTTGGGGGAATTGCTCGCCATGTGGCAGAGTTGTATCCAGAGTTAGTGAAACTAGGGCACTCGATTCATTTAATTACTGTCGAGTTTGGGGCAGCGCCTCTCTATGAAATAGTGGATGGGGTCCATATTCATCGGGTATCCGTAGCCCCCAGCCATGACTTCTTCCACTGGATTGTGAACTTAAACGAGAGCATGGGGCTTCATGGCGGTAAGCTGATTTTAGAGGAAGGTCCGTTTGATTTGATTCACGCCCATGATTGGCTAGTAGGGGATGCTGCGATCGCACTTAAGCATAACTTCAAAGTCCCACTCGTTGCGACGATCCACGCTACAGAATTTGGTCGTTACAACGGCATCCACACCGATACCCAGCACTACATCTGCGGTAAAGAAAAGCTTCTTGCCTTCGATGCTTGGCGAGTGATTGTTTGTACCGACTACATGCGACGGGAAGTCGAACGGGCATTAGAAACTCCTTGGGACAAAATTGATGTTGTCTACAACGGTATTCGACCGGAAAAGAAACACCGCGTTCCCAACTTTGATCACGGGAACTTCCGCCGTCGCTTTGCTGAAGATAGCGAGAAAATTGTCTATTATGTCGGTCGCATGACTTATGAAAAAGGTGTCTCTGTCCTGCTGAAGGCTGCCCCAAAAGTACTGCAAGAAATGGGAGGCGCCAAGTTTGTCATTATTGGTGGCGGTAACACTGACCACCTCAAGCGTCAAGCTTGGGATTTAGGCATTAGCCATAAATGCTATTTCACTGGCTTTATGTCTGATCTAGATCTAGATAGATTTCAGACTGTTGCCGATTGTGCGGTTTTCCCTAGTCTTTATGAACCCTTTGGAATCGTTGCTCTAGAAAGCTTCGCTGCCCGTGTCCCCGTCGTTGTCTCCGATACAGGTGGCTTGCCAGAAGTGGTACGACACACCAAAACTGGTATTGTTACCTCGACAAATAACCCTGACTCCCTTGCCTGGGGCATTCTACAAGTGCTGAAAAATCCTGGTTATGCCCAATGGCTGATTGACAATGCCTATGAAGATTTAGATCGCCGCTTTAGTTGGGCTAAGCTTGCCAAGCAAACCGAGGGAATTTATGGTCGAGTCTTGCATGAGCGATCGCAAGTCACTTGGTTGTAAGTTTGAATCGCCCTCTAGCTGCATTAAACCAAGGATTGTTGAGTCGGTGACAAATCTAATTCAGCCAATAACTGCTCTTTCCAATACTGAAAACGAATATCCGTTCTCTTACGGGGACGGGGCAAATCTAGCTGAAATTCCCGATGAATGTGACCTGGATTACCTCGCATGACAATGACGCGATCGCTTAATACTAGAGCCTCTTCAATATCATGAGTAACCAGAATCAGCGTTGGTCGATCATACTCCCAAATCTGCAGCAGATGCTCCTGTAACTTCATGCGTGTAAAGGCATCTAAGGCACTGAAGGGTTCATCCAGTAATAAGAGCGAGGGTTTTGTGACTAAGGCGCGTGCGATCGCAACCCGTTGTGCCATCCCGCCCGAAAGTTCACGAGGTAGTAGCTGTGAAGATTCCGTCAATCCCACTTTTTCAAGAACATCACCCGTCAATTTTTCTTGCTCAGATTTGGGTAGATGACACAATCCAAACTTCACATTTTCTTGCACACTTAACCAAGGCATCAATCTCGCTTCTTGAAAAATGATGCCAATTGCTGGATGGGGTGCTGTTATCAGTTGATTATGAATAAACACCGTTCCTGATGTCGGAAAATCTAAGCCTGAGATTATCCGAAGTAACGTACTTTTCCCACACCCACTGGTCCCAACTAAGCTAATAATTTCACCATAATCTACAGCTAGATTAATAGAATCTAAAGCCGTAAATCCATTATCAAATTCTTTGTTTATCCCTTCTATCTGTAGCATCCTCTTCCCTTTCATAATCGTGAGGCGTAGGCATCCTGCCAGTGTAGTAAGCGTTTCCCCACTACCGCCAAGACAGTATCGGTTAATTTGCCAAAAATCGCAAAAAGCAGAATGCTAGCAATAATAACGGAAGGTCGCCCTGTTGCTTCGCCATCTACCAACAAAAACCCTAGTCCTTTACTTGCTCCCATAATTTCAGCCGCAACCACAAACATCCAACCCAGCCCCAAACCATTACGCAAACCAACAATGTAAGACGGTAGAGTTGCTGGTAAAAACACTCGTCGAATTAATTGAAAACCGTTAAGCCGATAAACTCGACCCACTTCAACTAACTTGCGATCGACACCTTGAACTCCACTCATTAAATTCAGATAGACAGGAAAGAAAACACCTACGGCAATCAGCATTATCTTGGAAGTTTCATAAATTCCCAACCACAAGATAAACAAAGGAACCCAAGCTAGTGAGGGAATATTCCGCAAAGCTTGGAGTAAGGGATCTAAAAGTTGGTGAATTAGCCGCGAATATCCTGTCAAAGCCCCCAAAATGGTCGCAAAAGCACTACCAATCAAAAATCCTAATAAAACTCGATAAAGGGTAATGCTAATATGCTCGAATAGTTCTCCACTCAATGCCAAATCTCCAATAGTTGCAATTACCGTTGAAGGCGCTGGCAGTAAATTAGGAGGGAAAAAATTTACTTGGGCTAAAAATTCCCACAGTATTACTAATACAGTTGGTAGAATTAGCCCCTTTGTCCAGTTTACTTTAGAACGTTTTTTCCGCTTCTGCTTATTGCGGTATTGCGGTAGCTCTGTGGTTGAAATAGAAGTAGTCTTAACTAAATGACCATTAGAGTGATTCAAAGGCTTGCTCATCTAAATTCTCTCTACTTCTTAGAAACCTTTTCAACAAACTGAGGGTCAATCAAGTCACCTAAAACTTGCCCAACATTCACGGAGTTCTTGATGACACCACTTTTGAGCAACACATCGCCTGCTGCATTAATTGCTGTCTCTTGTTCCTTACCAATTACTGAGTTAGAGAGGTCAGTACGTTCGAGTTGCTTAGCCGCAACCGCATCCGTCAATTTGGATTCTTTCACCAAGGTTTGCTTCAATTCATCTGGATTATCGACAGACCACTTCCGGGCTTTTTCATAAATGGCTAATACCCGCTCCACGTAGCTAGGATACTCCTTAGCAAACTCTTCCCTTACATTCAAAACTCCATACGTGTTTAGATTAGCGTCACGGAAGAAGAGGCGCGAACCTTTTTCAAGTTCTGTTTGAGCCATTAAAGGGTCTAAGCCTCCCCAAGCATCAACATCTCCTTTCTCTAAAGCGGCTTTACCATCTTTGTGTTGCAGTGGAATTAGCTCAATATCTTTGACACTTAACCCAGCTTGATCCAATGCTCTTAGTAAGAAAACATGAGGGTCAGTTCCTTGTGTTACAGCAACCCGCTTACCTTTCAAATCTTCAACTTTATTGATACTAGAATTAGCGGTAGTCACTAATGCTGTCCACTCTGGTTTGGAGTAAACATAAATAGATTTGATTGGGTTACCATTAGCTTTACCAATTAAAGCAGCAGCACCTGCTGTCGAACCAAAATCAATACTACGGCTATTGAGAAGTTGTAAAGCTTTATTACTACCTAAACTTAGAACCCATTCGACTTTTACTTGGTCTTTGGAAAATTCTTCTTCTAACCAACCTTTCTCTTTTAAGACAAGACTCACTGGGTTGTAATAGGCATAGTCAATCTTAATAGTGGCTGGCTTATTGGCTGTTTGATTAGAATCTTGTGTTTGATTTGAACTTGAACCGCTACAGCTACTTACAACCACTACCAGAGCCATTGCCAGGGCAGTAAGAATAAACCAAACTGGAATGCGAAGGCTTCCAAAAAAGCTAAAACTTCTTTTTTTAAGTTGTTTGATCATAACTTTTGTAGTTTCCTTAAAGTAGAAAGCTTATTGAAGAGAAGAAGCAACGTGATTAGCGTTACTTAAAAGCTCAGTAATCAGACTTAGAGTGGAGTGGCTTTTAAAAGTATTACCGCTTACAATGCCTTGCCAATTTCTGTAGCTTCTGGAACCTCAATTAATCGTCCAGTTTTAACGTCATAGAGGTAGCCATAAATAGGAATTGAACTAGGAACTAAGGGATGGGAGCGAATACGCTCTACATCTGCACAAACGCTTTTGGCTTGGTCACCAATCGTCAACCAATCAATAAATTCACCCTCAGTTGATCCTGAACCATCACCGGAGTCACGCCAACCGTTCTTATCGATTGATGCTGTCTTTAAGCTGCTTGCCAGCAAACCCCGCATAATCTGGTCTGTGAAGGTTTCCATCCCACAATCGGTGTGATGAATGACAAACCATTCTTTGGTACCGAGCAACTTGTAGGAAATGACTAACGAGCGAATTGCATCATCGCTAGCACGTCCACCCGCATTACGAATCACATGAGCATCCCCTTCAGCGAGTCCCGCAAACTTAGCAGGGTCAAGACGGGCATCCATACAGGTGAGAATCGTAAAGTGTCGTCCGGGTGGCATTGGTAACTGTGCTTTTTCACCAAAGCTTTCAGCGTAAGCTTGATTTGCCGCTAAGACTTCTTCGTGAACTGCGCTCATCTAAGCATGACCTCCTAACAAATCTGGCAACCAATTGGGATGAAGCAATACCAGCACTCCCCATACCAGGAAGGCAACACCAATCACTGGGACAAGTTCACGTCCACGCTTCCAAGTCCGCTCTAGTGTCATCACGGCTGTCAGGACAACCATCCAAGTGAAATGCCCCACTCCAACCGCGAACATCACCAGCATTAATGCCCAACAACAACCCAAGCAATACAAACCGTGACGAGTGCCTAAGTTCCAGGCGGCTTGTAACCCTCGCTGATAGTGGTGGGTGAGAAAACTTAAAGGGTGGCGACAGGCTTTTAAACATTGCTCTTTCAAGCCACTAAACTGAAAGCCCCCAGCTAGCAGTAGGGTAAAACCCGCAATAATCCAAGGATGCTGATGTAGCCAAAACCAGTGATACAGCAGCCAATGCAATCCCATATCTCCAACAAAGGCAACAATGGCAAATCCTGTCCAAACGGCGATATAGGCACCCAAAAATGTCAGCAACACTAAGCGAGGCTGAGGTTGTTCGCGACTCGCTCTAACAAATAAACGCACGAGTGGTAAGGTACTTGGCAACATCATTGCAGTTGTCATGACCTGCCAAGTTGCTAGAAAAAGTAGTAACTTCAGTGGGAACGGTAAGGGATGATGTTTAATCAGTGCATTGTGGTGCAGAAGATGCTCTTGTCCTGTGGCAGCCGCTAGAAGTGTAAGAACCCAAGCCACGAGGATTACTCCGCAAAGGATTGCTACGTCATTGTTGAAAACATTGCTCAATGCTGGCAACCTTGAAGCAGGTTCCACCTCTGATGGTTTTCCTAACATGGTGCCTATTCCTCAAACTGGAATAGACCTTGGATTGCATTTCGACCGTTGTATTCCCAGGTGAGATTAAATTCTGGTATGTTTACCCGATGTACTGAGGCTTTTGCAATGTAAGCGGGAGAACCGGGAATCGTACTGAAGATGCTATCAATCATTTTGGTTGGCTTGCCGTCTGGTCCCCGATAAGGTTCCATTTCGCTGACTAAGACATCGCCAATTTTGATTGTCCCTCGTCCTTCTTGAATGTTGTACTCAATCGGGGCAATTCGCACATCTAGCACATCACTCACCAATTTTGCGACATCTGCGATCGCACCCCCTAATTCCCCATTGAAAACCTTTATCAACGCCTGTTGCTGTTCTGGTGTTCCCTTGCCATCCACATAAACAACAGCACGCCAGTTCCCCGCCAAGACATTCCCTGGAATGTAGACAATCTTGACCAAGGTTAACCCCGACACATCAATTCCCAAAATCTCGCCTTTCTCAACGTGGTAGGCGACGAAGCTATCACAAGCGCCTCCATCTGGATCATCCCCAATCCAACAGGGACAGGGAGCATTACAAGAGCAAGCTTCCAGAATTTGCCCTTCTAACTTATAAGTTTTGGTTGCCGTTGCCATTTTTGCTACTCCCTCAGTGAGCAATACAAGTGTGCAGGGAAAACCCTTGGGTACCGCCACAGCAGACCCCTTAGACCAATAAAACTGGAATTTATCCACAAACCCCAGTAATTCGATCGAATTAGCGTATTTTAAATTGGTTAAAGGAGTATTGCACAACCTGCGGCTAATTCGCAAGGGGAGTTATAGCAAAAGGCAGAGGGCAGAAGGGATGCATATTGACGGGTCTTGATTTCAGTATTTGGCGAGAGTTAGGAGTCGCCAATGCAACTGCTATATTTGGATGTTTTAGCGAAAGCGAACTCGCTGCAACTCTCACTAAGGTCTTCCCAGACGTGATCGCTTTACTGGAAGTTTTATTAATTAAGCTAGAAAGATTGACAAAAAGCATCAATTAGTATCAAGGGTTAAGGTAGTGAATTTCCCTTAAGGTCGATAAGTAATTGCAGTTAACTATCAAGAATTAATCGCATTAGCAGTACAATACACCGAGGTAGATGACTGTATCAGCATCTACTCAGTAAGACAGTTAGTTAAATACGAGAAAACCTTATTGACGATGAAAATCACTAGACGCTTCTTACTAGCGACAATCACAGCGTTGATTGCCGTGGTAGTAGGGCACTTTAGTCATCCAAGTCCCGTAGTCGCTCAGCAACCTGTCATCAACCTTTATTCGGCACGTCACTACGACACGGATAATGCGTTGTACGAAAGCTTTACCCAAAAGACAGGCATTAAAGTCAATCTGGTGGAAGCGGAAGCCGATCAATTAATTGAACGGATCAAAAGCGAAGGAGCAAACAGTCCAGCGGACGTGTTCATCACGGTTGATGCGGGGCGTCTCTGGCGGGCGAAGGAAGAAGGTATCTTGCAGCCTATTTCTTCACAAGTGCTGAACTCTGCCGTTCCGGCGAACCTTCGCGACCCTGATGGCTCTTGGTATGGACTCTCGAAGCGGGCGCGTGTCATTATGTACAACAAAGACAGAGTTAACCCGTCACAGCTATCAACCTATGAGGCATTGACTGAGCCGCAGTGGAAGGGCAAAATCTTGGTGCGCTCGTCTAGCAATATTTACAACCTATCACTTGTTGGTTCGATGATTGAGTCTTTGGGTGCCCAGCCAACTGAACAGTGGGCGCGTGGTTTGGTCGCTAACTTTGCAAGACCACCGGAAGGCAATGATACGGCTCAAATTAAAGCCGTGGCGGATGGCGTTGGCGATATTGCGATCGCAAATACCTACTACCTCGCTCGTCTGATGAAATCAAACGACCCAGCAGACCAGGCAGTTGCCCAAAAAGTTGGTGTATTCTTCCCCAATCAACGCGATCGCGGCACCCACGTCAATATCAGTGGTGGTGGTGTGGTGAAGACTGCCCCTAACAAGGAAGGCGCAATTAAGTTCTTAGAACATCTAGTCAGTCCAGAAGTTCAAGAAATGTTTGCCAAAGGTAATAACGAATACCCAGTTGTAGAAGGTGTTCCTGTAGACCCTGTTATTGACGCTTTTGGTAAATTCAAATCTGATGCAACCAATGCAGCCATCTTTGGTAAAAATAATCCAGAAGCACTCCAACTAATGGATCGCGCTGGTTGGAAGTAGAGACGTTGCGGTAAAACATCTCTACTGTTTCAGGCAAATAAGGCGTACCTCTAATCGGGTGCGCCATTTTATTTATAGGCGATGAGCTTTAGCTGCGACTTGCATTGCGTTATTTTTTAACTGAGCCATCAGGCATAATTGCCCCACTAAGATTAGCGCCATCAAGCTTTGCCCCTTCGATTTTTGCCTCACTCAGGTCAGCATCCTTCAGATTGGCATTATTAAGAATAGAACCACTTAAATCAGCACCTCTTAGGTACGCCTTACTAAGATTTGCCCCAGTAAGGTTTGCCCCAGTGAGATTTGCTGATGCTAAGCCTGCGCCACTGAGGTTAGCCCCACTGAGGTCAGCGCCATCAAGCTTGGCGCTATCTAAAAAAGTACCACTGAGATTTGCGTTGTTGAGCTTTGCACTACTGAGATTGGTGTTGTTAAGCTTTGCACTGCTGAGATCAGCACTAACTAGGTCAGCACCATTAAGGTCAGCCTCATTAATTTCACAACCTGGACAACTTTTTGTTTCTTTTAATCGTGCTGTGGATTTTTCCAGTTCACTTCCTTGTCCTCCACAGCTTGCAAGAGTGAGCAACAAAAGTAATAGACAAAAGTAGTTTCGTTTCATGATTCAGCTATTGGTTTGATGAGTTCGAGATTCAGCAATTCTCAAACTTAAAAGAATGACCGGAATAATCCCGACAACAACGATCGCTAATGCTGGACCTGCCGCTTCTGTCAGTCGCTCATCGGATGCTAAATTGTAGACTCGCACAGCTAGCGTATCAAAGTTGAAGGGTCGAATAATTAAGGTTGCTGGTAATTCCTTCATCACATCCACAAAAATCAGCATTGCTGCTGTTAGCAAGCCACCCCACATCATTGGTGTATGCACTTTAACTAAGGTACTTGCAGGACTGTGACCCAGCGATCGCGCGGCATCATCCAAACTCGGCTTGATTTTCCCAAGACTTGCCTCAACGGTGCTGAAGGAGACGGCGAGGAAACGTACTAGATAAGCAAACACCAAAGCCGTAATAGTACCGCTTAGGAGTAAGCCTGTTGAGATTCCAAAATTTGCCCGCATCCAAGCGTCGATCGCATTGTCAAGTTTCCCAATTGGGATGAGGATACCAACAGCAATCACCGAACCGGGAATAGCATAACCCATTGAGGCAATCCGGGCAGCAAACCGCATCGCCATATTAGACCGCAGTCGTAACCCGTAGGCAATTACAATTGCGATCGCAACTCCTAACCCAGCAGTAATAACAGCCAGGATGAAACTATTTCGAGCAAAGCCCCAAAAACGTTCATCCAAAGTAGTCGAGGCATTCTTGAGAGTCATTTCTAGTAAGATGGCAGCGGGTAGCCCAAAGCCAAGACTCACTGGCACCAAGCAAGCAAACCCAGCGCCGATAGCCCGTATTCCCCGCAGTTGATAGCTTGGTAGTTGGCGGTAACGGCTGGTGGATTGGTAGTAGCGACGCTGACGACGTGACCAACGCTCAAGCAAAATTAGCCAGAGGATGAATAACAAGAGAAATGCTGCCAGTTGTGCAGCGGCTTCTCGTTCACCCATTCCGAACCAAGTGCGGTAGATTCCAGTGGTAAAGGTATCAACGCCAAAATACTGCACCGTCCCAAAGTCATTTAGGGTTTCCATCAGCGCCAACGCCAAACCTGCCATAATTGCCGGACGTGCCAGGGGTAAGGCAACAGTTGCAAAACTGCGCCAAGGGCCACAGCCGAGGCTTCGACTCGCTTCTAAGGTACAGACTGACTGCTCTAAAAAGGCAACACGCGCTAATAGATAGACATAGGGATACAGTACCAAGGTCAGCATCGCGATCGCACCCCCAACGGAGCGGATGTTGGGAAACCAGTAGTCTCCATAACTCCAACCGAACAAACTACGCAGTGCCGTCTGCACGGGTCCAGAGAATTCTAAAAAGTCTGTGTAGGTGTAAGCCAGAACATAGGCAGGTGCAGCGAGGGGAAGTAATAGCGCCCATTCAAATAGGCGACTTCCAGGGAATCGGCACATGGTTACCAACCAGGCTGTTCCTACACCAATGACTAAAACACCGCATCCGACACCAATCATCAACCAGAGTGAGTTGAGAATGTAACGGGCTAATACTGTCTGGGCTAAGTGCTGCCAAATCTCCCTAGAGTCAACAAAGATGTTGCTCAAGACAAATAGCACGGGCGTTGAGATGAGAAATGCGATCGCTACAACCAGAACAGTCCAACCACTGGGACGCACAAGTTGCCCCACCAACTGACGGGCGAGATTTACAGGGGCGGTAGAGGCTGGATATCGAGTGGGTTTTTCCATGACTATTCAGCCCTGTAATTGGAGATGAGGGTACTTTGACACCCACTCCATGAGCCATCTACACAATCTTTATGAGAATTTATTTCAAAAACCACTTTACTATAGAGCGAAAATTATTGCTAATTACTAACAATAGATTATTAAGTATTGCTTGTGTATTCAGGGATTTTATGAATAAATGTCCTAAAACTTCAGATTAATTCTTGACAATTACAATGGTTGATATTGCCAGATTATCCCAAAAAATGATAATTACAAAAATTTTATTTTAAGTAAATAATTCTGAATCTGTTATCAAAAAATGAGTTGACGGCTTTAAGAATTATATATTTTTGTTACTGACGCAGGATATAAATAGTCTTTAAAAGGGTTGTGCAAAGAGACAGACTTCTAGTTTTCACAGATTATTCACAATTAAGGAATAAGGTAGTTATTTCAAAAAAGCTACGAGGACTTACACAGGAATCTAGGAAATAACTTTTGAGTCCTCGTTTGAAAGAAAAACCAATACTAAAACAGGGGCATCTGATCAGATACAACTTCTCTTTGCACAAAATATATCTCAGTATCAGCAGCAAAGCATTTTTTAATTTATTTTTTGCAGAGAGCTTAATCCAGCTTATAACTTGCTGTTAAAATCAATAGTTTCTTGCATAAAAGAAGCACCAAGTGCCGATAAATACTTAGCTGATTAAGAGCTAAATATTACAAGGATTACCATCTTGGTCTGGATCATGTCAGTAATTTATTGGGTGCTTCAAAAATTATGTTGTCTAAAAATAGGATAGTTGTATGCAGCCCAAAGAGTTAAAAAAATATAGATATGAGCTAAAAATTAACCTCTGTAAAAGAGTTTCTTCTATAAAGGCTAAACAAAGACAATCAGCTAATACAGAACATCTGTTGGTTGGACTACTAATATTTTTTGCACAGGCTCAGATAGCTAATGCTCAAGCGGATTTATCTAGAGAAACTGCACCTATTTTCACTCCCCGTTTAGGAATCGGCTACACTTCTGAGGAGGCTAGCATTGAAAATTTCTTTACATTTGAAAGCTTTTTCCCATTACAGCAAACTTTAGGAGGTAACCTCACCTTCTTAGAAGGAAAGTTACTCCTATCAACGCCTAACCGTGCATTAGGTGGGAATGTAACATTAGGACACCGCTTCTTTGACCAGTCTGCAAACCGAATTTGGGGAGGCTACCTTTCATACGACTACCGCAACACGGGAAGTGCTGTTTTCAATCAACTTGGAGTGGGTATTGAATCTTTAGGTGAGGATTGGGATTTTCGGGCAAATGCTTATCTTCCCTTGAGTAACACGCGATCGCAAATCTCTCAAACATATCCTGGCACAGTTTTCTTCGAGCAGAACACTCTGCAACTAGACCGAGTAAGCCAATTTCAGTCAGCGTTAGCAGGTTTTGATATGGAAGTTGGCACACGGCTAGCATCCTTAGGAGACGGTTCTTTGCGTAACTATCTAGGCTTGTACTACTACAATGGCGAGGGAACTTCAGGATATTTAGGTATTAGAAATCGCTTGGTTGGTGAGCTTAGTAATAATCTAAGATTGGGTCTAACTGTGCAAAATGACTCCCACTTTGGTACCAACGTAGTTTTCGACATAGGGATAAACTTTGGCGGCATCCAACGTCGTAATCCTAGGGATAACCAGCACCCTTTATTAGTTCGTCTAGGTGAACCCGTTGAGCGACAAGCGAGCATTCTTGTAGACAATCAAACAGTTAGAGACTCAGAACCAGCAATCGACCCCAGTACGAATCAGCCGTTTCGATTCCAGCACGTCAACTTAGAGTTGTCAACCGTTAGTGACCTCGTTGAGAATCCCTTGGGGGGAGTAGCAATTAACACTGGTACGTTTGAGAATCCATTTAGTACAGTGGCAGGGGCACTAGCTGCATCTCAACCCAATGATCTTGTTTATGTGCAATCAAGCACAAATGCTAAAATTCCTTCTTTTGTGCTTCCAGAAAGGGTGTCAATTTTGTCAAATGGCCCCGTGCAATTGCTCGATACAAACCAGCTAGGTAGTGTGCAGTTGCCCCTTTCTGGTACAGGCATCTTGCCAAGGGTAACAGGCGCTATCACTTTAGGTGGCAATCAAACTGTTTCTGGATTCGCAATTAAGACAACTGGACGATCAGCTATCCGAGGAACTCAAATCAGCAATGTAACGATTCAAGACAACACGATTAATTCGTTATATGAAGGCATTTATTTAATCAATGCGATTAACCCAGTCATTGCTAACAATAACGTTGATGGAAGTATCTATCTTCAAAACGCTACTGGTACCGCAACTGTAGTGAATAACACGGTTAGACACACTGCTACTGCTAATCCTGTAGAATCTTATATCCATGTCCGAAACGATCAAGGAGAGCTTAATATAGCGATCGCAAGAAATACAGTTGAAGGTAATCCTAGCTTACGGAACTCCGACGGAATAAATATTAGCGTTTGTACTGAACAGATACAATGTACCAGTCCAACTCGCTTAAGTGTCCAGATTCTAAACAATACTGTCACGAATCTCGGTAATCCCGCTCTCATACCTAGAGGTAAGGCAGACGGAATTGATTTTAACCAGGGAAACTATGCTCAGGTAAATACTATTATCAGTGGCAACACGATTCAAAACATTGAGGATAGAGCGATTACGATTAGAAGTGTTGCAGAAGGAGAGGCAGTTCAGCTAACAGGCACTATTTCCTCTAATCAGATTAACAACTTCCGCCGTGACGGTATATTTCTAGATTTTGTCGGTTCTTCAACTGTAGAGATAAGTACTTCTGGAAACCATGTTTCCAACCACAATTACCCTGACAGTATAGGCATTACAGCACTAACAACTGGCACTAGCCAGCTTCAACTACTACTTGAATCAAATACCGTAGATCAAGCGGATATTAATGCAATTTACATCCACGCTACTGATAGTTCCAAAATCGATACGAGTGTTCAGCTTAACTCCTTAACGACTGACAATTTAAAAGTAGTGTCGAGTGAAAATGCCAATTTGTGCTTGCAACTAGACAGTAACATCAGCAACGCAAGTATGAATTTGACACAGAGAGATTTTTCTACCTTCCACAGGGAAAGCCATGTGTCAGAAATAAATACCCAGAGAATTAACTCTAAAGGAACCCTAACTGAGGTACCTCGAAGAACTTGTGGTTGGCCATGAAGCAAATTTAACTTGGAAAAGACAAATTACTAGCCACGCTGCACTAACGTTTGTTTTTGCTTTGCCTCAGTACAAGATCTTCACAAAGGTTGATACCTTCGGTAGTAGCTCTGGGGGAAGATAATTGTTAGATGTCACGAGCTTCATTCAGGCATTCACTTTTAAGAGTGAGGTAGCTATGAAATTAGTAGTAAGACGTATTAGCGTATTGCTAGCTGCCCTATATCTCATCGGGAGTAATAACACACAATTAGTACACGCACAAATACTTATCTCCACTCCCAATAAATCTAGCAATAGTTCTCTTGCTCAAAGTCCTGCCCTTCTTGCACAAGCGGCTCAGTCCTCCGATATACAAAGGACTCTTGACCGAGGAAAAATTGCTGAGGCGGTACTCCTCATTGAACACAACTGGGTAAAAAAATTTGAAGCTTATTTTGGGAGAAACTTTCCCAACCACCCTAGGACAGTCGAGCAAGCCGCAGATACTCTAGGCAAAATCGCCACTCAAACAGGGAAAAAGCCTGCCCTCATCTACATCGTTCCTCAACCACAACACCTAGAACTTGTATTAGTTACTCCAGAGGGCGAACCCATTCACAAGCGCATCTCGGCAGCGAACAAGGAAGCATTACTTCAGCAAGTGCAAGGGTTTACAAGCTCGATTGTAAACCCGCTTCGGAGGAACACAAACCGCTATCTTCCACCGGCCCAGCAACTTTATCAGTGGATGATTGCTCCCCTAGAGGCAGAACTCGAAGCTCAAAACATAGATACGCTACTCTTCTGCCTGGGGCCGGGATTGCGTACTATGCCAGTGGCAGCTTTGCATGATGGGCAACAGTTTCTGGTGGAGAAGTATAGCTTTGCCCGTATTCCTGCCTTTAACCTGATCGATACAAACTACGCTCATCTAGAAAATTCCCAAGTTCTAGCAATGGGTGCATCAGAATTTAGGGATGAAGCCTCCTTACCCGCTGTACCTGTAGAGTTATCGACCATCACGAACAATCTATGGCAGGGTGAATCCTTCCTCAACAAAGAATTCACGCTGGCTAATCTAAAGTCGCAACGCCAACAACAGCCGTTCAAAATTATTCATCTAGCCACTCATGCCTCTTTTGAGTCTGGAGTACCGAGTAACTCCTACGTTCAGTTTTGGGATGCCAAGCTGACACTTGAGCAGATGAAGCAGTTGCAGTGGAACAACCCATCTGTAGAGTTGTTAGTGCTGAGTGCTTGTAAAACGGCGATAGGAGATGAACAAGCTGAATTAGGCTTTGCTGGGTTAGCGGTTCAGACAAGTGTTAAATCAGCGATCGCAAGTTTGTGGAATGTCAGCGATGAAGGAACTTTAGCATTGATGACGGAATTTTATCGGGATTTGAAAACAGCACCCATTAAAGCCGAAGCCCTCCGCCAAGCTCAGCTTGCGCTTCTCAACGGGCAAGTGAGCCTAATAGATGGTCAGTTAAACACTTCTGGAGGACGTATTCCTCTGCCACCAGCACTAGCAAAAATTGAGAACCAGAACTTTTCGCACCCCTACTACTGGGCGGCTTTTACAGTAGTTGGTAGCCCTTGGTAGAGAAAAAGCTACTGTCCGAAATAGACTCGTGCATCCATTCCAACTGAGCGGAAATAACTACTCCATCGGTCAGCATCGCCCCGATTACCAAAGGGACCAACGGCAACGTGTGGTCCTCTTGGGGATTCTCGTTGTGTGACTGAACCCCGTCTAATCCCCAACTGAACAACCTGGGCAGCAATATCTGGTAATTCCCCTGCGTCTGCGGGAATGACAACGAAATAGGACTGATCTAGGCGACGTTCCCGTGTGTTGCGATCGCTAATTTGTCCTCTAGGATTAGCGGAACCACCAGCAGTAATTGCAGTGACTCGTGCCTGAAACCCTTGTGCTCTCAAGTCCCGGACAAGGGACTGAGCATTAAATTCATCAGCAAACACACCAGCTTGAATCACGCCCTCATCCTGTCGCACAAAAGCCTCTGGTTCAATTCGTTGAACTTGCGACAACAGTAAAGGACTATCCCCAAAAATATCGACTCGGTAGAGCCTTAACGCTGAGTCACGAGTGTTTCTAGGCTCAATGGGTGAGTTTGGTGCGCGAAAATCTAACTCACGTTCTGGACGTGCATCCGGAAAAGCTGGAGGGGAACTCGGCGTATTAAATGATGGAATGGGTGAAGAGCTTGGTGGCGGTAACTCGTCAAAAATTCGAGGGTCTGGCAGACGTTGCTGGGCAACTGTCGTGGATTGAAAAGCGATAAGCCAACTTCCAACCAGTAAAATCGGCAACCCTGAAACTAAAGTGTTTGTTAATGTTGAACGCCTCAATTCTGAACTCCTTTCAATACGTGACTTTTAACTTTTGACTTGCTTAACACGTCTATACTTTGTGGATGTTAGCCTAGAAGAGGCAGTATGTTTCAAGCGTGTTACGTCTAGATTTCATGAATAGAGTCGTTGTCGGCCTCTCTGGTGGCGTTGATAGTTCCGTTGCTGCCGCCACCCTGCATCATCAAGGATACGAAGTTGTTGGTCTGACCCTTTGGTTAATGAAAGGAAAGGGTCAGTGTTGCTCTGAGGGGATGGTCGATGCGGCGTTTATTTGTGAACAACTCGGCGTTCCCCATCATATTGTTGATAGTCGTGAGGTGTTTCAGCATCATATTATTGATTATTTGGTTACAGGTTATGAGGCAGGAATTACACCATTGCCCTGCTCTGCGTGCAACAAGACGGTGAAGTTTGGCCCAATGATTAAGTATGCCCGTGAGCAATTAGGGATTGACAAGATTGCTACAGGTCACTATGCCCGGATTAGTTATGATGCGGCAAGCGATCGCTATCAATTGCGTAGGGCGGTGGACTTGACAAAAGACCAGTCTTACTTCCTGTACGACTTGACGCAAGACCTACTCGCTGGCTCAATATTTCCCTTGGGAGAACTCAAGAAAACCGAAACGCGACAGCTAGCAGCCGAGTACAAGCTCAAGACAGCAGATAAGCCAGAAAGTCAAGACTTGTGCTTAGTAGAGTCGCACGGCTCAATGCGGACATTTCTGGACAAGTACATTTCCCAAACCACGGGTGATATCGTTGACGCGGACGGGAAGGTTTTGGGTCAACATCAAGGGATTCACCACTATACAATTGGGCAGCGTAAGGGCTTAGGAATTGCGGCGGCCCAAGCGTTGTATGTGATTGGGTTAGATGCAGGACGTAATCGGGTTATAGTAGGCGATCGCACTTGTGCTACTCAGTCAGAATGTACAGTAGGACGAGTCAACTGGGTATCGATTAGCGCACCGATTGCTCCCATCCGTGCCTCTGCACAAATCCGCTACCGTTCTCCGGCTGTGCCTGCCAATGTGATTCCCCTAGAAGGCGATCGCATGAAACTAGTCTTCGACGAACCACAGTTCAGCATCACTCCAGGACAAGCCGCTGTTTTATATGACGGCGATATTGTACTGGGTGGCGGAATCATTGAGCGGTTTTGAAGAGGGAATTGGGAAGAGGACATGGGAAACAAGGAGAAAAAATCTCCCTTGTCTTCCCTCTTTTAGACGATCTATGATAAATCTCTTTACACTCTTGGGATGAAAAGTTATCAAACTGAGTTAATTTCAAGGAGTTGCAGTTAACACAGAAAGAGGATTATTTTGAGTCATCATCCAGAGGGCATCGCTCCCCACGGCGGTCAATTAGTTAACCGCATTGCTACACACAATCAGCGGCATGAATTTTTAGAGAAAGCCGACTTCCTACCCAGAGTACAGCTTACTAAACGGGCAACATCTGATTTACAAATGATTGCGATCGGAGCATTAAGTCCGCTTACTGGCTTCATGGAGCAAGCTGATTATGAATCAGTCGTAAACCAGATGCGTCTAGCTAACGGTTTGCCTTGGTCAATCCCAGTAACGCTTTCGGTGGAAGAAGAAATTGCCAACCCCTTAAAAGAAGGTAGCTTGATTCGTTTGGACGACACCAACGGCCTTTTTGTGGGTGTCTTAGAACTGACTCAGAAGTATCGCTATGACAAAATTCATGAGGCGGTTAATGTTTACCGAACAGATGACGAAGCACACCCTGGTGTCAAGGTACTCTATAACTACGGAGACATTAATCTAGCAGGTTCTGTCTGGTTACTGCATCGTGACCCCCATCCCTTGTTTCCAGATTATCAAATCGACCCCGCTAAGTCCCGTGTACTGTTTCAAGAGAAGGGTTGGAAAACAATTGTTGGCTTCCAAACCCGCAATCCCATCCACCGCGCACATGAGTACATCATCAAGTGTGCGCTGGAAACTGTCGATGGTTTGTTTCTTCATCCCCTAGTTGGGGAAACGAAAAGCGATGACATCCCGGCTGAGGTACGGATGCGTTGCTACGAGATTATGCGGGAGCGATACTTCCCAGAAAGCCGAGTGATTTTGGCAATCAATCCAGCCGCGATGCGCTATGCCGGTCCTAGAGAAGCGATTTTTCACGCCCTAATTCGCAAGAATTACGGCTGTACTAACTTCATTGTCGGGCGCGACCATGCGGGTGTCGGTGACTATTACGGGACTTATGATGCTCAGCACATCTTTGATGAGTTTGAGCCAGAGGAACTGGGTATTGTGCCAATGAAGTTTGAACACGCATTCTACTGCAAGCGCACCCAGCAGATGGCAACAACGAAGACTAGTCCTAGTGTGCCAGAGGAGCGAATTCATCTGTCCGGGACAAAAGTGCGGGAGATGTTGCGTCGGGGCGAATTACCACCTGCGGAATTTTCACGACCTGAAGTGGCGGCAGAATTAGCTAGGGCTATGAATATCACGACGTATGAGATTTGAGCAAGTACTGTGCTGAAGTATGGGGGAAATAGTGGAGAAGGTAGGGCAGAAATTACTCCCTCACCTCCCTCATCTCCCTTAACTAAGTCCCATTCGGTTAAAGGGGAAAGGAGCAATTCATTCCTTTTCTCTTTCCTTAGCTGTCATCACTTTGGTACAACACAGTGCAACTTCGCACAACGGATGTGATTCAAGTTATAGTTGTGCCTTCTACCCTGGAGCCTTCTGCCTTTTGCTATATATTTTGAAGGTTGCTAAAAAGCCTGGTACTATTAGGTTTTGTAGTTTGAATTTTTGAATTTTGAATTGCTTATCAACCCCTCTAAGATAATGCAAATTACAAAATCGACATTCCTGGTAGGCTGATAGCTGATAGCTAATAGCTGATAGGTGATATGGGACTTGATCGGCGTACTTTTTTGCAACGGGCTGGATTAGCACTAGCATCACTAGGTATCAGTGAAGCGGTGCTATCACTCTTGGGTGATAAAAGCTTAGCAGTGCCTCTGTTCGATCGCTATTTTCAGGCACTGGCTCAATCAGGTGGTCGGAAGTTAGCGCTACTTGTGGGAATTAACCAATATCCTCGTGGCACAGCGTTGGGTGGTTGTGTCACAGATGTGGAGCTGCAACGGGAACTCCTGATTCATCGGTTTGGCTTTAATGCCAGCGATATCTTAACACTGACGGATAGCCAAGCAACCAGGGAGAATATTGAAACTGCCTTTATTGAGCATCTGACTGAGCAAGCCAAAGCGGGTGATGTGGTAGTCTTCCACTTCAGCGGCTATGGGAGTCGCGTCAAGATGGCTTCGCCCAGGTATGAGGTACGAGGCGAGAGGCAAGAGGAAGAATCTGGCTTACCTGTTGCTTATGAAGTAAACAGCTTAGTACCAGTCGATAGCCTCCTGGCAACCAAAGGAGTACCAACTGCTAACGATTTGCTTGAAGAAACACTGATTTTGCTGCTGCGATCGCTTGCTACCGACCACGTTACTACAGTATTGGATACCAGCCATAATGAGACTGAAAGTGTCCTTCAAGGCAATCTTCGCGTGCGCTCTTGCCCCAATCCTCCGGCAGATAGTCCCTCTCCGGCAGAACTTGCTTTTCAAGAACAACTTCTAAGCCGTCTCAATACATCCTGGGAACAACTCAAGAAGCCCAAAAGTCAAAATCAACAACCAGGGATTGTTCTCGCCGCTGCTGGTCCAAGCCAACCCGCTGCTGAGGCGCAGTGGAATGGCTTCAGTGCTGGCTTATTTACCTACGCTCTAACTCAGTATTTGTGGCAAGCTGCACCTGCAACGACGGTTCAAATTAGCCTGAGTCGTGCGGCTGGGATGGTCAATCAGCTAGTCGGTAAAGAGCAGCAGCCTCAACTTATTACTCAAGAACGTATTCATCAGCCCTTGCTGGCGTATTATCTGCCACCTGACCCTAGCATTGGCGCAGATGGTGTCGTGACGGTTGTTGAAGAGAGTGGTAGGAGCGTTCAGTTGTGGCTAGCTGGCTTACCTGCGACTGTTTTAGAGTACTACGGTGCTAATTCTTTATTTACCCTGTCTCGTCAAAACGCGATCGCATCGCTCCCTTCGGAGGCTGAAGATAACAAAGAACAGGGAAATTTCACCCCCTTAACTTCTGCTAAACCTCCACAACTCCTAGTTCGCTCAAAAGAGGGTCTCACAGCAAGAGCGCGGATTATTAGCCATAGTATTGCTGATAATTCCCAACTACAGGTTGGACAGTTGGTTCAAGAAGCTGTCCGGGTGTTACCCCGCAATCTTGGTCTTACTATCGCCCTGGATGCATCACTCGAACGAATTGAGCGGGTGGATGCAACGAGTGCTTTTGCTAACGTTCCCTCTGTCTCTTCGGTGGTAGTTGTGGGGGAACAACCTGCTGATTATTTGTTCGGAAAGGTATCGTTAACGCAAGTCACTGATTCTGACCCTACTCAGACAGATGGTGATGATTCCTCAATCAGGGCAGAGGGTTATGGTCTATTTTCCCTTGCCCATAATCCGATTCAGAATACAACTGGGGAAGCTGGAGAGGCAGTGAAGTCAGCGGTCAATCGGCTCATCCCAAAACTGAAAACATTGCTAGCGGCAAAATTGCTGCGTCTAACGGCTAATGAAGGGTCGTCCCGTTTGGGCATCCGAGCCTCAATAGAAATGATCGCCCCAGAGCAAGTTGTGGTGATGCAACAACAAACACTACGGGCGGTTTCATCACCCAAACAATGTCCTCCTTTGTGTGATTCTCCAAAAGCAGGAGGGGGAAAGGGTTTAAGGGCATTAGTGGATAAAAAGACGGCACCTGACTTAGCAACTCCTTGGGCAGAGGGAAGTGTTCCAACGTTGCCGATTGGCAGTCGCATTCAGTATCGGCTCGAAAACTATAGCGAGTACCCAGTGTATTTCATGCTAATTGGTTTGGATACTAGCAGCAGTGCGATCGCTCTTTATAAAATTCAATCCTTTCAGGAAGCACAATTCTCGGAAAATAAGCCACCCTTAAAAAATGCAGTAATCGCACCCGGAGAAACTCTCGTGTTACCCCAATCTTCGGCTGATACAGATTGGGTTGTCCCTGGCCCTGCCGGACTTGCAGAAATTCAATTGATTTGCAGTCGCGCTCCCTTCACTAAAGCGGTGGTGGCACTAGAAGCCGCAAAGCGTCCTAAAGGAGAAGGAGATCGAATTGGTGATTTATATAACCCCTTGGAAGTAGTGCAGGCAGTGCTGCAAGACTTACATAAAGCCAGTGCCATGCAGATGGCAACAACGTCGTCCTATGCGCCAGACTCTATCAGCTCAGTTTCCGACACCTATGCGCTGGATGTAAATGCTTGGGCAACGCTGAGCTTTATCTATCAAGTGGCATAAATTTCCAAAGCAAGATGTATTTGGAGTCTCGGCTCAATGAGCTTGCTTTACCATGAAAACAGAAATAGGTTCCCGGATGAAGGACGTTGAGGAAGCACGCTAACTTTTTCTAATTGTTCGTGGAAGTAGTAGTTTTGCCGCTGTTGAGGATAGCTACAGGCTTGCTCGGCTAATCATCCAAAGTATCAGGAGGTATCATGAGCAAACAAAGCAAATCATCAAACAATTGGGCAACACCAGTCGATGGAATAGCTGAAGCCGAAGCACCGAAAACGAAACAATCCGCCGAAAAAGCTGAAACTGAAGCGGCAAAAGTGACGGCACCAGAGAAAGTTGTCGTAAACAATCCGCCCCCTCAACCCAATTATCCTAGCTATCGAGTGCTACCAGGTAAGCCCATCAGCTTATCGGATTTCGATCCCAATGGCTCTGAACACTACAAGAAAAAGAAAGACGTTGAAGCGGAACTTGAAAAACACCGTAATCGTATTAGTAAGCTACAAGAGCGCTTGTATGCAGAGAACCAGCGCAGCTTACTAATTGTGCTGCAAGCCATGGATACCGGAGGGAAGGATGGCACAATTAAAAACGTTTTTAGCGGCGTAAACCCTCAAGGATGTCAGGTTTGGTCGTTTAAAAAACCTAGCGCCGAGGAGACAAGTCACGACTTTCTGTGGCGCTACCACTATCGCGCTCCACAGCGTGGCATGATTACCATCTTTAATCGCTCCCACTACGAAGATGTCCTGATTGTGCGTGTCCATAACTTAGTCTCAGAGGACGTTTGGCGGAAGCGCTATCACACCATTAATGAGTTTGAGCAAATGCTCACCTTCAACAACATTACGGTAGTCAAGTTTTATCTCCACATTTCCAAAGATGAACAAAAGCGGCGGTTGGAAAGTCGCTTAGAGAACCCAGACAAGCGCTGGAAATTCTCCAGTAGTGATATCCAGGAACGGCGCTTGTGGGCTGACTACCAGTTGGCGTTTGAGGAAGCGATTAATAATTGCTCAACTGACTATGCTCCTTGGTATGTTGTACCAGCTAACAATAAGTGGTATCGCAACTTGGTAATTGCCCGTACACTTGCTGACACTCTTGAGGCAATGAATCCACAATATCCACCTGCGGAAGAGGATTTGGAGAAGATCGTAATTTCTGATTAGAACCAGGCGAGTAGCTAATTGTTAATTGCTTCTGACATACCTACGCGATCGCATATTTAGTACGTTTTACCCAAAATCACTTCTGGCTAATGCCGTCGCAGAGAGTGCGATCGCTCTGTTCAAGCTTAGTACTGGTTTTTAGATAGTCCCTCATTCGTTGGCAACTAAGGGCTACAAGATTATTTAAGTCAGATAGACCCTCTAGGCGGCGAATCGTAATTTCCTGTTCACTGGCGGAGGTAAATACCTTACTATCCGAGCTGAAGTTCAACCATGATACCTCAGAAGTGTAGCTACTGAGGGTTGTAATCAGAGTGCTATCTCGATGCCAAAGTTTGACCGTCTTGTCAGCGCTGGTTGAGGCAAAAATTTGGCTATCCGGGCTGAAACTCGTCTGCTCAATATCAGCGCTATGGGTGAGCGTACCCAGTAGATTACCAGCAAGGTTCCAGAGCCTTGTTGTTTCCTGACTGATGAGAGCAAAAGTCTGACCGTCTGGGCTGAATATCACATAAGCCTCTCGGAAAGAAGTTGCGTTTACAAAACCCTCATTTTTTGTAATCAGGCTAGCAACCAAAGTGCCATTAGCTTTCCAGAGCTTTACTGAACTCTCATCTGTTGTCACAAGCGTTTGACCATCAGGACTGAGAGCCACTTTTACAGATCCCTCGCTTTTTGGAATTAAGGTGGTAATAAATGTGCCATCCATCTTCCAAAGCTTTACCGAATCATCTTTGACGCTTGTAACGAGAGTCTGCCCCTTTTCGCTGAAACTCACGCTTGCCGTACTGTCAATTTTTTCAACTAAGGTAGTGATAAGAGTGCCGTCAGCTTTCCAGAGCTTTATCGGACCATAAGAATCTCCATTCCTAATGTTTGTCACCAAAGTCTTCCTATCGGAGCTAAAACTCACGTCCACATAAACATATCCCTGGCTTTCACTTTTTCCTACCAGCGTGGCGATTAAAGTGCCGTCAGTTTTCCACAGTTGTACGGGACCGTAAGAAGCTTCATCACTGACTACTGTCACAAGCGCCTGACTATCGGGACTTGGATATACCTGCGTAGAACCCTTACTGTTGTTGATAAGAGTG
Source organism: Microcoleus sp. FACHB-SPT15 (assembly GCF_014849525.1). Lineage (NCBI taxonomy): Bacteria > Bacillati > Cyanobacteriota > Cyanophyceae > Oscillatoriales > Microcoleaceae > Microcoleus > Microcoleus sp. FACHB-SPT15. Next base: position 477,162 of record NZ_JACJNU010000053.1, on the reverse strand, counting down.
GCAATTAAAGTCCCATCGGTTCGCCAGAGTTGAGTTGGACCGTTTTCTGTCGTTGTTACGAGAGACTGACCATTTTCGCTATAAACGGCTTGGTTAAATCCCTTACTTTTTTCTTCGAGCAAGGTAGCAATTGGTGTGCCGTCAGCCTTCCAGAGCTTTGTAGAACTATCATTGCTTGTGACCAGAGTCTGATCGTCTGGGCTGAAGTACACTCGTCCATCTCCCTCATTTTGGTTGATGAGGGTGGCGATCAAAGTGCCATCAGCACGCCACAGTTGTGTCGGACCGTTTTTATTGGCTGTGGCAAAATATTGGTTTTTAGAACTAAAATCTATGTCAGTTAAGGAATCTACTGTCAAAGTTGTCAGTAAGGGATTCTCTGGATTCCAGAGCTTGACAGTTCTATCGAAACTGGCTGTAGCAATTGTCTGACCATCAGGACTAAACCTCACGCGCACCACCAACTCATTGTGTCCTGTAAGGGTCGCGATCAAAGTACCATTGAGCCGCCAGAGTTTGGCTGTCTTGTCACTACTAGCCGTAGCAATTGTCTGACCGTTGGGACTGAACTCTATGTCGAAAACCGTTTCATCATGACCTTTGAGGGTGGTAATCAACGTGCCATCAAGTCGCCAAAGTTTAGCCGTTTTGTCAATACTAGCGGTAGCAATTGTTTGACTATCTGGGCTGAACTTTACATCTATAATCCACTCATCATGACCGTTGAGGGTGGTAATCAACGTGCCATCAAGCCGCCAAAGTTTAGCCGTTTTGTCAACACTAGCGGTAGCAATTGTTTGACTATCTGGGCTGAACTCTATGCCGGAAAGCTCTTTGTCATGACCTTTGAGCGTGGTAATCAAGGTGCCATCAAGCCGCCAAAGTTTAGCAGTCTTATCGCCACTAGCAGTAGCAATTGTCTGACCATCTGGGCTGAACTCTATGCCAGAAAGCTCTTTATCATGACCTTTGAGCGTGGTTATCAATGTTCCATCAAGCCGCCAGAGTTTAGCAGTCTTATCGCCACTAGCGGTAGCAATTGTCTGACCATCTGAGCTGAACTCTATGCCGGAAAGCTCTTCATCATGACCTTTGAGGGTAGTAATCAATGTTCCATCAAGCCGCCAGAGTTTGGCAGTGTTGTCAAAACTAGCCGTAGCAATTGTCTGACCATCTGGGCTGAATCTCACCGTGTAAACTCCTTCATCATGACCTTTGAGAGTGGTAATCAAAGTGCCATTAAGTCGCCAGAGTTTGGCAGTGTTGTCATTACTAGCAGTAGCGATTGTCTGACCATCGGGGCTGAAGTGAAGATCCCAAATCCAATTTTGATGACCCTCAAGACGGTTACGTTCTTTAATCTGGTAAAGGGATTGCTGTAGCGCCGTCACCACCTTGCCGCGAAGCTCAGTATTATTCACACCCCAGTTAACAGCTTTTAGTTTTTTCGCAGCTCTCAAACCAATCAGTAGAGCTTCAAAGTTTTCGCTCAGAGCAAATCGGGCTTCTGAAGATGCTACTAGTGACTCAATTTCACCTTTTTCAGCTCTTCGCTGACTGCTCCGTGCTTGCTTATACTGAATAACAGCAACCACGCCAACTGCAAAAGCAACCACCGCTACAGCACTTACCAAACCAAGCAGCGACCTTAAGATAATGACCTGACGTTTTTCCCGTTTTTGGGCTGCTTCAATTGCCTCCCCACTCGCTGTAATATAGTCCTTCTGTAAAGGAGTTGCGGCGGGTGGTTTCTTTTGTTGCTCAGCTTCCTGTAACCAGTTTTGGGCAATGGCAAATTCACTCCCCCTTAACAGCAAGTCAGCACTTTTATCTTTCTCGTTCCATGCGATCGCCCTCTGCGACCATTTTGTATGATGGCGTAAATGTTCCCTATCCGTATCAAGCGTTCTCACCAACTGGTTGAAATTGGCATTAAAATCCCGCTCACTGTGCTTAAAATCAATCCACTGCACCTTCCTTAACTCCGGATGCAGCTCATCTGAATTCACCTGCCGATGCAGCACCGTCACAAACCGCTTATTCAACTGCGCTGCATACTCCACCTCTTCAGCACAATAGGGCGAATTCACAGAACGAGGCGAGAGAATAAACAAAAAATTATCGCAAGCTTGAATTCCCTGCTTTATCTCCTGGGCAAAATCCGCCCCCGATGCAATACTTTCTTGGTCAAACCACGTCGTTTTCCCCTGAAGTTGCAGTTCATCATTGAGCCTCCGAGCAAAATCCGAATCTGCACGAGAATAGGAAATAAACACATCTAGTGATATTGCAGGCGGTTGCCGCAGACTTTCCTGAATAAATTTTTCCTGTAGCGGTGTCGGCAAATGCTGCTTTCTCTGCTTCGCCACCTTTAACCATGTCTCGGCACTCCGCAGGTTATACCCCCGTAGCAGAATAGTGGGATTGTAGTGCTGTCCTTCCCACTTGAGCGCTTTAACAAGCAGAACCTTATGCTCGTTGTAGTAAGGCGCATCCTGATGCAAAATCTTCAACAGTTGGCTTTCATCGAGAAGGTAGTCTTCTTCCCGAACATTATCTGCGAGGTCAATATAGTGCAAATTCCGAAGTTCACGCGGCACTAACATTAGATTAGTTTCTCGCACCCGCACAGGAATTATTCGCTTGTTCAACGACAGAGTATACTCCAGTTCTCGTTGACAAAAATCTGAAATGACTGAGTCAGGCGAAAGCAGATAGACTACATTATCCGCTTGTTCGATCCCCCGTTTAATCGCCTCCTCAAACGCTTCCCCCGTTTGAATATCCGTCTTATTCGTCCAAACTGTAATGCTTTCTCGCCTCAAGCTATTGCGAATCGGCTCCATCGTCGCCCTATCTGCATCCGCATAGGAGATAAACACCTGAGTCATCAAGTTGTTGGCATTCTTGACGCTTTCAGTGATGTACTCGCAATGCAAATCGGTAGGAGTACAAGGCGGTTGCTCATCCTTAAACCGTATCCTCAACCAAGTTTCTGCCTGTTGTTTCTCTTCTCCTATTAGCAAACAGTTTGTTTGTTTTTGATGCCGTTCCCACTCCAATGCTCTGGCTAAAAAATGGGTATGATCTTCGACATAATCAGCATTCTTGCGGAGTAAATCAATCAAGCCTATAAAAGATGTCTCAAAATCATCTATACCCTCTCGGAAATACACCCAGTTAATCTTGCCAATCGCCGGGTGCATATTCTGAAAACTCGTATGTAACCCTTTCCCTTTGTACGCTTCCCACTCCTCAGTCGTGCCATTGAGGAATCTCTGCTGCCAAGTTTCCTGACTAATTTGCTCGACGTGCAACAGTGGAATAATACGTTTATTGCGCTTAAGTGCTAGCTCAATTTCTTTGCCACAATAGGGCGAATTGATGGAATGTGGTGCAATGATAAACAGGAAATTATGCGCTTTCTCGATACCGTCATCAATTTGATTCTGAAAATCAACTCCGAGGGGAATATCATTTTGATCAAACCAAACCTTAAACCCTTGTTCTAATAATCTCGTATGAAGTTTAGTAGCAAAAGCTTTACTATCGGCTCGTCCGTATGAGATGAAGGCATCGCAAAAACTATTCATTTTGAAGCACCCGTACTTTTTTAACTGACGCAGCGTCAAAACACTGGTTAACGAAATGCGAACTTTATCCAAACAGTAGGTGGTAAAGTTAGCTCGTATTACAGCCTAGTTAGGTCTTTTTCCTTAATGGGACTTAAACAAAAATTGAGAGCTAATGAAAGTACCCCTTTTTTGTCACCCTAGGCGATCGCAAACGCTGAAAGCCTGATAGGCAGAAGTTATCCAGTCCCATAACACAGAGATTGTTTTAACAAGACATAGAAATATTGAAAACTAAATTTGCATCTGAGCTTTTACTATTACACTCAGATGCCATGCAAGAAAAGAAAAAATTTGTGAAAAATTTATGAGCTTATACCGCTGTCTCCAAACTGAAATTTTGTAGCAGTCTCAGCAAGAACAGCCCAGAGTAAAACTCCGGGCTAACAGCTCAAGTCCAATCAGTTGGGCTGAATTTTATATAGAGTCTACTTTAGTGGCTTGATATTTGAAGCAGGGACTTGAGTTTATAGCAGATAATGGGACTGATGCAAAATCTAAACCAAAGAAATTGTAAAGCTGGAGAAACAGCAACAAATCCAAACTCTCAAAAGTCAGATTGAAGACTTAAAATCTAAAAACCCCGTGCTATTCTCAACCGATGAGAATATTATATTCAGCTTATTGGTAATTTACCTAAATTGAAAATCTTAATTACTTTGATCACTACTTGTTCAAGACTTTTCAGGCAGTCTCGCTTCTCCAAAAACTTGCTGGGGAGTAAGTTCCAGTCCTTCCAAAAGCGAGTCAGTTAAAGCAGTAGCTTTTGTATAGGTTCGTGGTGGCGCATCTGGGTAGAAAACCGTGATGCTTCTCGCCTGAGGATCGACAACCCAAACCCTTAATACTCCAGCTTCCAGATAATCTGTCGCTTTCTCGGCTAATTGTCCAAATGTTTGTCCCGGTGAGATGATTTCAATTACCAACTCAGGTGGTACGGAACAAGCCTTATCCTCCATCACATCGGCTGGGAGGCGCTGATAGGAAACATAGGTCAAATCTGGCACTGGTACCCAATCTTCACCGTTACGTTTTAAAGTTATTGCCCATTCTGGATAAACTTCACCTTGCCCCCGACACCATTCGTAGATGAGCATTAACAGAGTTCTCTGCAAAGCTGAATGAAACCGTTTAGGCGACATCTTAGGTACTGCCTCACCATCGACTAATTCATACGTCACATCTGACTCTGGTATTGCCAAAAACTCTTTGAGCGTTAATCGATTTTGAATCTGTGGCATTGCTAAAAAACCTCAAATCAGTTAGCTGCATTAGTCCTGAATACAGATGTTAATTTCCCGCTTACTAAAAGGTAAATCCTGATTAATCGCGTCTATTTCCTCTTGTTCCATAGCATTTACTTCACCAATGTAGTTCCGCAAAATTTGGGTGAGTCGCCCGTTGTAGAACCGATGCAGACTATGGTTCGGTGTTGCTGGAAAGCCGCGACGCCTCTTGTGCCGCCCACCTGCACCAGGGTCAAACATCTGAATGCCATTAGCGATCGCCCATTCAATCGGCGTATAGTAGCAGGCATCAAAATGTAAGCAATCAAACTCCTCAAAACAACCCCAATAGCGCCCATAGAGTTGGTCACCCTTGGTTAAACAGAAAGATAATCCGACTGGGTGGCGGTCATCATCCTCCCGATAAGCCGCGACTAATAAAACGCGATCGCGATAGTTGGGATACAACTGCTCAAAAAACTTGCGGGTGAGATACTTACTTCCCCAATAAAACTTATCGCAGGTGCTGCTGTAGAAGCTGTAGATCGTCGGAAACAAGGATTTAGGAATCTCCTCACCCTTAAGCGTTTCGAGGCGCAGTCCCGCCGTTGTCACCGCTTTACGTTCCCGCTTGATATTGCGGCGTTGATTGGCATTAAAGACACTCAAATAGTCATCGAAGCCACCAAAGCCGTTATTCTGCCAAATATAGCTGTGGTGCAACCAGCTTGTGAAACCGTGACGTTCTAGTACAGGTCGCCACTCAGGGTCAACGAAGAGAAAGTGACAACCCAAAATGCGGTTCTTGTCACAGAAATGATCAATTGCCGCAACCATCAACTCCGTCAACTCATCCTCATCTTCTCCTGGTGCGATCAAAAATCGATAGCCTGTCGCTGGCGTAAACGGTGTCATCCCTAGCATTTTCGGGTAGTAGCGCAAGCCTAAACGCTGAGCTAAATCTGCCCACTGGTGATCAAAAACAAACTCACCGTAACTGTGACCTTTGATATATAAAGGTGCTGCGGCAATTAGCTGTCGATCTCGCCAAACGGTTAGGTGATTGGGTAACCACCCTGTCTTTGCCGTAGCACTACCCGATGTTTCGAGATTATTCAACCACTCCCATTCCAAGAACGGTGTCTTCAATGGTTGAGCAAAGGCATCCCAGTCTGTTTGGGGAATATCAGCGAATCGGTTAACCCAGGTAACGGAATACTCAGGCTGGGATTGTTGAACCATTTGGGAAATCCAGGGTAAAAACTTGTGAAAATAGCGCGTCATCAGCAGCAGCGCTTGCCTCTAATTCCAAAGATAAAAACTGCTTTTAGGTTAACTAATCTTTACCAAAAAAAGCTAGGCACTATGAACCGTGTTGCATCCGATAGTGTAAAAATACCTCTTGCTCAATCGTTTGAACGTTTAACAGCTCTAGGTGCCGAAACTGTGGTGCAGAAAATCCCTCCCCGTCTACAGGCGTTGGTGCCGCTATGCCGCCAACAATCAACGGGCAAACGGTCAGCCAAAATTCATCAATCAAATCCGCCGCCATCAAAGACGCTACTAATTCGCCGCCCCCTAGAACAGCTAAGCGTTCTAAACCAAGCTGTGTTAGTTTTTGGAAAGCATCGATCCAATCAAACCCTTGTTCAGATGTATTAGCGACAATAATTCGCTCAAAAGCTCCAACGACCACTGACTCTTGTTCCTGCCAGCGTTTAGCACCAGTTTCTGTTGTCAGTAGCCAGCGAGGTACTTCCTGGCGAAAGAAGCGTAATTGTGGGTCAAGTTCAGCCAAACGGGAGCAAACAATCTGCACTGGCTGCGGCGGTACTCCACGCTGTTTTCGGAGTTGCAGCCATTCAGGATTTGAGACACCCAGGGTCGTGCCATAGGCGCGGAGCGTCCCCGCACCGAATAAAACACCATCAGCCAGGGACACTTGTTTTTCCAGATGTACCCGATCCGCCTGGGACGAAAATCGAGTAGGCGATCGCGTTACATCTGCAATTTTGCCATCGGCACTCATGGCGAGAATTATCGTCGTATGAGGTCGATTAAGAGCAGATTGGTCAGGCATAGCTATTCAGTTAGGAGAGAAAAACCATAATGGAAGTCCGGAGATTCAGTTGGTTTATTGTATAGCTTCAAAATGAAGATTAGCTTCTGGAACCCAGAAGAATGTTGAACCGTTTTAGGATGGAGACGAGTTCTATAAAAGCAACCCTCTATAGAAATGAATACTCCTCAAGCCTGTTTTAATGGCAAGTGGCTCACTGTTTACCAAAATTTAAGATGACACTGAAGCGATTCTGTACTAATATTCGCTTCTCACGCTGCCATCAACTCAGCAGGAAACAAGTCAATCTTCATCCCCCTTCTGGGATAAGTCCCTCATCTACTGTATTTATATTGTTGCTGGGTTTTCTACTTCATTCCTCCACTCTGATGTCCTATGGCTAAGCTAGGTCAGTCCTCCTTTCGCCGCATCCTGTTGACACGCCTTTTGCTGCTGAGCGTGCCCATCTTACTTATGGGGGTATATGTGACCTACCGAAAAGCACGCTCGACGCTTCTGAAAACTGCTGGTCAAAACCTCACAGAAAGCGCTGCGAGAAAAGGCGAAAGTATTCAAGAAATAATTGCCGCTCTCCAATCAAACCTAATAAGCGCGAGTGAAAGCGTCGTCTTCAAGTCACAGTCACCAGCAGGCTATCAAAAATTTGTCGAGGAACTTGCTCAGCAACTGCCGAACCAAATCCAGTGTGTGCAGTTGAGTAATCTTCAAACTAAAGCCGTTGTTGCTAGTACCTGTGGGAATCAATTCATAGAACCCTCTTCAGAAACGTTGTGGTTCCAGGAGCGAGGGTCAACACCAATCACTCGCTCTCAGGTTGATGTGAAGGTACTATTACCTCAAGACCAGCCACCTTCTGAAACAGGAAACATCAATCAACTCAACGCAGAGAATCAACTGAAACTCGTATTCAGTGCCCCAGTCTATAATGCTGCCGATCAACTCCAATATGCCTTAAGTATCCATTCTGCTCTGCTACAACCAAAAGAAACACCACCAGGTTCATTGACTGGCTATCCAGTGGTGATTAGCCAGTCGGGTATGATTCTTGCTCATCCCTCCCTAGAGCGAGTGGGGCGCAACATCGAGCAGGAGGTAGAGGCAGAACCACTTCAGCGAGTCCTCACAAGAGCGATCGCAGGTCAGCAAGCTTTTGAGCATCTGTTTTACTTTGAACAAAATAACGTAGAATTGCTTGCTGGCTATACTTCCATTACAAGTCCAGTTACAGGGGAAGCGAACCAAAAGTGGACAATCTTAGCAGTTACTCACATAGATAGTGCCCTTGCAGGCCTCAAAGATATTCAGCAAGTTCTCTTCATCCTCACCTGCTGTCTAATTGCCGCCAGCCTGTTGGCAACTTACTATATCGCTCACGATTTAGCGATGCCATTAGAGAAACTCACAGACTATGCCTTAAATGATTCAGAGCTACATTCTACAGGCAAGATTCCTCGTAATTTTAATATTCGCGAATTTAATCAATTATCCGAAGCTCTTGAGGGGATGATTTCGCGCTTGAGACATTGGGCAGAAGAACTGGAAACAGCCTGGAAAGAAGCACAAACTGCAAATCAGCTTAAGAATGAATTTCTTGCTAATACCTCCCATGAACTGAGAACCCCACTCAATGGGATTATTGGCTGTCTGCGACTGGTACGTGATGGCTTTTGTGATGATAAAGAAGAAGAACTAGATTTTTTACAACGTGCTGATGATGCGGCAATCCACTTGTTAGGCATTATTAATGATGTTTTGGACATTGCAAAAATTGAAGCAGGTAAACTCTCGGTAGAAATGGAGCCGATTGACTTACGAAAGTTGCTCAATGAAGTGATTAATTTACAAGCCGTTCCCATTCAAGAGAAAAATCTCCAGTTCAACACGACAGACTTGCATGAGATTATTCCTGTGCGTGCCGACCCAGCGAAACTCAAGCAAGTGTTACTGAATGTGGTTAGCAATGCTGTTAAGTTTACAGATGTTGGCAGCATTACGATTAGTACACGGATTGAGCCGATCGCTGAACAACCGATGATGTCGTCAACAGGCAATCTGTCGCCAAGTTCTCGCTCCTTGTACAATCTGAGTGCGAAGAAAGCAAAAGCGACAAACACTGATCAGGGTAATGACTACGCTAATTCCCAACTTTCCTCCTCTCAAGTTTTTGTCACTGTGAAGGATACGGGAATTGGTATCGACCCAACTCAACAACAGAAACTCTTTCGTCCCTTTGTGATGGTTGATGGCTCAACAACTCGTAAATGTGGTGGCACAGGGCTTGGTCTAGCCATTTCACGAAATTTAATCGAACTGATGGGAGGTCGCATTACTCTGTCAAGTGAGGGAGATGGTCAAGGGACTACAGTTGAGATTAGCTTGCCGACCATTGAACCTTCGCTGTTGCTCACAGGCGAATCACAGGCATTAAATGGTGTTACACCGATGAGTTCAGCAGATTCCAATGGAGCTGTTACTCAATCGTGATGCTCTAGTAACTGGGGAACAACGACTGGCTGTCCTCCCTGGTGCAGGGATTGTGACAGACAGCTCAAAATTTGGACGAGTTGGGCACCAATCCAGCCAGAGGAAGCAGGTGAGGGTTGATTGGAGCGGATCGTTTTAAGAAAGCGATCGCATACTACTCTCAGCGGTTCAGTGGCTTCGATGTCGAGTACTTCACAGTACTGATTGCGAGGAGTAAAGCGATCGCCGTTGTCTTCCAAATGCCCATGATGGAGAATTAGGGGCGTAAAGCCGTGCATTTCATCAAAAATCAATGTTCCTTGTGTCCCCACAACCCCAAGACGCCGTTGTTTATCTGGGTTGAGCCAACATAGGTGAATCAAGGCTTGGAAGCCAGTCGGATAGGTTAATGTGACCTGTACGAAGTCAGCTAGACCTTTGAGAGGTGATAGGGGATTTTCTTCTCCATTGCCTCTTTGTAGCCAAGTGCGACCCGTTGCTTGTACCTTCATGGGTAAGTGCCCTAACCAGGTGTTAAAAATTGTCAGGTCGTGAATGGCTAAGTCCCAGAGAGCATCTACATCCTGACGTACTGGCCCTAAATGGGTGCGAGTCGCATAGCCATAGTGTAGTTCTCCTAAGCGTCCTGACTGAACAACCTCTTTGCCACGCTCAACGGCTGGATGAAAGAGATAGGTATGGTCAACTATGAGTTGTCGCTGCTGTTGTTCAGCAAGGTGGCACAGTTCCAAGCACTCAGCGACATCGAGAGTTAAAGGTTTTTCTGCCAGGACGTGATAACCTCGCCGCAGAGCATCTGCAATCAGACTGTAATGGGTACTGGCTGGAGTTGCGATCGCAACTGCCTCAAGCTCAATGCTTCTATGAATAGCGTCCCAATCCGTTGCTAAAACCACACCAGTATCCAGATTGAATTGTTCTTGGCAGACTGCTAAGCATTCTGGGTTTTGATCGACCACTCCCACTAGCAAGGCATCGGGGTGTTCTAAGAAGTTCCGCAGCAGGTTGATGCCCCAACGACCTACTCCCAATACGGCAATCCTCGTTTTCATCAAGATTTTAAGTTAATTGATCGCCGATTACAGTTCATTACACCTCTCGTAAAAGTCAATTAATGCCAGGTTGCTGTAGTACTTATCACCCTTTTATTTGGCATTTATGCAAGAGAATTCATGAATTTTCGTACACAACTCTCAGGATGAAAGTCTCTTTACCCCAATCACCAGTTTCCAGTCTCTAGTCCCCACTCATCACTTTTGAAAATGCCTGTTTCGCTGCTGCTTGTTCTGCTGCTTTTTTTGATCTCCCTGTTCCTTCACCTAAGTATCGGTCTTGAAGCCAGACTTCTGCTGTAAATCGCTCGGTATCGCCATGCACGGAGCTGGTTTCTTTAAGACGATACTGTGGAAGTAGTTTATAGTGGGCTTGAGTCCATTCCTGGAGAGCGTCTTTATAATTCTGGCGGGCTGGGTCTTTGCGAATTTCAGTGGCTAAGTGCTGTAAGTGAGAGTCTAGCCAGGGACGCACAAGTTCCAGAGTGTGGGTACTCAAATAAAGTGCCCCTAACACGGCTTCAAAGGCATCAGCTAGCCTTGATGTTTCACCTGCCATGTCACTGGCAGCACTACTAGAAACTAGTAGGTAACGATCTAGTCCGTAGCCTTGAGCAATTTGGGCAAGAATGCGATCGCTCACTAGAACTGAGCGAATCGCCGCAAATTCACCGACTAAAGCTTCAGGATAGGTTTCAAATAACAACTCTGAGGCGGCTATCCGCACGACTGCATCACCAACAAACTCTAACTGCTCATAGTTGGCTTCAGCAGAAATACTAGGGTGAGTCAGGGCAAGGTCAAGAAGTCCCCACTGCACCGGAGATTGCTCAGGTAATCCCAATTTTTGAATCAACTGCCGTAGTTGCTTCTGACGGCGAGCGTCTGTGAGAGTCATTCGATTTTGGATTTTAGACTTGTTCTTTGAAAGGAAATCTTTTTTCTACCCATCATCCCATCTCCCCATGTCTCCCCATGTCTCCCCATCACCTCATTTTCCATATAGTAAGGAGAAGGGGGAGAGAGCAAGTCATAAGCCGGGTTCTGTTCTCACTTAGCCGCGTTCTCGCGACTCAGCAGGGCGGTTATCTATCTGGGACGTTTGTTACCAAACGCCTCAAGCGGCTCTATGAAGCGGAACTGGTAAAAGACTAACCGTAGTTCCTTTGACCTTGCTCCCAACCGGGGTTTACCGAGCCAGCACCTCTCGATGCTGCTGGTGCGCTCTTACCGCACCTTTGCACCCTTACCAAATTTGTTATTCATCCGTTGTTAATAGTTCCTTGCAAACAACAAAGAACCAATAACCAATAACCAACAACAAACAGGCGGTATGTTTCTGTGGCACTATCCTCACGGTCACCCGCACTGGGCGTTACCCAGCAAGTTTTGTCTTTCGGGAGCCCGGACTTTCCTCAGACTCCCTGTTATCAGGGAATCCGCAACCACCAACGCCTACTCTCTCCCTTTTCCAGTCTAGTCGTGTTGAGGCTTCAACTGATAGCTGCTTAAGACATCTTTTCTTCCCTTCTGCCATCTGCTCCTGCCCTGGAGCCTTTCTTTGTAAGTGTGGTGTTGGGTGTTCTTCTTGGAGGCAAAGGAAGAGATTGAACAGATTATTTCTTAGATTTTTTAGGTTTCAAGGCAAGGGTGAGGGCTTTTTTCAAGCGTAATTTTTTAACAATGAACGGAAGGCGTAGGTTATAGCCTTGTTCTACGTTAACAATAGGGTCAGATATCCTAAAAATTAATCTGAAGAAGAACTTACCATTGTTTTGAGCCGCTTTTTTGAGCTTGTCTGTTTTAAATAAAGGAGCAATTAAATCTTCATTACTCACTTCTTCTTTAATAGTTTGGCTAGGGAGAACAAGACTCGGCTCTTGAGCGGTTTTTTGCTCTGTAGTAGAAGGAACTACTCGAATGACTCGCTGAGCAACTCCATCAAAATCGGTAATAGAACACTGTTTCCAGTCTACAGTAATCGTAGACTCTTGAGAAGTATTTTTAATAGTAATAGGTAGAGTTTTAAAATCTTCAAGTTTATAACTTGGTTTGAGCTTAAAACTTATTCCCATTAACTCCCCTATGCTTTGATCTTCCAGCGTATTACTCTCTAGCCTGTTACTTAGATCTTCTGAATCTACTTCAACTGTTATTTGGCTATCTAGAGATTTATAGGCTTGATAAAAAACATAAGTAACAATAATAAAGTAAACCGTTAGTATCAACAGATTGCGGCTATCCATTATAATGACTTCCTCCAAGGGTTAAGAATGAACTATTGACAAAGTTCAGTCCTATGGTATTTATGTTTTAGTTCTTCTTGATTGTTGAAAAATTCTCAAACCAGCCCCGTCGCCAGAAAAAGTAGACTAAGCCACCAGCGGTTACAAGCATAGCAGCCAAACAGGCTGGATAGCCCCAATACCACTCTAGTTCTGGCATATTCCAAGGCGATTTTTCTGTATTGAAATTCATCCCATATATCCCAGCAATAAAAGTTAATGGGATAAAAATGGAGGAGACAATTGTTAGAAACTTCATTATTTCGTTCATCTTATTCCCTACAGAGGATAGATAGACATCCATTAGACCAGAAGCTAGTTCACGATAAGTTTCCACCATATCTATAACCTGAACCGTGTGGTCATAGCAGTCTCGTAAATAAATTCGCACATCAGGGCTAATTAGGTCACTACCATCACGAATCAAGATATTAATAGCTTCTCGCTGCGGCCAGATTGAACGACGAAGGGCTAGCAATTCCCGCCGAATTTGATAGATTTTTTGTATAGTTTGACGGGTTGGGTTGGTGACAACTTCATCTTCTAATTCTTCAATTCTTTCCCCATAGTTCTCTAGTACTGGGAAGAAGCCATCAATAATTGCATCTAGTAGGGTGTAAGCTAAATAATCAGCTTTTTGCTTGCGGATGATGCCTTTGTTTTTGCGAATGCGATCGCGTACTGGACCAAAACAATCTCGTTGCGGTTCCTCTTGTACCGTAAGCAGGTAATGTTTTCCCAAGATAAAACTAACTTGCTCAATCCAAAAACCAGTTTCTTCTTCTTTAAGCAGCACCATCTGTAAAATGATTACCAAATGGTCTTCGTAATCCTCTATTTTTGGCCGCTGAGGTACATTTACCACATCTTCCAAAAGCAGTGGATGTAACTCAAAAACATCACCTAAGCGCAGCAAGACATCTTTACTACCTAAACCTAGAACATCTACCCAGGAAACCGACTCCGTATCTAGAAAAGGGATACAAGCTTCTGGGGTTGCCAGTGGTACGCGAGTGGCATTAGCTTCGTTGTAATCAATTAAGACAATTTCTGTTGGTGTAGCATCTGCTTTAATGTTTATGAATCCTGGCGCACTTCCCTGTTTATCATAGTAATAATCAAACAAATCTTCTTCTTCAGGCTGTGCAGCCAACTCTGCTTCCGGAAAACGTCTTTGTGTCATGTGAACTACCTCCTCTTCATTATCTGCACGACATGATTAATAGAAAAAGTTCTTAATTGAACTTATTTGTCTCTTAATACCATTGCCGTGAATCAAGCCCACATATCCGCTGAATTTGCAATTATCATATCTATCAAAGACATAAACATGATGAATTCTAAGAGGATTGATAGTTAATAGAATCCTCGCGCTATTTTGTAATCTAATCTCTTCCAAAGTTTCCTCAAGGATATGATTGGGTAAATTTGGCAACTGGTATAACAAGGCTACAGACTAAAGAATTTTTTCAGCTAATCAGCCTCTAAACCTGCGATCGCCTAATCCAGTATTACTGCAAGAATCAGCCAGCGCAATAAAAAAGCAGCCTGTCCTTGAGAAACAAGCTGCTTTCAAAATTTATACCGGGAAGGTAAGGGATTACATCATGCCCATGCCGCCCATGCCGCCCATACCGCCCATACCGCCCATGCCGCCCATGCCACCCATGCCGCCCATGTCAGGAGCAGCAGCTTTCTTCTCAGGCTTCTCAACAACCAGGGCTTCAGTGGTCAAGACCATACCAGCGATCGAACCAGCGTTTTGTAGTGCTGAGCGCACAACCTTAGCAGGGTCGATGATACCAGCAGCAATCAGGTCTTCAAATTCATCGGTAGCAGCGTTGTAGCCAATGTTGACATCGCTTTCCCGCACCTTCTCAACGATGACGGAACCCTCAACACCAGCATTGTCTGCCATCTGACGTAGGGGTGCTTCTAAGGACTTAGCAACGATGTCAGCGCCGATTTGTTCTTCGGCATCTAGACTACCTTTGATATCAGCAATTTTGGGAATCAAGCGAATCAGCGTTGTCCCACCGCCAGGAACGATACCTTCGTCCACAGCCGCTTTTGTCGCGTTGAGAGCGTCTTCAATCCGTAACTTGCGGTCTTTGAGTTCGGTTTCAGTCGCTGCACCAACTTTGATAACGGCAACACCACCAGCAAGTTTAGCAATCCGCTCTTGCAGTTTTTCTTTGTCGTAGTCGGAGTCAGTTTCTTCTAACTGTCTGCGGATTTGAGCAACCCGCTTTTGGACATCGTCTGTTGTTTCGCCAGCAACGATAGTTGTGCTGTCTTTGTCGATGGTGACTTTCCGAGCTGTTCCTAGCATCTCTAGGGACACAACATCAAGGCTCAAGCCGACTTCTTCAGAAATCATCTGACCGCCAGTGAGAACGGCGATATCTTGTAGCATCGCTTTACGGCGATCGCCAAATCCAGGAGCTTTGATTGCCGCTGCATTCAAGACGCCTCGTGCTTTGTTCACAACCAACGTTGCTAACGCTTCCCCATCCAAGTCTTCCGCAATAATCAGCAGGGGTTGACCAGCACGCGCTACCTTCTCCAGCACCGGAATTAAATCCTGGATGCTGCTAATTTTTTTATCGGTAATCAGGATGCGGGGGTTTTCATATTCCACCACCAAGCGCTCGTTGTCCGTAACGAAGTAGGGGGAAATGTAGCCGCGATCTATCTGCATCCCTTCCACGACTTCCAGTTCTGTAGTCAAGGATTTCGATTCTTCAACGGTGATGACGCCGTCCTTAGTGACTTTGTCCATCGCTTGGGCAATCATTTCACCGACTTCATCATCGTTACCCGCAGAAACCGTCGCCACTTGTGCGATCGCACTTCCAGCAACTGGCTGCGCCATTGTCTCGATTTCTTTGACCAAATGAGCAATGGTTTTGTCGATACCCCGACGTACAGCAACGGGATTCGCACCAGCCGCAACGTTTTTCAGTCCTTCACGAATCAGCGCCTGAGCAAGCACGGTCGCTGTAGTCGTGCCATCACCTGCGATATCTTTCGTCTTGGACGCGACTTCTTGAATCAGTCGAGCGCCAGTATTTTCTAATGGGTCTTCGAGTTCAATTTCTTTAGCGACGGTGATGCCATCGTTAACAATCTGGGGTGCCCCATACTGCTTTTCTAAAAGCACATTACGACCTTTTGGCCCTAGGGTAATACGGACGGCATCGGCAAGCGCATTAACGCCTCGCTCTAAAGCTCGTCTTGATTCTTCGTTAAATGAAACGATTTTTGCCATAAGTTTGCTGTGTTGGGCTGTCTCCATTAGCAAATTTAGCACTCAAGGCGAGAGAGTGCTAATAAAATTGCTATCGCTGATGTAGGGATTTCCCTAATTGTGTAGGGATTGCCCTAATCTCCCTATTTGAGTCAGCTCACACTTGTACTAACCGGATTAAGTGCTGAAACCACTGCCTGTGCAGCACTTTTGCTCGATTGAGGATTTTGACCCGTAATCAGGTTGCCATCCTGCTCAATATGGTCAGACCAGTTAGGCTGCACAACGAACTGACCACCTAGTTCACGTAGCTTAGTTTCCAGTAAGAAGGGCATCAACTGATCCAGTTCGACGGCACGTTCTTCCTCGTTGGTAAACCCAGTAATCGTTTTACCAGCAACCAGAGACGTCCCATCTGCTAGCTTTGTGCCAACAAACCCCGCCGGCCCATGACAAACGGCCGCAATCACTTTATTGGCTTCGGCAAAGGTACTCAGTAGCTTTTGTAGTTCCGCGCTTTCCGGTAGGTCAAACATTGTTCCATGTCCACCAGGGAGGAAGATGGCATCAAAATCTGCTGCCTCAAGAGAAGTGAGTGCTTTAGTATGCTGCAATACCTCTTGAGCTTCAGTCCAGTTGCTTGCTTCTTCCGTCTCGGTACTGCGTGGATCAAGTGGTGCTACTCCTCCATTTGGGCTAGCAACTGTCACCTCAAAGCCGTTGGACTTGAACTCCATGTAGGGGATAGCAAATTCTTCAAACCAGATACCAGTGGGGTGGGTGTCGTCGATGCGATCGCAATTTGTAACAACTATCAGTACTCTTTTTGGCTGGCTCATTATTCATTCCTCTCTATCGTCTTTGCAGGGGGCGATTTCACCATCATCACCCTGCTTCAACTGTAGGAGAACTTTTAACTTCAAGAGGTAGAGAGGAACGCAAAGTTACTTGTTACCCTCTGCGTTCCTAGGTATTGCCTGGAGTTAAGCCATCACCATGCCACCATCGACATTAAACACTTGCCCAGTGATGTAAGCTGCTGCTGAGTCTGCTGCCAGAAATCTCACCATGCCAGCGACTTCTTCCGGTTCCCCATAACGACCTAGAGGGATGTATTTGAGAATTTCCTCAGACTTGAGGTCATTAGTCATATCTGTAGCGATAAATCCCGGCGCTACTGCATTCACCGTGATGCCACGACTTGCCAACTCCTTCGCCACGGTTTTGGTAAACCCAATCACACCCGCCTTGGCAGCACTGTAATTTGCCTGACCTGGATTTCCCATCTGCCCTGCTACTGAGGCAATATTGATAATGCGACCGGAACGTTGCTTGAGCATCCCTTTACTGACAGCTTTTGTACATAAAAAAACGCCAGTCAGATTTAGGTCAATCACCGCCTGCCAATCTTCTGGTTTCATCCGCAGTAGTAGAGTATCGCGGGTGATGCCAGCATTATTGACCAGTACATCAACACGACCAAACTTTTCTAACGTGGTACTTAAAAGGGCATCTACTTGTTCAACTTTAGAGACATCGGCTTGAGCGGTAATAGCATTTCCCCCAGCTTCAGTGATTGCCGCCACGACTTCTTCAGCCGCATTACTAGAACTGGCGTAATTCACCACAACATTAGCTCCCTCAGATGCCAAGGCTAAAGCGACAGCACGACCAATTCCTCGCGATGCCCCTGTGACAATTGCAACGCGATCGCGTAACCGTTGCGAAGCTATTTCTAATGCTTCCATCAAAAATTCCCCTTAAACTGTTTGTCTAATTCAGCTCCAAAAATTTTGCACTAGAATCGAGCAGAAAGCCTAAAACAGGGGTTTATTTTTTATGGCAGTTAAAAAGCAGTTCAGTAGCTTCCAAGACCTGCTCTCAGGCTCCGATGTCCCGGTATTGGTAGATTTTTATGCGACTTGGTGTGGGCCTTGTCAGATGATGAGTCCAATCTTGGAGAACGTGAACACTCAACTAAAGGGTCGTTTACAAGTTGTAAAAATTGATACAGATAAATATCCCCATCTAGCCTCTCAATACCAAATTCACGCTTTGCCTACGTTGGTACTCTTCAAAAATGCCCAGCCAGTAGAGCGCATTGAAGGCGTTCTGCCAGCCGAGCAACTTGTCCAACGATTACAATCCTTGGTTTAAATCAGCATTCAGGAAATCAAGGATTAAGATGCCTCAGAAGAGGGAGCTTCATCTTTAGGAGTATCCGACGGTTGAGTAGACTCACCGCTTGGAGGAGTAGCTGTTTTATTCATATCCTGGGCACGCTGTTCCCGTTTTTTCCGCTCAGCCTTGATGGCATCTTCCATCACAATGCGTGCCTGAGCCATTTTTTCTAGGTTGCTGCGGTACAACTCCAAGTCTTTTTGCAGTTTGTCATCTTGGAGGTGCAGCGTCTCGCTGATTTGCTTGAGTGCCTCAGTACGTTGCTTCTCGTCATTAACAAACTCTGTGTCAGCTTGTTCGAGTAGCGTATAAATACCAATCGCAAATAAGCGGCTGTACTTAAATTTTGGGTTATCTGAAATCGCAGCAACAGTGCTGTACAAGTCCCCAGCATCATGGGGAGTGGGTAAACTAAACCAGGAGACTAAGTCTCTCCCAGATAAACGCCCCGCTATGGTTTTGAGCTGTTCAGCATCCTGCTTGTATTGCTGCGGATTACCCTCGACTGCCTGACAGATAGCATCAAAAATTGATTCCTTATCTCGTTCTGGTCGATAGCCTTGCATGAATCGATCAAAGGAGGTTACGACACCCAAGGCATAGATGGGATCGTATTTAAAATCAGTATTGACGGATAGCAAATGCATCTCTACCATTAATTCTTCTACCACTCGTCGATAAATCGAGTTAATGGGACGGGTGTGATGGTTGTAAAAATCTCGTTTAGTATCCGAGACTGTGCGAACGTTATTCACAAAGCAGACTTGAAGGGGGACGTATGACCATTGTCTCGCTTATGGACACGTTTGCCAAGGCACGATCCCAGAACAGGACTTATAAGTTATGAGTTAGGAGTGGTGAATTACAAGGTAGACACCCCTGAACACGAGTACACAAACATTGCGATGAAAATCCCTCTCCCTTCTCCCCTACCACCTATAGCAATCAGCAGTCAGCTTTCAGCGGTCAGCTTTGGGTCAATTAGGCTCACTTAAGCAGGAACGCTCTTCTCCCGTTAATGTCCTAACATTCGTGGCTACTGCTATAACACTTAACACCTAACACCTATTTTCAGATTAGTATGAGCCTTTCCTCTGAGCTAGTTACCCTAGCAAAATATATGGCTGGCGAATTTGATAATCAACAACAAGCGCTCGGAGAACCCGCTTGGTATGTTCATCTTCGCCTCTGGCAGCGACCTGTTCCCTTATTTTCTGAAGACAGCCTGACTCTATTTGCAGAACAAGCCAATATCGTCAATTTAGATAAGCCATACCGTCCGCGTATCCTACGTCTACAGCACAGCGAGACAACACCAGACTCGTTGCAGGTACAGTACTACATGCTCAAAGATTTAGAAGCCATCCGAGGTGCTGGTCGTAAGCCAGAGTTATTAAAACAACTGACTCCTGAACAGATAGAGTTCCTACCTGGCTGTAGTCTTACCGTTAAGTCGCGCCAAGTTAGCCCAAATTCCTATGAGTTCTCAGCAACTTCAGCAACAGGTAAACCTTGTAGCTTTAGCTATCAAGGTAACAATTACCAGGTTTCCTTAGGATTTGAGGCAACAGCAGAAGAATTCCGCAGCTACGACAAAGGCATTGACACAATAACAGGAAAAGCGATTTGGGGAGCCTTGCTCGGCCCATTTCGCTTTACAAAACGTCAGGATTTTGCTACCGAATTAGTAATTTAACTGAACTCAAGGCGGGAGCTTAGAGACTGGGGACTAGAAGAGGCTAGGACTATCTGACAAAACTAGAAACTACGAACAAAAGCCATAATTCATAAATCAAAACCAGACACCTATAAAAAAATCTCTTCTCCAGCCACTAATCCCCAATCCCTAATCCCTTAAGTTGGCATACTTCGAGGCACACCTTCCAACGCTTCTTTTTCAGTTTCAAAAATTTCAAACACTGAGTCCATCATGGTGACTTCAAACACCAATTTGGCTTCAGGATGAACATTACAAATACGGAAGCTACCTTTAACTTTGTCAGCATCTCGCATTCCAGCCACCAAGGATGTCAAACCTGAACTGTCAATAAAATTAACCTGACTTAAATTGACAACCACATGGCGGCTGAGTTTAGAGATACACTCTTGCAACTTCAGACGAAATTGCCAAGCTGTGGTAATGTCTAGGCGCCCAATCGGTGCCAAAACAATAATGGTCGTACCATCCTGTGTCGTGTGCGTTTTCTGCTCTATATGAATCACGGATACCTCCTTGCCGTGGCAGCGTTGCGGTTGCGATTTGGGTGCATCAATTAAACCTTAAACACTTTATCCAAACAACAAGCACCCTGGTTGCGCCCATGCAGCTACTCACCTCAAGTAGTTTAACTCAGATATCTTTAAGGCAAGGCAGAAGACACCGGGATAAATCCCTTCTGCCTTCAGCCTTCTGTCCTCTGCCTTTCTTGGTTCATGAGGTAGCAGGCATCCAGTTAGCCCAGTCCTGTGGCTTGAGGAATGTATTGTATAAGTCAGCTTCGGGTGTATTCGGTTCCGGTTGGTAACCATATTCCCAACGAACTAAAGGCGGTAGAGACATCAGAATTGACTCAGTACGCCCGTTCGTTTGCAGACCAAAAATTGTCCCCCGGTCGTAGACCAAATTAAACTCTACATAGCGTCCCCGTCGATAGAGTTGAAAATCGCGTTCCCTCTCACCATGCTCTATGCCTCGACGCCGCTCAACAATTGGTAAATATGCAGGTAAAAACGACTTACCGCACTGCTGTACAAAAGCAAAGACATCCTCCCAACCGCGAGGCTCCAAAGCCCTGATTTCGTTACTATAAGCTGCTGCTGATCCATCTGAGTGAGGGCCGCGATACAGTGCGCCTGTGCCATCCTGATAGTCGAAAAACAGTCCACCAACACCCCGCGTTTCTTGACGATGTTTTAGATAGAAGTATTCATCGCACCAAAGCTTGAAAACGGGATAATACTCTGGGTGATGAGCATCACAAGCGGCTTTGAGGGTGCGGTGGAAATGAGCCGCATCTTCGGCAAAGGGATAATACGGTGTCAAATCCGCCCCGCCACCGAACCACCAAACGGGCCCAGCCTCAAAGTAGCGGTAATTTAGGTGAACTGTGGGGATATAGGGATTGCGGGGGTGCAACACCATTGAGGTGCCAGTGGCAAAAAATCCGTGTCCCGCTGCTTCTGGGCGTTGCGTCAGAATTGAGGGCGGTAGCTGGCTACCCCAAACTTCAGAAAAGTTTACTCCACCCTGCTCAAACACAGCACCATCACGGATGACACGGGAACGACCGCCGCCGCCTTCTTCCCGTTCCCAAACATCTTCCTTAAAAGCGCCAGCACCATCCATTTGAGCAAGTGCATCACAAATATTGTCTTGCAGGTTTTGCATAAACTGCTTAACTCTTTCTCTAGAGTCAGCAGTCGGTAAAGAATTGGTGTTGCTCGTTGCGTCTGTCTTAAAAGCTGTCATAATCTCAATTCAATGTCGTTCATCCAAAAGCGGCTTGTCGCCGCTGGGCATCTGGAACCGTTCAAAGCGGTAAAGCTGTTTTCTCTAATCAGGGCAATGCTTTTAAAAGCATCTGTCTTGATCAGGTTAGCAACAGCCAATCAGCTTGGAAAGTTGTCGGGATGTAGTCCAGCAGGTGGCGATCGCGTCTAAGAACACAGTATTGATCAGGGTTTCTCAAAAACCTTCTGTGACCAAAATATAAGACAAAAATTCACATTAGGAGTATCACTGCACTTTACTTAGACTATCTCGAATCGGTTCGATCACAAGCACTAACTAATCGCCAGACCTTAATTGTTATTTCAAGAGTTGCGACTATATCCTAAATAGAGGGATTTGACCCGCAACACATTACCTACAATCAAAAGTTTGCCTGAACGTCGCTGCCGGAGGCGTGTTGTGATTCTTAATTTTTCCTTCAAGTTAATCGCCGGTCGAGGAGGCATTTGGTGCAAGTTTACGTTTTTCCGGACTTATCGCGCCTTGAGTACTGCGCCAGTGGACGTACTCTGGCAAAAGTTGATTAACTTAGCTGATATTTCCTGGAATCCTCTGTTATCTAGCACTAATGCTCCTAGGGGGTTAATCGCTAAGCCAGGTTTGATTTATCAGGTAGTAACTCGCTTGATACCGATTCCTGTGCAAATTTTTGTTGAGCGCGTCCGACCCGGTGAGCTACTCAGTGTCCGCTTTCTAGCAATTCCTGGCGTTGAAAAAGTAGTAACTTACCAGGTTGAGTCTACGGTTTGCGGCACCTATGTCTCCTATTCGGTGACGCTGCGCGGTTGGTTATCCCCGTTTATCTGGTGGCTAATTCGTCCCTACGCGGCGCGTGTTGCCTCAGAATTAGCGCAAGCCGCAGAGCAGGTTGCGGCTCTATAATCCCGGCTTGGCTAAACACTGCTCTAGAATGCAGCAGCAACCTATTAAGATCTATGAAGAATCCCTAAAGAAGTTGCCTTAGTCTAAATGATTCAGGCAAGGAAAGAGAAAGTATTATGCTCGATGCTAGTTCAGTTCTAGAAGTCCTACGACCCGTACAAGACCCCGAACTCCGCAAGAGTTTGGTGGAATTGAATATGATTCGGAATGTCAAAATTGACAACGGCGCTGTTAGTTTTACCTTGGTGTTGACAACCCCAGCTTGCCCGTTGCGAGAGTTTATTGTTGAGGATTGTCAGAAGGCAGTAAAGCAGCTACCTGGTGTTGAAAAGGTTGTCGTAGATGTCACAGCGGAGACTCCTCAGCAAAAATCGCTACCCGATCGCACCGGGATCGCTGGGGTGAAAAATATTTTGGCAATTTCCAGTGGAAAGGGTGGTGTTGGCAAGAGTACAGTAGCAGTGAATGTTGCCGTAGCGTTAGCACAGTTAGGTTCAAAAGTCGGTCTCATTGATGCCGATATTTATGGCCCAAATGCTCCAACCATGCTGGGGTTAGAGAAAGCCAAGGTGATGGTGCATCAAGGGGAAGAGGGAGAAATATTGGAACCCACGTTTAACCACGGTGTCAAGTTAGTTTCAATGGGCTTTTTGATCGACCCAGATCAGCCAGTAATTTGGCGAGGACCAATGTTAAACGGGATTATTCGCCGCTTTCTCTACCAGGTAGAATGGGGCGAATTAGACTATTTAATTGTGGATATGCCGCCCGGAACTGGCGATGCTCAGCTAACCTTGGCACAGGCGGTACCGATGGCAGGTGCTGTCATTGTGACAACACCCCAAACTGTGGCGCTACTTGACTCCCGTCGAGGGTTGAAGATGTTCCAGCAACTGGGAGTACCTGTGTTAGGAATTGTGGAAAATATGAGCTATTTCATCCCGCCAGATCTACCAGAACGTCAGTATGACTTATTTGGCTCTGGAGGGGGTGAGAAGACGGCGAAGGAACTGGGTATTCCTTTACTCGGTTGTATCCCCTTAGAGATTTCTCTACGGCAGGGAGGGGATTCGGGAGTGCCGATTGTCGCTGGCGATCCAGAATCGGCATCTGCGAAAGCGTTAGTTGCGATCGCGCAGCAAATTGCTGCTAAAGTCTCAGTTGCCGCCCTCAGCAGCAGGTAGTGCTGACTTTTTTGTCTTTTGGTACAAAATTTTTTTTCAAACTTCCTGAACATCACACCTTACCAAAGCTAATTGCTAACAAGGATTACAACAACTTGATATGTTGCAAAAGTCACTAATCGGTATTCGCTGGAAGTCTCTATTTGGGTCTTGGCAAGAATTGGACTGGCAGTTAATGATATTGACTATCGGTCTAACCTTCCTTGGCGGAGTGATGATTCGCAGTGCTGAACTGAACGAGGGGCTGACCGATTGGTGGTGGCATTGGATTGTTGGCGGGATTGGACTAACCATAGCGCTGTTCATTGCGCGATCGCGTTATGAGGCTCTCATGCAATGGTATTGGGTTGTGTATGGCGCTACAGTTGCCTCCCTGATAGCGGTGATGTTCATTGGTAGTGATGCCAATGGCGCTCAACGATGGATTCCAATCTTTGGCTTCAATGTCCAACCCTCTGAATTTGCAAAAATTGGGTTAATCATCACCCTGGCGGCAATTTTGCACTCGGAACCTGCTTCAACCTTGAGCGCCGTTTTCAGAGTCTTAGCTGTTGCAGGAGTTCCCTGGATTTTTGTATTCTTGGAGCCTAACTTGGGAACCTCCCTAGTGTTTGGCTCAATTACTCTAGGGATGCTCTACTGGGGTAATGCGAATCCAGGCTGGCTGCTACTACTGGCTTCCCCTGTTGTCTCAGCAATCCTATTTAGTATATTATTGCCGGCTTGGTTTGTCTGGGTCGCTGCGATGGTCGTCATTGGCTGGCATACTCTACCTTGGCCGTTGTTGGGAGCGTTCGGCGCTTTGGTCGTGAATGCCATTTCAGGCGGTTTAGGGCACCTCTTGTGGGGTCTTCTGAAGGATTATCAAAAAAACCGTCTAATTCTCTTTTTAGACCCTGATAAAGACCCCTTGGGGGGAGGGTACCACCTAATACAGTCTCGAATTGCGATCGGGGCAGGTGAACTCTGGGGTAGAGGACTTCATCAAGGAACCCAAACCCAACTCCAGTTTATTCCTGAACAACACACTGACTTTATCTTCTCAGCGATTGGTGAAGAACTCGGCTTTGTTGGGGGGTTGTGTGTTCTTTTGGCTTTTTGGTTCCTGTGTCTGCGCTTAGTAATCATTGCTCAGAATGCTAAAGACAACTTTGGTTCTTTAATTGCGATCGGAGTCCTCTCAATGATCGTGTTTCAGACAGTGGTTAATATTGGCATGAACATTGGCTTAGCGCCCATTACAGGGATTCCACTTCCCCTGTTGAGTTATGGTCGCTCGGCATTACTGGCGAACTTTATTGGCATCGGGCTTGTGGAGTCGGTTGCTAATCACCGACATCGATTGAAGTTTTAGTCATTAGTGCATCGTCTTTACTAATGACCAATGACTACTAACTCCTAGTAAGCTATTAGGTACAAACTCAGTTGTAGGGACTCATGATTCTTCCAGGTTCAATTGTTCGTGTGGTCAATCCCAATGACATTTACTATCACTTTCAGGGACTAGTCCAACGTGTTAGTGATGGCAAAGCGGCTGTTCTATTTGAAGGCGGTAACTGGGACAAACTCATAACATTCCAACTGTCCGAACTCGAAGCCGTTGAGCCAAAAGTTGCGAAGAAAGGTAAATAGTCATTCGTCATTAGCACAAGACAACTGACAACTAACTAAGTGTATGCGTCTTCCTTTACCCCAGTTTGCAGTTGGCGATCGCCCCGATAATCACATTGCTGAGGTGATCGAAACGACGACGACAGAATTTCTTGCCCAGTGTTTGGAGCCAGAAGACTTGAGCTTTCCCGTCATGCCGCCCTTCGGTAGTTGGGTAAGGTCGGTTGATGAAGAATCGGGGAATCAAGTTTTGGCAGTGGTTTACTATGCAACCACTAGCCCAATTGATTCTGTTCATCGAGCCAGAGCGCTGGGGTTGTCTCTGGAAGACTTACGGGAGCAACAGCCCCAAATTTTTGCCATGCTCAAAACAGAGTTCCGCGCTGCTATTGTCGGTTTTCAGCCCCCCTTTCAAGGAGCAAATGGCTCAAAGCATACAGGTGGACCTGTTTATCAGTATCTTCCCCCCCGTCCGCCGCAAATTCATCAAGCTGTCTATCAGTGTGACCCTGGAGAAATTGTTCACTTTAGCGAACAGTTAGACTTTTTACGAACACTTCTGCAAGTCAATGGCGCACCTGTAGAGGCACTGACAGCCGCAGCGATTCGAGAAGTATATCAATTACGCAAAGCAGATCGGGAGTGGTTAGTGAAAGCAGGGCGTACATTGAGTGTGCTGCTGAAGGACGATTATGACCGCTTACGGTATATATTGAGTCAACTTCACTGGTAAGCTATTGTGTATCGACTCTGGTATTTAAAACACAATTTTTTATTAACGCTTTTTAGGTAAAAGCGAAAGAGTGAAAAGGTTGGTATTAAATATCGTTTCGCTCTTTACCCTCACCCTATTAACTAATGAGTTCCTCTTGCAAGCTAAGTCTACAAACTTAGAGAGGATTTGTCTTTAAATTAAATCCCTCTAGGGATAGTATTTCTACTTATTAAAATTTGTTTAACTTTACAGTGACCGATTCTAGAAAATTTCGTAACTGTAAGGTTTAAGCCTTGATACAAGGTTAATGAGCCAAAAAACTTTTGAATCAAGGACTAGGAACAGTTGACCCAATCTGAGACAACCATTACTTGTTTGATTCCTAGCTTAGTCAATCAGGACACAAGCTGTGCTAAGGTTTTCTTACCAGAGTCAGTTAGCGAGCGCCTAAACAAAAGCAAGACTCTAAAAGGCACTCAGCTCAAGCCTCGTCTAAAATTCTTCTTCCATTTCTTGACTCTTAACTCCTGTGTTATTAGTTCTTAATCAAGGTTAATGACTAATAACTAATGAAGACAAACGATAGCTAAAAAAAGCGTCGCGTTATTTTTTTACGATTCTAAGGTAACTTAGTCACTTAATTTACCAAGACACAGCTAAGGTCGTGCCTTCCCTTGAACGATTTACCTGAGGTTGGCTTACCCCAACGCACCTCACTTCAAACTTTCTACTGCATAATCCCATCCTACTGACATCCCATGGAATCTTTTTCCGAAGTTTTAAAGGAGCCTATTGTCCCGTTTGCCATTTTGCTCGTAGTCATCTTGGCAGTACCTCCTATCTTTGAGCGGTTCCGAGTGCCTGGAATTGTCGGGCTTTTGGCGGCAGGTGTGCTGCTGGGTTCCAATGGTTTGCAGGTGCTTGAAAATGAATCAGAGACGATGTCTCTGCTATCGGATATCGGGTTAGTTTACCTGATGTTCGTTGCGGGCTTAGAAGTGGACATGGAGCAGTTCCGCCGCACGAGGAATCGCTCAATGGGGTATGGTAGCTTCACCTTCGCAGTCCCGCTAATCATGGGAACGTTGGTAGGGCGTCTGTTTAACTTTGACTGGAATGCTTCAGTCTTAATTGGTTCCCTGTTTGCCTCCCATACGCTATTGGCATATCCCATCGTCAGACGCTTGGGTGTTGTCAACAACGAAGCCGTGACAGTCACTATTGGGGCAACCATTTTCACCGACATTGGCTCTCTTTTAGTCCTTGCTGTTTGTATTGCTATTAGTAAAGGGGAATTTTCAGCGCTACGGCTGGCAATCCTGCTGGGTTCCTTGGCTGTCTACTCAGTTGCGATCCTAGTCGGCGTTGACAAGTTGGGAAGAGAATTTTTTCGTCGCTCTAGAGACGACCAAGGTAACCAATTTTTGTTTGTACTGCTGGCGTTGTTTTTAGCATCAGTGGGAGCGCAGCTAATTGGTGTAGAAAAAATTATTGGTGCGTTTCTCGCAGGTCTCGCAGTGAATGACGTTGTGGGTCATGGACCAGTCAAGGAAAAAGTCGAGTTTGTTGGCAGCGTACTATTTATCCCGATCTTTTTCGTTGACTTAGGCTTGCTGGTTGATATCCCCGCGTTTGTCAAAAGCCTTAGCACCATTTGGCTGACTGTCGCGATTGTCGTGGGTTTGATTGTTAGCAAACTTTTAGCCGCAGTTCTTGCCAAGTTGGTCTACCGCTACAACTTCGTAGAGATGATGACAATGTGGTCATTGTCGATGCCGCAGGTCGGTGCGACACTGGCAGCAACATTGGTCGGTTACCGGGCGGGAGTGCTTGATGAAGGGGTTTTAAATAGTGTGATTGTCTTAATGCTAGTGACTTCTACACTTGGCCCCGTTCTGACAGCGCGATTTGCCCCTCAACTACAGACAGTAGGAACAGATTTTCAAGACGATACCTCTTCAGATGAGAGGACACCAGAAGCAGTCGAGGAAAAGGGTGAGTTCACGGTGGTAGTGCCAGTTTATAATCCTCAAACTGAGCGGTACTTAATTGAAATGGCAACATTGCTGGCGCGACACGAAGGCGGTCGAATTGTACCACTTGCGATCGCACAGGCGCACGCTCGCATGGACTCTCCAGAAATGCAAGCGGCTATCCGAAGAAGTCAGCTATTGCTTGACCAGGCAAAAGACCTGAGTCGTGACTTGGGAGTAGAAGCGTCACCGCAACTGCGAATTGAGTACAACGTTGCTCAAGGCATTAGCCATGCTAGCCGAGAACAAAATGCCAGTATGATTGTGCTGGGTTTGAGTAACCGGAGTGGGTTCAGGGCACGTTTGTTTGGTAGCGTCACAGACTCAGTTCTCTGGGGAACTCACTGTCTGGTAGCGGTGACGCGCCTTTTAGATTCACCACTTTCTATCCAGCGTATCCTGGTGCCAGTGGAAAACTTAACAACTCCCGCCCTGCGTCCAGCGCGGTTCGCCCAGATTCTCGCTAGCGCTAATCAAGCGCAGGTGACGTTGCTCCATGTCTGTAGCCCAAGAACCTCACCCAGCAAAATTGCCTGGACACGCTCTCAACTAGAGCTGATGGTTTCTAAAGTATCGCCTCAAGGTTCACAAATAGAGGTTCAAATCAAGCCTCATGAGAATGTGACACAAGCGATTCTGAATGCGTCCCAATCTCATGATTTGGTTGTATTGCGATCGCAAAGACGTCAGCAGGGTGGCAATGGATTAACAGTTGGCGAAGTCACGACTCCGTTACTGCAACAACTGACTTGCTCGATTGTCATGTTAGGCGAACCACAGGGCACCTCGACGAGTGTTTTTTCCCCTAGCTCACCCAAACAGGTAGAAATGAGGAAGAGTAAGCGGCAGGTATAGGCACTAACGTGTCGCCTCTACTTACGATTCCTCTCAATCAGTGTCTTTAGAACCCGTGTCCTCAGCGTCGGGACTCTCTGAATCTGCTTTGTTTTTCAACTGTGCAGCTAGCGCGTCTAGCTGCTGCTTTTCCCGTTTTAAATCTTCTTCCAGGGTTTGAATTTGTTCGCGACGAGCTTCCATTTCTAGATGGCGGCGAGTCAAATCCTGACTTTGCAGGGTGAGGTCTTGCCGCCATTGTTCAGTGCGTTCCGCTTCTTCCTGTAGGAATGTTGGAGTAACGCCAGTACTTAGGTACTGCTCTACCAGATCCAACACCCAGTCGTTGGCATGTTGAATACTTAGAACCTCTTGGTTCTCAGAAAGCTCGACCAAAACCAACAAACCTTCATTCAGGAGGTGGCTGTTGGGTAGGGGAATGTCTTCTGGACTAATGACTGTCCAGGAATTCTCAGACTGTTGGCGGGCCAGCAATCTCAGTTCCACCCCGCCTACACTCTCATTCTTTTGCACTTTGGCCAGGTGTAGCATTGCCTGTTGGTTGTTGGTTATTAGTGGTTAGAAACTATTCAAGATTCTGTTGCAATTTGATTGAGGCGCGATCGCAAAATTTCCGCTTGCTTTTCGGCCTCCGCCAACGCTTCCTTCGCACCCTGTACGACTTCTGCTGGAGCTTTGCTAACAAAGTTTTGATTGGCTAGACGCCCAGAAAGAGCTTTGATTTCCGCTTCCACTTTCGCTAAATCTTTCTTTAACTTAGCAGAGAGGGCATCTACATCTACAACGCCAGCGAGGGGCATCAGGACTTGGATCGTGCCGACGACACCCGCCATCGTTCTTTTGAGTTCTCCTGATTCTGGGGTAATTGTCAATGCCTCCACCTTGGCTAAGTCTTGAATATATGACTGACCCGCTTCAAGGATTTGGCGTTCCAGATCACTCCCACTTTGCAGAATAACAGACACCTTCACCCCTGGCTTCACATCTGCCTCAGCCCGAAGGTTGCGGATTGTGCGAATTGTACCAATGAGCAGCTCAAACTGTTGCTCCAGTTCTGGATCAATTAGCTGAGAGTTGATTTCAGGATAAGGTTGAACAGCGAGGGAATCCTCCGTTGTTTGGGTGAGTGTATGCCAGATTTCTTCAGTAATATGCGGCATGAATGGGTGGAGCAATTTCAGAATGCCTTCTAGTACATAGGCAAGGGTTGCTTGAGCAATCTGCCGAGATTGGGACGTGGCATCTTCACGTAATTGTGATTTAACTAGTTCAATATACCAGTCACAGAAGTCACCCCAGATGAAGTCGTAGAGTCCCTTCGCCGCTTCACCTAAACCAAAGGCATCCAGATAATCACTCGTTTGACGCACCACTTGATGAAAGCGCGAGAGAATCCAGCGAGACGCTTGAAGACTCGCTGACGCTTTGCCATCACTTAATTCCAGATTTCCTTGCAAGGATGGGTTCCCTAGCATTTGCGGCGTTTTGCCATCCAGATTCATCATCACAAACCGGGCAGCATTCCACAGTTTATTGCCAAAATTCCGGGATGCCTGCACTGATGCCGACTCTTGAGTTGTGCGATCGTATTCCAAACGGATATCTTGACCCGCACCTGCCACTTCCCTGATTAAGGTGTAGCGCAGAGAATCTGTGCCGTATTTGTCAATCAACAGCAGGGGATCGATCCCATTATTTGCCGACTTAGACATTTTTTTGCCGTTCTCATCCAGCACCAGTCCATGAATATAAACATTCTGGAATGGCATCTGCCCTGTGAAGTGTCCTGCCATCATCGTCATCCGGGCAACCCAGAAGAAGATAATGTCAAAACCCGTAACTAATGTAGTGGTCGGGTAGTAAGTCGCTAAATCCTGAGTTTGTTCCGGCCAACCCATGGTTGAAAACGGCCACAGTCCCGACGAGAACCAGGTATCGAGAACATCTGGGTCTTGCTCTAGCTTGACATCACTACCAAATTGTGAAATTGCTTTTTCCCGTGCTTCTTGCTCAGTCTTTGCCACCACAAACGGAGTTGAGTCAGTAATTTGTCCCCCCGTCTCACTGACTGCATACCAAGCTGGGATTTGGTGTCCCCACCAGAGTTGCCGCGAGATGCACCAGTCTGTCAGCTTTACCAGCCAATCGCGATAAACCTTCGTCCACCGTTGAGGCACAAATACGGGTGAATTCTGCTCGTCGAGGGATTCTAACGTGCGGTCAGCGAGGGGACGAATTTTGACAAACCATTGAGTTGATAGGAGGGGTTCGACGGGGACTTTTCCGCGATCGCTATAGGGCACGGTATGCTTGTAATCCTCTACCTTCACCAAGAAGCCCTCGGCATCTAGCTGCTGCACCACATTCTTCCGGGCTTCAAAACGGTCTTGCCCTTGGAACGTCCCGGCATTCTCGTTTAACGTGCCGTCCTTATTCATAATGTTGATGAACGGCAGCTTGTGACGTTGACCCATCTCAAAGTCATTCGGGTCATGGGCAGGTGTCACCTTCACACAACCTGTCCCAAACGCTGGGTCAACTAACTCATCGGCAATAATCGGGATTTCTCGCCCCATCAGTGGCAACGTCAGCGTCTTACCAATTAGGTGTTGATATCGCTCATCTTGAGGATTAACAGCAACTGCCGTATCTCCTAGCATTGTCTCCGGTCGAGTGGTTGCCACTTCCACATAACCACTGCCATCTGTGAGGGGGTAGCGGAAGTGCCAAAGATTGCCCTCTACTTCCTTGCTTTCCACCTCTAAATCTGAGACAGCAGACTGAGTGGCAGGACACCAGTTGACTAGGTACTCGCCTCGATAAATCAGCCCTTCTTCATGCAGTTGGACAAAGGCTTCCAGCACCGCTTTGGATAAGCCTTCATCCATCGTGAACCGTTCCCGCGACCAATCGACCGACAAACCCAAGCGTCGTAGTTGTCCAACAATCGTACCCCCAGATTTTTCTTTCCACTGCCAAGCACGAGTAAGATAGTCCTCGCGTCCCAAGTCCTTGCGAGTTTTGCCCTCTTCTTTCAGTTGCCTATCCAGAATCGTAGATACGGCAATGCTGGCGTGGTCGGTTCCGGGTAGCCACAGAGTATTACGCCCTTTCATCCGGTGGTAGCGGATGAGGGTATCAATCAGGGCATGTTCAAAGGCGTGACCCATATGCAAGCTGCCAGTCACGTTGGGCGGCGGAATCACAATGGAGTAGGGTTCGCCGTCGTGATTGGGATCAGCTTTAAAGATTTGGTGTTCTTCCCAGAACTTTTGCCATTTAGCTTCCGTAGCCGTAGGGTCGTATTGAGTTTGCAGGTTGGGCGTTGTTGCGGTCATGCAGGGAACAATAAAAGAGGACGAGCTTACCTAAATTTTGCCATAGGGGAGGAGAGCCTTTGATGAGAATGAACCCCAGAGGCGAATAGAGAAGAGATTAAGAGAAGTATGGCAGCGATCGCCAATCATTACCAGATTGTTAATTCAGTCGCTTTTTGGGTTCGCTGATGTTGTCATGTTGGCGGTCAAGAAACAGTTTAGCTGAGGCGATCGCACTTTTGATAACTGAGTCTACCCATTGGCTACGGTAACAGCAGACTAGAAATTATAGGTCTACCTTTTCACTTACTTCAAAATCTTCAAAGGTAATCCATTCTAAATGCTGGGGGTTTTCCATTAGGTCTTTTGCCACGATGTAGGCAGCGAGTGTCCAGGTTTGATATCTCATCGCTTTTTTCCCAACCAGCGTGCCTTTCTTCCCGTCGTAGTATTCTGGCCACTTATCTTTATCTTTATATTCAAGCCAGCGTTTTTCAGCAACTTTGATCGCTCTGTCGCCAAGGCTTGTTCTACCCGTTTTCTGAGCGGCTGCAACCATAAACCAAAGCAATACTGGCCAATTGCCGCCATTATGATATGACCAACGGATATTTTTAGGATCGCATCCCGTAACCCATTGCCATTCTTTATCTTCCACGGCTGGAAAACAGATTTTCATGGGCATATCTCCCACCAAATCCGACCATTTTCTCGCAATGAGATTCATGATGTCTTGTGACTGTTGAGTATCAGTTAGGGAGCAGATAATGGACATCAGGTTTCCCAGCGCAAAGAAGCGAAAATCCATCCACCCTGGGCCAAGATTTCCGGCTAGATAACCTGCTTGTTTCGGAAGCCACTCAGCTACCCAGGTAGGAACCGAATCTGGGTAGATATTGAATTTATTGACAACTTCTTCCCCAAACTCTTCGTTTTCATATCTATGAATTTCATTGACGCGATCGAGGTCTATCCAATAATGCTGCTGGATGTGTATCTTTAACCTCGCTAGGCGTTGCTGTATCTCGTCATGGACGGGGATTTTATATTCGGGCAGGAGTAGTTCATCGGCTGCAAGCAAAGTTGCGTAAAATAGAGCCTGGATTTCCAAAGGACGCCCAAAAACGCCCATACGACGGTCAATCATAAAAGCGCCATCTGGAACCAAGAGCGTTGGATACATATCAAATCGCTTCACCAAGCACAGTTCCAGAATTAACTTGATACCTTCTTGGAATTCCGGTTCATGGGCAAGATTAGAGTCGCCTGTTGCTTTCGTATAAGCACGCAACAAGATGAGCCACCAGAGGCAAGAATCAACAGGTGTTACTCTCCCAATCGCCCGTTCACCATAATCAGCTCTAATAACTGGTTCTCCATTCTCTTCCTCCACCTCGAAGCTAGCTGGCATTAAACCTATGCCTGGTCTAGCACCATCCATGTGCGCTCTAATTTCTTCAATATTGTTGTGATTAATCTGCAATTTCAACGTCTGTTTGAGGAAATTAGCTACAATTTTTCCTCTTCCTTTAGTTAGAAAAGCAAGCCCGGAAGGGACAAAATCGCGGATAAAGCAGTGACCGTAATTGTATTGCTTTACACCAGCTTCAGGAGTTGCGGCTACTGTCCCAACTGGTTCTTCGCCATACTTAAGAATCGACGCTTCAAGCCTTTCCCATGCCTCGTTTAATAGAGCACCCTCTGTAAGCATTGACCAGTTAGCCTCCTCAACTTTTTCTGCCCACTATATTGTAAAGGGATGTTTCAGGGGCTATGGCATATCTGTATTTCAACTGAGGCGCGATCGCATAAATAATTAGATGTCTTGCATAAATCCTGGAATGCCCTCTAAATCCCCTAATTTTGGGGACTTTGAATTCAGGTTCCCTCCATAATTGGGGGCTAGGGGGGCGAAAGAGGATGTTACCTCAGGTGAAGGACTCTTTGAGCATCAGCATCGGCTACTGCTCTGGCTGCATCCAGCGCTTCATTCGCTGATGGGTAAGCTAGGGTAGAAGTTTTAAGGCTCTCTTGAGTGTCCTTAATAGCCTCAGCACTATAGCCGTTAACAGTCTCTACAACCCACAACTGGTAATTACGACCCTGGCTTTCGTAGGGTTCGGCTTTTGAAAATCTCATTTTTTTATCCTTTATGATTTTATATTTGTTATAAATTTAGGTTGCCAGCTTTCCTAACCACCTGACCACTGCTATTGGAGATAATCCGCTAGAGGCAGACTTTCACTACGGAAAGAGCCAAATGGATTTTAGGGTTGGGATTGAGGCGCGATAGTATTCCAGTGCTACTTTTGAATTAGTAGATTTCAGGCTCTTTAAGACTGTACTCTACTGAACCAAGCTAGCTAGAGGTGTTTTTATGAACCCAGAAATGATTTCTTTTGAAGTTTCTCAGGATGTCCTAGCCGCCTTAAAAATTGGTTCAGTCGAGTTGCTTCATAGAATGCGGCTGTTAACTGCGATCGCTTATTTTCAAGAAAAAAAGCTCTCCTTGGGTAAAGCAGCGGAATTAGCAGGAATGAATCGTCTGGATTTTATGGATATTTTATCCCAAAAAGGAATTGTGATTTTTGATTATGACGAATCGGATCTAAATACTGAATTGAGTGGTATTACTCAGTTGCGATTTGACAATGATGATAATTAGTAATGCCACTCCTTTGATTGCTTTTGCAAAAATAGGGCAGCTTTCCTTGCTGCAAAAGATGGTAAAGAATCTGGTAATCCCTGAGGCAGTAGCTGATGAAATTTCTGCTTATCCTCAAGGTCAACCAGGGTTCATTGACCTACAGCAAGAAACTTGGATCGGCATCCAATCTATTACTTCTGAGCAACAGGTTATTTTGCTACTGCCAAAGCTGGATCGAGGAGAAGCTGAAGTAATTGCTTTAGCTTTGGAGAGACAAGCACAGTTGGTACTGATTGATGAATTGACCGCTCGAAAAGTTGCAGAATCGCTCAATCTTAATGTTTCCGGTTCTGTGGGTATTTTAATTCGGGCAAAGCAAGTAGGAGAAATTGTAGCGGTGAAGCCGTTGTTGGATGCAATGACCGAGCAGAGAATATATTTTAGCCAAAGGTTCATTGATGCGGTTCTACGGCTAGTTGGAGAAGCTTAAGTTAAGCGGTGTAATCGTTATTGTGTGAGCCAGATAACAGTTTGGAGCGAGTAGCGATCGCGCCTTTGGCTGCTGAGTCTACTTGCTGGCATCGGTTACGCTACGGAAAGAGCCAGACGGAGTTTAGGGTTGGTATTGAAGAGTGTGATCGCGCTTCAATAGCAGTGAGTCGCTAGTCGAGTTAGCTGTGTAAAGGACATAGGTAATATGAGCAATACAAGAACTCTCACATGGAGTAAAGTAGAGTACACAGCTCAACTTGCTTTTTATGCATGGGGCGATCAACGAGAGGTAGAATGGGCAAAACAAGCTTGGGAGAGCTTAATTAAAGCCGGACTTACTACCTACTCAACTAAGACTGAATACTGCCAGGTCATAATTTGTTTCTTTGCTCTTATTGATTTCTACCTCGGATTTTGTAGGGTTGCTTGGGGAAAATACATCGAACCGGATTACTTTCCGTGGGCGAAAAAACTGCAAATTAATCCATTTCAAGTTGGACAATTAATTGCTGGCGATCCTAATTGGAACCTCAGTGACAATGAAAATAGATACGAAATTGGGCTAAAGTTTTTAGCTAAAAAATATCGTCCTCATGTTACAGCAGCGCTGCTAGACGATTTTGGCAGTGAGTCAAAACTTTTTGTTTCCCTTTATCGAATTGGTGAAACGTACACAGCCCCTGTGGACTGTGATGAAGGTCAGGAAGAGAGTTACTCCTACAAAACTGACCAAGAAATCATCAACAAAGCCACGGCAGAAAATTCATTGGCATTTGAGTGGCTTACCACTATATGTTCTCATAAACTAATTAGAAAGCTCAAACTGCCACCTAAACCTCAATCAATGGTTGAGGAGTTCAGCCTAAACCCAGAATACAGTTTGTTTGAATGTGCTGATGATACTGGCTTTGAGGAAGCAGATCTAGAAGACTGGGTACGTGCTATTGAACGCAAAGGACAAGCAATTCTATATGGCTCACCAGGAACAGGCAAAACATACATTGCTGACAAACTCGCAAAACAGATAATCGGTGGCAGTGATGGTTTTATGGAACTAGTGCAATTTCATCCAGCCTATGCTTACGAAGATTTTATTCAAGGCATTCGTCCACAAGCTAGGCTAGATGGACGGCTTGATTACCAAATAGTTCCAGGTCGCTTTCTAGAATTCTGTAAAAAAGCAGAGTTTTGTGAAGGTTTGTGTGTTCTGATTATTGATGAAATCAACCGCGCAAACCTAGCTCAGGTGTTTGGAGAGTTAATGTATTTGTTGGAATACCGCGATAAAAAAATACCTCTAGCTGGAAGTAGCAAACCATTTGGCATCCCGGAAAATGTTCGCATCATCGGCACAATGAATACAGCTGATCGCTCTATTGCCCTAGTCGATCATGCCTTACGCCGTCGATTTGCCTTCATCGAACTTCGTCCTAATTATAATGTGCTGCGACGGTATCACCAAAGAAATACTGGTTTTCCAGTGGACAGACTGATTGAGATGCTGAAGCGGTTGAATAATGCGATCGCAGACAAACACTACGAAGTTGGCATCTCCTATTTTTTGACAGAAAATCTTGATGAAGAACTTGAAGATATCTGGCAAATGGAAATTGAGCCGTATCTTGAAGAATACTTTTATGACCAGCTAGAAAAAGTAGACGAGTTTCGCTGGGACAAAATCAAACAGCAGGTTTGTCCATGAATGTGGAGCGAACTATCGAGTTGACTGAATATAGCCCCAGAAAGCTTGAACGGGAAGAAATTACTCCGGCAATTGAAGAAGCCTTGTGGCGTAACTATAGAAATCAGATCAAGGTAGAATCTCCGTCCATCCAAACTGGCGGTAAGTGGAAATTAACCTCTCAGGGATGGGTTGGTCATATTCCATTAACTCCGGAATTTTACCTCGCCCTACTTCCCAAAGTTCAGCTAAAAAATCTATTCGGGATGTTGGAATATGCCTACCAACTGAAAAGCAAAAGCTTTCGCTTTCTTGAAGGATTAATAGATTGCCAATCCCTAGAAGACTTCTACAGCCAAATAGCTTATCTCTTAGCCCGTCGCATTCTTGATCGTGGACATAAGGGATTCTATCGCACCTATGTCCCTAAAACTGGTCAGCTAGCGTATGTTCGAGGACGGCTGAATATTCGGCAGGCTATCCAAAAGCCTTGGGATGTCAAACTTAGCTGCCACTACGAAGAATATAGCGGCGACATTGAAGAAAATCAGATTCTCGCTTGGACTCTTTTTATCATTGGTCGCAGTGGCTTGTGTTCAGAACGAGTCTCACCAACAGTGCGACAAGCCTATCACGCCCTACAAGGCTTTGTGACGCTTCAGCCTAGCTCTGCCAAAGCTTGCGTTGGACGACTCTACAACCGTCTGAACGAAGACTATCGACCCTTACACGCGCTTTGTCGCTTCTTCTTAGAAAGTAGTGGGGTGAGTCATGAAAGAGGCGATCGCGCAATGCTACCTTTTCTGGTAGACATGGCAAAACTGTATGAACTTTTTGTCACTGAATGGCTTCAGGAAAACCCACCTCAAGGCTTTTTTTTCAAAAAGCAGCATCCAGTAGAAATTGGTCAGAATCGGCACTTTCGTATTGACTTGATGCTCTGCCATGTGGCGACTGGCGAAGCACGAGCTGTACTGGATACTAAGTACAAGGCTCCTGATCGAGCCGCAGATACCGACATTCATCAAATGATCAGCTACGCCAAAGCGACAAAGTGTTCTGAAGCGTTTCTAATTTATCCGACAGTTCTGAAAGAACCCCTTGATATCACCGCTTCTGATATCCGAGTCCGTAGCCTCACTTTCTCACTAGACGATGACCTCGATCA
This sequence comes from Microcoleus sp. FACHB-SPT15, assembly GCF_014849525.1. Lineage (NCBI taxonomy): Bacteria > Bacillati > Cyanobacteriota > Cyanophyceae > Oscillatoriales > Microcoleaceae > Microcoleus > Microcoleus sp. FACHB-SPT15. Next base: position 438,876 of record NZ_JACJNU010000053.1, on the reverse strand, counting down.
AGCAGGACAATCTCTTTCAAAGGATTTACCTGTTCTTGCGTAATCCTATCCATCCAAAAGCACAACTAGTCGCTCAGGTGTTAGCGAAGCATAGCCTTAGGTTTATCGCTCTCAAAACAAACTGTAACAGGAGTTACAAAAGTTTCGCGCTTGACGGTGCTAGAAAATGTCATGCTTGTTCTACAAAGTATAGATAGACAAATTAGTGAGGAGCTAAGACCTTGAAGAAGGTAGAAGCAATTATCCGTCCATTTAAGCTAGACGAAGTGAAAATCGCTTTGGTCAACGCTGGTATTGTGGGAATGACAGTTTCTGAAGTCCGGGGATTTGGACGCCAGAAAGGTCAGACTGAACGCTATCGTGGTTCTGAGTACACCGTTGAGTTCCTACAAAAGCTCAAGGTAGAAATTGTTATCGAGGATAACCAGGTTGATATGGTGGTAGAAAAAATCATTGCCGCTGCTCGAACGGGTGAAATTGGCGATGGCAAGATTTTCATCAGTCCTGTCGATCAGGTCATTCGGATTCGGACAGGAGAGAAGAATCTGGAAGCTGTTTAACTAATCCCATCCAAAGTGGTAGCACTTACGCACAGGACTTACGCAAATTTATCTTTGAACCACCATCTGTAGGGGCGCAAGACCTTGCGCCCCTACCATGTGTCGCGTCTGTGCGTAAGTCCTGAGTGGAGAGGCTGAGGTACTATCCCTGGTTAGTGCCTCAGCTTCTACTAGTGTCTGGTGGCATCCACTGCCCCAGCCCAGATTAAGCCAACTGGCTCAACTGAGGAAGTAGAGATTCAAACGCTTTGCCGCGATGACTATACTGCCGCTTCATCTCCGGCTTCATCTCGGCAAACGTCAACCCTGGCTCTGGTAGATAAAAAATTGGGTCGTAGCCGAAGCCACCCGTCCCACGAGGAGCGCGTAAAATTTCACCCCGGCAGATACCTTCCGCTTGGAGAGCGATCGCGCCATCAGGACGTGCGATCGCCACAACACAAACAAACTGCGCTTCCCGATTCAGCTCATTACCCAGTTCCCCTAACAGCCGCTCGATCCGCTCTGAGTCTGTTTTACCGTAACGTGCTGAGTAGACCCCTGGTGCCCCATTAAGAGCATCGACTTGTAAACCGGAATCATCTGCGATCGCCCACTCTCCAGTTGCCTTCGCCACCTCTGACGCTTTTAGGCAAGCATTCGCGGTAAATGTATCACCCGTTTCCTCAATCTCCAATTCAGGTGGCTTTAGCTGCAAATCCCACCCCAAAGCTTCCAAGTAGAGCTGCATTTCCCGCAACTTCCCAGGATTTCCTGTCGCTACAACGAGTTTAGTCATTAGTCGTTGGTTGTTAGTTGTTGGTTGATAGTTGCCCTGTATTCAACTGAATCACTAATGACTAAAGACAAATCATACAGAATTTGCCCAATCCTTCGCCCAGTTGAGGGTGCGACGTGCCTCCTCAGGAGTAGCAGCTTCGCAGTACAGCCGCAGTACAGGTTCAGTGCCACTAAAACGAATCAGCAGCCAACTGTCATTAGCTAAACGGAATTTATATCCGTCCGTCGTCTGACAATCTACCACCGACTGCCCAGCAATTTCAGTTAAGGGCTGAGTTTGTAATTGTTCCAGCAGACGCGCTCTTACGTCCATCCCCGACAGATGTAAATCAATCCGGTCGTAGGCAGAGAAATAACCCGTGCGCTCCTGGAGGCGTTTGTAGAGGTCACTCAGATCGAGTCCTGATTCAGCGATCGCTTCTAAAACATACAGGGCTGAGAGCAAAGCATCTCGTTCTGGAATATGGTTTCCATAACCAATTCCTCCCGACTCTTCACCCCCTAGCAAAACCGGAGTTGTTAACATCCGATCAGCAATGTACTTGTAGCCAATTGGAGTCTCGTAGACGGGCAACTGATACAAGGCAGCTACACGGGGGAACAAGTCTGAACCACTAATCGTTTTGACGAGTTCACCAGTAAACTGACGCCGTTCTGCTAGATGTTCGAGCAAAATCGGGATGAGAATTTGAGAGCTTAGGAAATTCCCCTCACCATCGACGGCAGCAATGCGATCGCTATCACCATCAAACACCAACCCCACTGACAACTCCGTACCTTCTTTACGCCGATGAGTTCGCATCACCCGGAATAGCTGAGAAAGGTACTTTGGCAACGGTTCTGGGGCACCACCACCAAATAAAGGGTCGCGTGAACTATTAATTTCCTGAATCGGAACACCCAATATTTGCTCTAAACCACCCGCTGCTGCCCCATGCATCACATCAGCATAGACAGTTAGCTTTCCTTGTCGGATAACTTCCTGAATTCGAGGCAGATCAACTTTTGCCCGCAATGCCTCGCAGTAACTTAACCAGGGGTTAAACGTCTGAAGACTTCCAGGCTTGGCAACTGCTGGTAGTTCCTGACCGAGTTGAGCTTCAATCTGCTGAGTAATTTCTGGCGCAACTGACCCACCAAACGCGCCTTTTACTTTTAATCCCAGGTAGCCTCCAGGATTGTGGCTTGCTGTGAGTACCAAAGCTCCTAGAGCGTTTTGTTGCTTCGCTGCCCAGCTAAATGCGGGAGTTGGAGCATAACTCTCTGAGAACAGGACATCAAATCCAGCCGCTGTCACAACCTCTGCTGTCTTTTTGGCAAAATCTTCTGCCATGAAGCGTCGGTCGTAACCCACAATTAGTGTGTTACTACCGGTGGAATCACCATAAACGTCCGCCAAGACTTTTGCAGCCACAGGTGCGACTAAAGCGAGGCGCTCAAACGTGAAATCGGCGGCAATTAGCCCTCGCCAGCCGTCTGTCCCAAATTTAATTGATTGCACGGCAACCGGTATCACAAAAAGGTACTGTTTTTCTAAATTTTCAAGACCAACGGCAGCATCTTAGCACTTGTGACGCCCACTGTCTTGCTCGTGCTAACTGACGTTACTGGTTATTTATAGAGTTCCCTAAGAGTCTCCCCTGCTCAAGACGCTCATCCCTCTTTGCTCACGTCAGTCGTCAACACTTCGTCGGGTTCTGCTTCCAAGAGAAGATTGCACAAGAGCAATTGCAGCTTCATTCGATCGATGTACGGCCAGCCTCCCGTTTCCTCAATATCTCTTAAGAGAGAATAGAGCGCCTGTCGATTATCTGGCAGCGAGGCTTGAAACAGGTTTTCTCGAATCTCCCGATGTGAATGCTCCAAAGCCCGAAGCAAAGATAGCAACGCTAGAGTGTTACCCTGATGGCTATCGGCTAAAGTCCGAATATCGGCAGTAATGGCTTGCAGTTTGACCTGTAATTGCCGCGACTCCAAATCTTTGTCACCGTTCATGCGATCAATTTCACAGAAATTAAGATTGACTTATAAAGTTAGCTGAGGCTTTGGGAGAGCTAAGTCAAGCGAGTAAAGGCGACCCTTCCCGTGTACAATGCTTTCTTAGAAGAACGGAGGCTCACGCATTCGGTGCCATTCTAAGAACGTTGCTCAATTATCGCAGCAGTTCAACTGAACGTATGCGCTAACCGAAAGTATTCGTGTGCCCCAAAATATAGCATGGGTAGAAAGTGAATTGTGGGCATCTCTTGTCGGCGTCTTGAGGACAGCAGTTGTTTCACTTCGATTCATTGGAACCCAATTCATAGCAAAACCCTAACAGAAATTTTCAGATCTAGAGATTGACGATTGAGGTTGACCATGAGGTATCGCGCTTTCATTGTTGCCTTCCTGGCTTTGTGCTTAGGAGTGCTAACAGCTTGTAGTGATGGTTCAGCTAATGCGACCAGCACAGAAAAACTAACCTATGACCAGATCAGAAATACAGGACTCGCGAATAACTGTCCCCAACTGGCAGAAACTACTCGCGGTTCTATTCCCTTAGATTCCGGACAGTCCTATGTACTGACGGATGTGTGCTTACAGCCAACGACGTTCTTTGTCAAGGAAGAACCCGCCAATAAGCGGCAAGAGGCAGAATTTATTCCAGGCAAGTTGTTGACACGGTACACATCTAGCCTTGACCAAGTTCGAGGAGACTTAAAAGTTGGTGGAGATGGAAGCCTAACCTTTATTGAAAAAGATGGTTTAGACTTTCAACCGATTACAGTACAGTTGCCGGGTGGTGAACGAGTACCGTTCCTGTTCACGATTAAAAACCTAGTTGCCAAGACTCAATCAGGTCTAGACAGCATCAACACCTCTACAGACTTTGAAGGCGAGTTTAAAGTCCCCTCCTACCGAGGAGCTGTTTTCCTCGATCCGAAGGGTCGTGGTGTGGCATCTGGATACGATAATGCGATCGCCCTTCCCTCTCAAGCTGACCGGGAAGACTTAACTCGTGCCAATGTTAAGCGGGTGGAAACTATCCCTGGTTCTATCTCCCTCCAAGTCGCCAAGGTCGATAGCCGTACTGGAGAAATTGCTGGTACGTTTGAGAGCGAACAGCCCTCAGATACTGACTTAGGTGCGGCTGAGCCAAAAGAAGTACTGATTCGAGGTATCTTTTATGGTCGAATTGAACCCGAACAAGTGTAGAGTTTAGCGCTGTTTAACTCCCTTGGTGAGTAACGCGCTGACTGGCTGCTTAAAAAATAGTCAAACTGGGGCAAATGCCCCTTTTTTATTGCACAGACCTTCAATAGGAAGCTTAGTTAAGGTAACGCTTGCTAATCACTCTGTAGAGAGAATAAATTGAGCCTTATTTTATGTAGTTTTCGTACCTTAACTCAACAGTTTTGCAAGAATGCTCGGTGCTTCAAATAATCTCACTCCTAGAGGTCACAAAAGACCGACAATCACTCTTTTGGTGGTTTCAACCACTTGATAATCTATGGCTATTGACAATCTCGGTTAACCGCTATATGGTAATTAGCTTGTTCTTCTATCGCTGTAAGAACCACTAGTAAGCCTTGGGGAGCGATAAGACTGTTTCAGTAAAAATACCGTTTTTATTAGGACTCAAGTCAGTGAAATTGCGGTTTTAATAAATCTTGATTGAATGTTAAGATTAGTCAAACAGCATCTCTACTAGTTATAGGATTGAAGACTTTAAAAAGCCGTCAATCTTTTCCCGGCTTAAGTCCGTCATCTCATGGGTGCAAAATAGCTAATGGCTGTGTTCCAAATCACAGCGACTACCTTTAAAGAGGACTCCTACTAGAAAAAGAGTCTTTGATCAGACTGTGCTCTACCACCCAATTAATGCTATGTCCACTCCTGTCACCCATGAACTGAAGCACGAAAGCCTACGGTTGTTGCGAGAGTACCAGTTAGGCAATTGTGCTAAAATCCGCAATCAACTAGTTCATCTCAACTTCGGGCTGGTTAGGAAAGAGGCTCACCACTGGGTTAATCAGTGTACTGAGAGCTATGAAGATTTACTTCAAGTTGGTTGTATTGGTCTAATTCGAGCCGTTGAGCGATTTGACATAACCAAGGGAAGCGCTTTTAGTTCGTTCGCCATTCCTTACATTCGTGGCGAGATTCAGCACTACTTACGCGATCGCGGTTGTTCAGTTCGTATCCCGCGACGTTGGCTAGCACTACGACAGCAGTCTGTGGAAGTTACCCAAAACCTACGGGGTAAGTTTAATCGACAACCAACAGATTCTGAAATAGCGGCAGCTTTAGATATCTCTCTGGCTGAATGGCAAGAAATCAAGCTAGCTCATCAAAACCGGGAACCTCTAAGTTTAGATACACCGATTGGGGATGCAGATGAAGGCTCCACTAGCTTAGGCGAACTTGTCCCCGATCCTCGCTATCGGAGTTTCCAGTTAGCGCAAGAAGACCAAATTCGTCTACAACAGGCTTTAGCCCACTTGGAACAGCGTACCCGTGATGTTTTAGAATTCGTGTTTTTACACGACCTAACTCAAAAAGAAGTGGCTGAACGATTGGATATCAGTGTTGTAACGGTTTCCCGTCGCGTTAAAAAAGGACTAGATTCACTGAAAAAGTTAATGGTTGGAAGCGAACATTAAAATTGAAAGACGGTGCAACTCATCCTTGCATTCTAGCCGCTAGGGTACAGCCAGTCACCCTATCACCAGGTTTAGTAAGTGCTAACTCACATAAGCGATCGCACAAAAACCCTACATTTTGATAGTTGATTAGTTGGAGTTATTTAGCACAGCTTTTACCAAGCTAATAGGCATTCAACATAGCCTTTCGCTCTTGACACTTAAACGGTAAAGAAAAGAACAAGAGTAAAGCAACTATTCCTTAAACACGACAAAGCTATAATAGATTATTGACATATCTGCTGATTGATCGATTTCTGATAGGGTAATTTCGACAGCCTTGGTAATAAAGGTTGGGGGACAGATTAATGCGTAAAGCTTCATTATTTGTGTTAGTGGGTGTGGCTCTATTCATCGGGGGCTGCCCAGCGGGAAACGAAAGTGAGGATGTTAGTGAGATCACACCTAGCCCATCGCCTGTTCGCCGCCAACGTACTGCTCAACCCTCACCCTCACCTGCCGCAACACCATTTGCTAATCCTGTAGCACCCAGGCAACCGGGAAGTGCGCCAGCCGTGACAGGCTTAGTTCCATCTCTACCAGCAGAAGTACGAATCGGTCAGATTCCTAAAGGGCGGACTGATCCATTTGCAGTAGTTCCAGTGCAACCGCAAGTAGAAGTGACGCAAACGGGTCAGGGTCGGGGTGGCTCTACAGCTAGACCTGTGCCTGTAGTTCCCCAACTTCCACGTCCCGGCGGTGGTGGAAATACCCGGACGAATCAACCAAGAACAGCTGGAGGGGGAACTGCTGCATCTAGAGGAAATGTTGCCCCTGGCTCGACTCGGCAGGCGGCAAGACCTCCAGCAACTAGCCGTCCTAACAATACAAATACATCGGGTCGTCCTAATAATGCCAATGGCAATCCTATTTTGCCTCCCCCACCTCCAACTCTGCCCGGATTAGTACCAGAATTGCCGCCGTTACCAGAACCAGAAATTGCACGGGCGATTGCAGTAACAGGAGTTGTTCAAGCTGGAGGTCGGACTAATGCCATTGTGCAAGTACCGAATGAGCCAACTAGCCGTTACGTGCAAGCAGGACAGCGGTTAGCCAATGGACAGGTATTAGTCAAGCGGATTGAACTGAATCGTGGTCCTACTCCGGTGGTGATTTTGGAGCAATACGGTATTGAGGTTGGCAGAGCAGTTGGAGAAGCCCCAGTAGAGGCTGCTGAAGGAGCCGGGTCACCGAGTGCCGCTTTACCTCCGCCCCCGCCAGTTGTTCAGCCGAATGTTTAGTCTCAAGTGTGAGTACTACCTGTAAAGCTTGAATGTAGGAGTTTAGAGCGTGCAGCAGGGAGTGAACGAACAGCCGCGATCGCCTAATGAGCAGCTTCAAAGGCGAACGCAAATCCGTTGTCCTGGGTTACCCTTGGCAATATATCGGGAGGTGGCAGCTCATTTACGGCAAGTCACAGGGGTGGAAGCCGAGTTGATTCCTCAGACATCACAACAGTTTGATTACAGAGACAGTCAGATTGGTGGCTTGTTGATTCAGTACACCGAGGCTGTTGATTTAGAGAATCAAGAACGGGTGAACCAAATTTTGGCGTATTATCAAAATCGCTATGGTGCTTGGGAAGACGTAACGACTGAAGTCGTGCCGTGAGATGTAGATTGGAAGCGGAAAATTTAATGGGTTCGATTCAGGCTTTACCAGGAACACGAGACATACTGCCAAACGAAGTTGGGTATTGGCAGAACGTCGAAGCGATCGCACGGCAGATTCTCACGAGAGCGGCTTATCAGGAAATTCGTCCCCCGATTTTTGAGCGAACAGAGTTATTTGAACGGGGGATTGGGGAAGCGACAGACGTGGTTGGGAAGGAAATGTACACCTTCAATGACCGCGCTACCCCACCCCGTTCTGTGACACTAAGACCAGAAGGGACAGCCGGGGTAGTCCGAGCCTTTATCGAAAATAGCCTCTATGCAGCCGGAGGTGTACAACGCATTTGGTACACAGGCCCAATGTTTCGTTACGAAAGACCTCAAGCGGGTCGTCAGCGGCAATTTCACCAACTAGGGGTAGAGGTAATTGGTAGTGCTGACCCACGGGCAGATGCGGAAGTGATTGCGATCGCCACCGATATCCTGAAAACATTGGGACTTTCTAACCTGAATTTAGACCTCAACTCCGTTGGAAATCCAGACGACCGACAGCAGTATCGAGAGGCGCTAGTCAATTATCTAACACCTTACAAGGATGAGTTAGATAAAGACTCTCAGGAGCGTCTAACTCGTAATCCGATGCGGATATTAGACAGCAAGGATAAACGCACTCAAGAAATTGCGGCTAATGCTCCAAGTATTTTGGACTACCTCGGCTCAGATTCTAAGCGTCACTTTGAGCAGGTGAAGCAGTTACTGAGTGATTTAGGAATTAGTTATAAGCTCAATCCTCGCTTAGTACGAGGTTTAGACTACTACACCCACACCGCCTTTGAAATCCAGTCTGATGACTTGGGAGCGCAGGCAACAGTTTGTGGTGGCGGTCGCTACGATGGACTGGTAGAGGAATTGGGTGGAGCAAAAACACCTGCTGTCGGCTGGGCAATTGGTCTAGAGCGTTTGATACTATTGTTGCAACAACTCTCGCAACCGCCGCGCCAAGCCCTCGATTTTTATGTCGTCTCGAAAGGCGAAGCGGCAGAATCACAAGCGCTAAAACTGGCGCAAAAGCTTCGTCAGGCTGGGTTTGCTGTAGAACTGGACTTGAGTGGGAGTGCCTTTGGTAAGCAGTTTAAGCGAGCCGATCGCAGTGGTGCAGTCGCTTGCTTGGTTTTGGGTGATGCTGAAGCAGAGCAACAAACAGTGAATTTGAAGTGGCTGAAGTCTAAGGAACAGGAAGCGATCGCACAAGCTGACTTGCTGGAAAAAGCCGAGGATTTACGCCGCCAGATTGCTCACATTCAACAAGCTGATTAGTTGTTAGTCAACGATCTTCTGGTAGACATTAAACTTAAGAAATTAAATTACAGGCGTATGGGAAAATTGCCGCCATCGAAGATGAAAATCTTCCGCCCTTGCCTATTTTCATAAAGGACGTTAGATGATATTAGGTTCAAGGGCGGCAGCACCTTCCAACGTCTAAACTAATGGCTACGAGAAGAACCACTAACAACTATGGATTATTGGGAATTTCTACTCCAGAAAGAAGGCGATCGCTCTTGGCGTCCCATTAAGTCGCCAAAATTTAAAATCGAAGCGGGTCGGTATCGGGTTGTGGCTCACTCAAGCTGCACCAATACTGATGTGGAAATTTGCGTGATGCATGAGTGTACCGAAGAAGACCCACCCAAGCGACGGTTTCAGAAGCGATCGCGTCGTACCAATCCAGAAGGGTTAATGGTTGTAATTCCCTTCACGTACCTTAAACCAGGGTCGTGGGAGTTACGTTGCTGTGGCGATATTATGTCCGACTTGCTGGGTAAATCCTGGAAGAAAGCGGTTCGTTTAGAAGTCTTATCCAAAGCCAGCGAAGTATTACAAGTTCCTGAATCTGTAGCACCAATAACAGACATCACCCAAGCAGAACTGATTGCCAATTCTCCCTCCAACCATCTGTCACAGAAAGAGAATCAGGAGCTAAGGGAGAGTAACGAAATCACTAGTCTGAACGGTAGCGAAGCGAGTCAGAAAGGAGATGAGGGAGATGAGATCATTTCTGCCCTTCCTTCCCCATCTTCCCCACCTTCCTTAACTAAGTATCATTCCCCCGTAGCCTTAGCCCTTTCCAATAACCAGGATGAGATAATGGAGGAAACCAAGGATTTAGGGGCGAATCAGGAGCAATTTACGGAAGAACAGCTAGACCTTGAGATGGATCAATTGATGGAGGATTTAACCTCTCTGATTTCTGAGGTCGATTCAGTCCCCGCTCCCCAACTCAATGAAGCTAAACTAGCCACCACAACAGACAAAATAATTCCCCTTCATCCAGTTGAGCGAAACAACAATCCAGAAACCCCAGTAGCAGCCACCAACAATCCAGCAGAGGTGACGGCGGCGGCAAACCCGATTTTAGACCAGTCGCTGCAAATGCTGGAGCAAATTCTCCAGCAGGTGCTTGAGCCAGTCTTGCAAGAATTTGACCGACCTGAGCCTTCTAGTCAGGAGACATCAGAAACGCCTGATGCCGACTTCTCAGAAGAAGTTGTCAATGAGCAAGGGGTAATGCTAACCCTTAACGAAGACGCTTTAGTGGCGAGACGGGGTGAGCCTTTAACGATTACGGGGCAAGTGGATGCGTTGGAAGTCAATCAGCTCAGTAACGGTGAGCAGTCGAGTCCCTTGAACTCTATTTTTCATGGCACCCTACGTTATGAATTGCGTGACCCTCAAACCCTACAAGTTTTGCTCAATGTCGAACAACCCTTACCGGAACAGGAGTTACCGTTAGCGTTTCGCCATACTCTAGAGATTCCGCCAGACTGCAATACTCGCCTGATATTAGGAAAAGCTGTACTTTATGGGTCAAGTTCAAGGGCTTTGGCAAGTCAACCGTTTAGTGTGACGGCTGATTTGGATGAGCTATTAGGAGCAATTATCCCGGCGAGTAAGGCAATGCCTGTCGCGAAAATGCTAGTTCTCTCTAACAAACTTGCTGCTGCCGAAGAACTTCAGGAAGAGTTGTCCGAACCTGCGCCACCACCACTCAATCAGGCATTACTTGACTTGGTAGATGCTCCTAAAAGTCATCAGCCTATATCCTTGCAGCCAGCATCTCGACAGCCCCTACCGCCACAACTTAACAAATCTGCACCTGAGAAATTTGCACCTACTCCCAAAGCCTCAAAATTTTTGCAACTGCCTAAACTCCCCAAGGTGCCACCCGTTGCCCTAAGTGTTCCTGAGCCAGTTGAGGTGGAGCCAGTTGAGGCTTTGGAGCAAGCTGCTTCACTCCAGGACGTTGGACAACTATTTGAGGAGGGAACGTCTGAGGACGATATCGTTGTGGCAGATTCTTCAGCGAGTACCTGGGATGCGATCTCCTGGTCAGATTCCTCAGTTTCTGTAATAGATTCCGGGATAGATACTCCAGAAGTGGCTGAAACGATTGAGCCTTCAGCATTGACAAATTCTCAGTTAGATACCTCAGAGACAATTGATGTGCCAGCTACTGTTACGCCAGATGTTGATTCCCAGGAGAGTGAGTCGGACGCGCCAGAATTAGAGAAATCCACTGAGGCACCTGTTGCCAATGACTCTACGACTGTGGATAGTGCTTTTCAAGCCTTGAACCTACAAGACCGTTTCTGGTTGCGGCTGAATTCTCTGGCAGCCGATGCTGAATTATCGGAATGGCTGAAGTTTGAGCTATCGCCGTCTCATCCTCCAACGGATGAGGAGGACGTACCACCGCAAAATGATGCTCCACTCGCTGACGACCTTGAAGTCACAGAACAGCTGAATTCTGATGGGCTACTGGCTGATTTTGATGAATCGATGTGGGAAGGTTCTGACGATGTTGGGAATATCCCTGCGGAGGTAGACCAACTACAACCACCAAATTTTGAAGAGGAGACGGCTTCAGAAGCGGAGGAATTAGCTGAGCCACCTTTGGTAGAGGTTGAGACAATAGACTGGACGGCTCAAGAAATTGTTGTAGAAGACGAAGAAGAATTAACTCAACAACCAGAAGTCAAGCATGATGCTTCAGGAATGGCTTATCCGACAGAGGTGGTTAGTTCTGAACCGAAACCGGAACCGCTTTCCCCGCAAGAGTTGGAGTCGCCATTGCCAGCCCCTGTCCTCTTGGTTCCTACGACTGAGTTGGCGGCTGGAGAACCTGTAATTATCCGTATCAAGTTACCGCCTCATCCGACGCGGCTGTGTATCAAGCTGTGGCTGCAAGATCGACAAAGCCGATCGCTTCTGGATGGCCCCCGTTGGTTGGTGGATTTGTTACCGGATGGTGCAGGAAATCTGGAGGCGATGACTCAGTTGCTTATCCCATTTGGTACGACAGAAATCCGGTTTGAGGCGATCGCAGTTGATATCTACAGCCAACGAGAAAGCCACAAGGTAACGGTTGATTGTGTTGTCGTTCCACCGGATATGCCGGACTTTTCTCTAGATGACTTTGAGACATGACAGTCTCTATCACTGGAAGGTAGGGTTAGGGAACATCGCTTACTCAAACAACGAAGCTTACTATGGCTGCTCAATTAAGCACGGCTGAAATTAATGATTATCGGGAGATATTCCCAAACGATGACCCAGCACAAGCGGTTCTGGCTATTCTGGACAAAAATAACGGTAGTTTTGATGACTCGTTGAATGAGATCTACAGCGAGAAATTCGGAAGCCTACCGGAGATGCCGGAGGGCAAGTCGTTGTTGCAGATAACACTCAAGCAACTACGAGAGGAAGTCTGTGGGAATGAGGGGTTTTGCGCTCAAGTCTCGGATTACAACAAGAATCCCAGGAGTGTACCATTGCTCACAGGGTTGATTGTCTCTTTGGTAGGGGTGGCAGCCACTAATAGCTTTCCACTTGAAAGAGCGATCGCAACTGTTGTTGTCCTTTACATTCTTAAAATTGGACTCAATGTGTTTTGTGAGTACACAGAACCGTCTGCGAAAGACGCTTCCTCCCGACGAATCCCGGACGATTAAAGAACTCCCCAGCCCGGCTTACCAAGCAGGGCTAATTTATTGTCGTTAGAGAAATTGGGGGAGATTCACTTCCACTCAAGATTTAAGTGATAGCGAAGCGCTGCTGCGTTTGCCCTTGGCGTTGCCGAAGGCTAGCGCAGATCGCATTTTGGCATTTATCGAATATTTCAACCTAACCCTGGCTAAACCGTTTGAGTGGAAGGATGAAGGCTACCCAGAAGCGGTCTAGACTGGTGGGTTATTTTTGCCGCACTGCACTAGTGCGATCGCTCCAAGCAAAACCACACGTTAGATTAACTCACGATCTTTATTTTGTTGGCTGCTCTACTTGCTTTTTCCCTGGCTTCTTGGGTATCGTTTCCCTTAGCTAAAGCGACTCCCATTCTCCGGAACGGGCGGGAATCTGGCTTACCAAATAATCTTAAATCGACATCGGGTTCTGACAAAGCCTCAGCTACACCTTCAAACGCAATTGAATCCGAATAATCTTTGGCTAAGATTACAGCACTAGCAGAAGCTCCGAGTTGTTCAATCTTAGGAATGGGTAAGCCTAAAATAGCTCTGAGATGTAACTCAAATTCATTAAGGTTTTGAGAGATTAGAGTGACCATGCCTGTATCATGAGGTCGGGGAGAAAGTTCAGAAAAAATTACTTCATCTTTAGTGAGAAAAAACTCTACTCCGAAGATTCCAGCACCACCTAAAGCATCAGTAACTTTTTTTGCGATCGCCTCTGCTTCTCGAATCAGTTTTTCAGAAATTGCTACAGGTTGCCAGGACTCTTGATAATCACCTCGTTCTTGACGATGCCCAATCGCTGGACAGAATATTGTCGGTGCATTCCACTGCTTAATGGTGAGTAAAGTAATCTCTAACTCAAATTGAATAAACTCTTCAACAATAATCTTTTGAGTATCGCCCCTTGACCCTTCTATTGCATAATTCCATGCCCTTTCTACTTCAGCTTGAGAATTAACAGTTGATTGCCCTTTGCCAGAGGAGGACATCACGGGTTTGACAACATTCGGAAAACCGATTTTTTGAGAAACCTCGATTAGCTCATCCAAAGTCGTTGCGTAAGCATAGTTAGCCGTTCTGATGCCTAACTGCTGATGAGCCAATTCTCTAATCTTGTCTCGATTCATTGTATAGTTAGTCGCCATCGCTGTAGGAATTACCGTGATTCCTCTTTGCTCAAATTCCAGCAATTTCTCAGTTCTGATCGCTTCAATTTCTGGAATAATGAAATCTGGCTGATGTTTGGTAACAACTCGTTCCAAATCCTCAGCACTTAGCATAGAAATAACTTCTGAGCAATCAGCGACTTGCATGGCTGGAGCATTCTCATAACGGTCAACAGCAACAACATAATTGCCCAGTCGTTGAGCCGCAATCACAAATTCTTTGCCGAGTTCTCCTGAACCAAGGAGCATTAGTTTTTGAGGGAGTCTGAGGGAATCTGACATTGATTGGTTAAGTTCAAGCTAAATTTTGCGCCAACTTATTGTAAAACTCGCTCAGCATTAGAGATAGAACGGCTTTTCAACTCTATGTATGAGAGCAAACGGTTAGGAGAAACCGATGACACCAGAACAACAGCAAGAAATTATTAATTTACGAGTTCAGAAGCTGACACCCAAGCAAATTGCCCGAAAGTTGGGATTGAAGGTGGCTGAGGTAAGTGCGGCAATTAAAGAACAAGCTGAGCAAACAACACTTACCCGTGCAGCTACAGGAGAACTAAATCCAGTAGTGGAGTGCCTGGTGAATGCTAGCTGTGCTGAGAAATTTCTGGAAAATAACGCTACCCAAGAGTCAGAATCAGACGAGGACATGAACGGTGGGTTAGCGATTGTTTCAGTCACCCGACAAGTTGGTTACAATCGTTTAACGGTCTGCACGTATATGTTGGATATGTGGTGTCTGGGTGTTAAAGATACCATTGGTCCACGCCAGTTGAATCGGATGAAGTATCTACAATTCATAGATGCTGTGTATCACGGCTTTGCTGAAGAAACACAGAAAATTACTCTAGAACAAGCCCAAGCATTAGTTTTTAGCGCAATAGATTATGCGGGGCAGTTAGGGTTTAAGCCTCATCCTGATTTTGAGAAATCGCGATCGCATCTAGGTGAGTGGAGTGGAGAACCAAAAATCCAGTGTGGTCGTAATGGCAAGCCGTTTTATGTCAGTGGCCCCTACGACAATCCCGACAAGATTATCAAGACGCTGCGTGAGAATGTAGGAGAAGGCAATTTTGATCACCTCCTTGGAATAGGTTAACAAGCATAACGCGATCGCCTACAATCAGCCATTTTTTGACCCCTTGTGTGGTTCTGGAACCCTACCCCTAGAGGCTAGTTTAAAGCTGATGTTTGATAACAACTCGTTCCAAATCCTCAGCACTCAGCACAGCAACTTTATGCAAAGATATTCAGCAAATGCCTGGGTTATCTGTATTTCTAGATAAATGCGATGCCAAACTCCTCGTTGATTGGTTAAATCAAGATGAGGAAATTGCCTTTCTCATACCAGCCGGATGTGGGAAGTGGCAAGCTGTACCTTCTGTTGCTGACCTGAAGGATGGTGAGTACAGTCTGTGGCATATACCGAGTGGACTCCTACCACTATGGAGTGGTAGCTATGACCAAGAAATCATAGTAAACCCTTGGGACGGTTGGACTGAGCCAATAACTGGATGCAACCCGATCACAAGACCCAACTCTGGAGTGAATCGTCCAGGAGTAATTTTGCTTGAGCTTCATACAAGACATCAACCCTACTCAAAACAAGAACTTCACGAAAGTCCAATACTTGATGCATGGCTGATGACAGGTAAAGACATCATTGTTGATTCAAATTTCTCGTGGATAGGCGATCGCTATCAACCAGCACCATCAGCAACACATCGGTGGTGGAGACGGTTTAAGTATTGGGTAGCACGTCAAGCTATCAGGCTTACACCGCCAGGTGAGCGTTGGAGTTTTTGGGCTTTTCCGTCAGCCTTTCAAAAGATGAAGAGTGGGATGGAGTACTATGCAAACGGATGGGATTTGGATATAGCACTACGTGAGGCAAAAGAAAAAGCAATTTAGGCTATGCATAACAGATTCTTTGCTACCGTTGCCCGTGGACTAGAACCAATTGCTGCCCAAGAACTGGAACGTCTGGGTGCGACACAAGTACGTCCTGATTTTACTGGGGTGCATTTTGTGGGTGACGTGGCATTACTCTATCGCGTGAATCTCTGGGCGAGAACCATTTTCCGTGTGTTAGTTACGCTACGGGAATTCCCCTGTCCAGATGCCGATCGCCTTTACCAAGAAGTCTACAAAATCAATTGGGAGCAGTACCTCCAACCTCACCAAACCTTGGCAGTAAATGCAACAGGGGGCAATCAGAAACTCAATCACACTCACTTTACAGCGCTACAAGTCAAAAATGCGATCGTTGATCAACAGCGTCGCCAATTTGATCAACGCTCTAGCATTGATACCGAAAATCCTGATGTGTTGGTCAACGCCCACATCCATGAAAACCGTTGCATTCTCAGTTTAGATAGTTCGGGTACAAGCCTCCATCGTCGAGGCTATCGCCCTGCGGTAGGACTTGCGCCTCTCAAGGAAACGCTTGCTGCTTCGCTGTTGGAGATAGCGGAGTGGGAGCCAAGTCAACCATTTTTAGACCCATTGTGTGGTTCTGGCACCCTACCCCTAGAGGCTAGTTTAAAAGCCTTAAACATTGCGCCTGGGTTGTTTCGTCAGCAATTTGCCTTTGAGAAGTGGCTGGATTTTGACGAAGCGTTATGGGATGAGTTACTAAAGGAAGCGAACGAAAGCGAATTGCCGGAACTCAAGGCACCCATTTTAGGAAGCGATCGCGACGCTGATATCATCAGTCAAGCCCGCACCAATGCTCAACAATGTGGTGTTGCTGATCAAGTTACCTTTACCCAAACGGAACTATCCCAGCTAGAAGCACCAGCCGACAGTGGAGTTCTAATCTGCAATCCTCCCTATGGGGAACGTCTGGGAGAGGCTAAAGAACTGGGCGATCTTTACAAACTGCTTGGTGATGTCTTGAAGCAACGCTTTAAAGGTTGGACAGCGTTTGTTTTGACTGGGAATAAGGAATTGGCGAAACGAGTGGGACTAAGAGCCTCTCGCCGTATACCTGTTTACAATGGTGCGATCGCCTGCACCCTCTTAAAATACGAACTTTACTAAAGCAAAAGAAAATCGGCGCTTCTCCTAGAAAATCCTCACACTAAGGAGGAGAGGAGAAGTTTTGCCTGAGACTTAGGATAAATTGCCTCAATCGTTTAGTTTTAGTCGATTTACTTCGTAGGAATGATTCTGTGTCAGCAGCACTTGCGAGAAGATGTTAATGTAACAGTTTGTTGCGTTTATACTCACAAATCTTCACGGCAGTGCTAAGAAACAGTAAACGAATGATCGAACTTGACCACAAACCTCTACCGCCAGCAGAATCTACACGAATAGCGAGAAGTGAAGATACAAATTACGGGCTTTTTATTGCTCTTTCAATCCTTGCCATTTGGGCAATTAGCTTAATCTTTTTAGTCTCCTTAGATGTTGATAAGCTTCCAGTTTATTGGATAGTATCAGCCATGCTTTGGCAAACCTTTGTCTATACAGGTTTGTTTGTCACAACTCATGATGCCATGCATGGAGTAGTTTTTCCAAAAAACCGAAAAATCAATAACTTAGTCGGTTCAGTAGCTGCTCTGGTTTATGCCCTGTTTTCGTTTAAGAAATTATCAGAAAAGCATTGGCAACATCATAGCCATCCTGCCAGTGAACTCGACCCCGATTATCATGATGGCAAGCACAAAAACTTTTTCGCCTGGTATTGGCAATTCACAAAGGAGTACTGGAGCTGGACCAGACTTTTAGGGTTGATGGCAATCTTTAATCTCGTTACACACACCCTACATATTCCAGACGCCAATCTTACATTATTTTGGGTAATACCCTCTATTTTGAGTTCAGTACAGCTATTTTACTTTGGTAGCTTCCTGCCTCACAAAGAACCCAAAGAAGGCTACACGAACGCTTGTCGTGCTAAAAGCAATCAATTACCAGTTTTCTGGTCATTTATAACCTGTTATCACTTTGGCTACCATCAAGAACATCACGAGTATCCTCATGTTCCTTGGTGGCGACTACCAGAAATTTATAAATTGAACCAAGGAATTTCTTGAGACGGGATTTCGTTGCGTGTTAAGTTGCCAAGCTTCGGAAGTTAAAAAAGCGCACAGCTCTGATACTAGGCTGTGCGCTGTTATTTTATGAACTGACTGGCTGTTTTAAAACCTTTTGTAGTTCTTCTAAAGAATTTTCAGCATCCTCTAGCTGCTGTCGGACACTACCGCTATCACCACATTTTTTGCAAAGCTCAGAGTGCAATTTTCTTAAACGCTCTACCCTAGCTTTTACCTCTGGAAGTTTTGCCTGGGCATCTTGAACGGCTTTTAAACGAGCTTTCCTTTGTGTGTAATCATCAACTGATTTGTAGTTTGGCATGAACTAATGCACTCCTGTTAGGTCTAGTAGTATGTAGAGTCAGCACATAGCTGCCCATCCTTGGGGTGAGAACAGCTTATAAGCGGTTGTGCCTTCAAATGGGCTATTACAGCATTCAGTTATAAGGAAGATGCAAGGGAACAAGGTAAACTCTTACTGTTCACATCCGTTGCTTTTTCCTAAAACTAACTGGCTTCACATAGCAAGTCAAATGCACGAGCGCGTAAAAATACCCTCTTGTTTCCATAAGGGGACGCCGTTCAAAACTCAAATAAAGTATAGATAACTTAGGGCAGCCAGGGAAGATGGGAGTGAACCTCCCCTCAGTCAGCTAGTATCAATAATGGTGTAATATTATAATTTTTAATACTTAGTAGATTTACTAAATTCAGTGTGAAGAATTTGTGAAGGAAATCAATGGTTTATTTAGTCCTATCCTGCGGTAGATGCTACGATTTACCCCTACAAAAAGCTTCCGGCGTGCTGGATTGGATACAAACGAAAGTTGAGAGTCACAGATTATTATGAGCTTTGTGTGTAACTTTTACACAAGTCATCTTAGAAAAAATTCTTTCTGCTCCGTTTACTATTTTTAACAAGAGTCTCTTTTTAAGTATTAATATCCACTGCATCTCTTAAGATTCAGTGGGTTGTAGAACTTCTAGTTTCTGGACAAGGTTATCAATAGCAAGTTCTGGTAGCACGGCTGTCTACGAAGGGTTGCACAACAGTATTGGCTCAACGGAAACTTCCAGAGAAACAATGCAAATAAGGGCTTAGTAAGCCGCAAAAAGTCAATTAATTAATGAAAGTACATCGACCAAGTGGTATTCGTTGAGTCCAGACACAAGAACACCCTGCACACATAAAGTCCGTGCAATTGCTAAGGTTGCTTTTCTATCTCTGACTTCATCCGCTTCAGAGTCATGTTCATCTGGTCGAACATTTGCTGAGGTGTCATGCCAAATTGACCAAGCTGTGTATTAAGTTGTTCCACAGTCATCTGCGCCATAAAGTCGTCAGATAACTCAAAGCGCTTCATAAAAATGCGATAGCGCTCCATCATGGATTCCATCTGCTCGATAAAGATTTTTTTCCCTTCGAGGTCAAACTTGCCATAGCTGCCTCCCAACTGGATTAGAGACTGATAATCTTCAAACAGCTGCTTGGCTTCTTGTTGTACGATTTCCGAATCAAAGAACCCCATTGCTCCTCATCAACCAAGTAGGTTGTACTACTGCGTCGTCATAGTCACATTTTAGTGGAGCGTAAAGCTTCCGTATAATTCGGTTTTCCGTATTACTACAGGAGGGGGAGATGCTCCCGAACGCAACAAAGGCAAGAGAAACTGCTTAGGTTCGCTGGGTCACCAACAAATAAAGTCATTACCGCTTCTACGACAAACAGCGTAAGTCAATATCATAGAAAAATGAATCGCTGGTTCTTTCTGCAAACAGAGCTACATCACGGGTCGGAGCAAATATGTTGAGCAAGCCGAAAAATCGCAAACTCGCGGCAATCTTAGCCTTTAGTGGGGCAGTGATACCGATCGCGGGATTCCACAAGTTTTATCTGGGACAGCCACTTTGGGGGGTGTTGTATTTGCTACTTTGCTGGACACCGATTCCTAAGGTCGCTAGTGTAATTGAAGGATTTTGGTACTTGGCACAAGGTCAAGATGAGTTTGACCACAATTTTAATTTAAATGTAATCCCCGCTGGTGCATCGGTACAGGCTCAATCGCCTGGAGTTGACCCAGCGCAGGTGGGAGCGATCGCAGATGCCCTCCGGCAGCTAGATAGCCTACGCCAGGATGGCTTGATGTCAGAATATGAGTTTGAGCAAAAGCGTCGCCAATTACTTGACCGTATTGCATGAGGAAAATGGCACTGTTTGACTGGCTGACCCCCGCCGCTCGACTTAATCCAAATTGGCAAGCCATCCGGACGCGGCTCCAGAGCGACCCCTACTATCGGCTGAAATCAGCAGAAGAAATTGCAGTAGCCGCAGCACTAGGCATCAAAATTGATGTCAATCAAGCGAGTGTCGATGATTGGCTGAGACTACCAGGGATATCCATTCATCAAGCGCGATCGCTTTTTGAACTCACTAAGGCAGGTGTTCAGTTTTGCTGTATGGAAGACTTAGCGGCAGCTCTGAGTGTACCCGTACAGCGGCTTACGCCGTTACAACCAATTCTGAGTTTTTGCTATTACGACGCGGAGAGTCTTTTAACACCTCAGCCAATCAACCCAAATACAGCAACAGTAGAACAACTCACGAAAATCCCAGCCGTTGACTTATTTCTTGCCAGAGCGATTGTACAAAATCGCCATGAGTTGGGCGCTTATCGTAATCTTGCCAATTTCCAACAGCGCCTTTCTCTAAACCCTCAGTTGATCTCTGAGCTAATGTACTACTTGCGATTCTGATTTCAAAGCGGCAGCACTTTTATCAAACACGACCAATACGACTGAAAGGCCAGAAGCGGTAACAAGCGTGACCAATCACGTTTTGCTTAGGCAAAAAGCCCCATACGTGAGAGTCGTTGCTGTTATTACGGTTATCTCCCATCACAAATAGTTGGTCTTCAGGCACCTGCACAGCTTCCATCTGATAGGCAGGTGGTTCGGCAATGTAGTCCTCCTTTAATGAACGACCATTGATGTAAACCTTGCCGTCTTGAACTTGAACAGTTTGTCCGGGTGTCCCAATTACTCGTTTGATGAAAGCTTGGTCTTTGGCATAACCCTGAATTTGGAGTTGTTGAGGTGGGTCAAAGACAACAATCTCACCAGTGGTGGGTGGTCGGAAATAGTAGGAGACTTTTTCTACAACTAAGCGATCGCCTACTTCCAACGTCGGTAACATCGAATCCGAGGGGATGTAACGAGGTTCTGCGACAAATGCACGGATGAACAGAGCTAAGGCAAGCGCGATCGCAATAATTTGTAAATTTTCCCGCGTTTGCTGCCAGAATTTTGACTGACGATTTACCTGTTCTGTCTCTTGCGCCGCAGCGCTTGCTTGACCTAGTGTGATTTTTTCTGATGTTGAATTTGCTAATCCAGAAGACTGGCTAGCTGCCGAAGCATTTTTTTTCTCTAAAGCCATAAAAGTTTCAACGGAAAATAGCTGGTATAGTATCTTCACCTCACCAGCACTTCATAAGTCTTTGCCAGTTTTGGCTCTCAGCCAAGATACCACGCTTAATAAGGTTTCTAAGCCCATGGTAATGCCGCAAAGCGCGGTGCAAATAATCGCTCCTCAATTTGCGCTAGCGTAGGAAGTGAGACTCTTTGACAAAAACATCCGTGTTTGATAAACGCCCAGTCCTACTTGCTAGTTTTGCCGCTTGCCTCTTGGGGTTGTTGACCTCCTGTGCCAACAGCTCAACTGGCGAGGCACTTGAGCGTTCCTTTGCGGCAGACCCGAAGTTGAGGAATAACTCAACTACTTTAGATGGTTCACCACAGGGAAATTCTCCGAGTCAAACGACAGCAAAACTGCCAGAGGATTTCCCTTCAGAAATTCCACTGTATCCCAATGCAACGCTAGAGAACGTTGAGCCGTTGACTGTGCCAAATGCTCAAGGTGAGCAAACAAGCTGGTCATCCACTGACCCGATTAATGCCATTCAGAGCTTTTACACACAAGAATTTGAGTCGAATAACTGGCAGATTACGTCTCAACCCACTGATGAAGCAGGTGGCACGTTTGTCGCCCGTCGAAATAGTTTACAAGTGACTGTAACTATTCCATCAAGTGCAGCAACTAACAACTCAGGGGAAACATCTACAGCAACAGAACCATCTACCAGTGGCACATCCAACGCCGTTACAGAGTTTGAGATTCAGTACATCCGTAATCAAGGGGAAGCAGCTTCTGAGCAATCTGGACAGGATTCGTCACAATCAGAAGTCCCTTCTTACGTTCCCAGCCGATCAGCAGGGGAAGCGCAAGATTTCACTGACCTTGATAAAGCCCCTAAAGAGTTACGCCAATATATTGAAGATTTGGCGACTTTAGGAGTTTTAACCGTTGATTCCTCTGGTTCTAAAACTAACGCAGGTGCTAGTGGTACGACATTTGAGCCGAATAAAACGATTACTCGTCGTGAGTATGCGCGTTGGCTTGTTGCGGCGAATAATCAGATTTATGCCAATCGTCCAGGGCAACAAATTCGTTCGGCATCAGAAACCACTCAACCAGCCTTCCGGGATGTTCCACGAAGCGATCGCGATTTCCAAAGCATTCAAGCTTTAGCAGAAGCTGGCTTAATTCCTAGCCCTTTAACTGGCGACGCTACAGCCGTTTTATTTCGTCCAGATGCTCCCTTAACCAGAGAAAACCTCATTTTGTGGAAAGTCCCTTTGGATACCCGTCAGTCTCTGCCTTCGGCTTCGGTTGATGCCGTGAAACAGACTTGGGGTTTCCAAGATGCTGCCAAGGTTGAACCAAAGGCGTTACGCGCTGTATTAGCAGATTTTCAGAATGGAGAGTCCGCTAACATCCGCCGGATGCTGGGTTATACAACACTATTCCAGCCGAAAAAGCCTGTAACCCGTGCTGAAGCCGCGTCAGTTTTTTGGTACTTTGGCTCCCAAGGTGAAGGGCTATCAGCAAAAGAAGCGCAACAAATCAAGCGTGAAGACGCTCAGCCGTCAGAGACACCAACGCCATCACCATCAAGTTCTGGTGAACAGTAGTTGTCTTACAGATTACAGTCTTTGTAGCTTTAGGAGAAAAAGCTTGAACACATAGCGGTTCTCACATCAGTGCAGTATAGTTTGACCTTTCCCCCAACCCCTCTCCTACAAGGAGAGGGGAGTAAGAAGTCTTCTCCCCCTTCCGTGAAATAAAAGGCTTCGTCCTCTGCCATCTCCCCTTGTAGGGGAGATGGCAGAGGTGGGAAGGGGGCTGGGGGATTAGGTTTTTCTGATGTACTTCGTGCAACTGAGAACTGCTATGGTTTACAAAATCTTTAAGTTTAGTTCTGTCGATTTAGTTGTTCTTACTGAGAGAATGATTGTTTCTGTGACTATCAGGGGACAATTTACTATGAACAAAAAAGCTGTAGCGACTGGGTTTTTCCTGTTATCTTTCCTGTTTCCACTTAGAGCTTCAGCGGCAAGTTTTAGTAATCTTTATGTCTTTGGCGATAGTCTTTCCGATCAGGGGAATGTATTCAATGCTACAGGAGGAGCTATTCCTCCAAGCCCACCTTACTTTGATGGACGATTTTCCAATGGTCTGGTTTGGGTAGATTATCTGGTACAAGATCTAGGATTAGAAGTCAATCCGTTCGTTGGCAACATTGACCCAACTGAAGGCATAAACTTTGCTTTTGGGGGTGCAACTACAGGAGTGGAGAATACGATTTCTTTGACTTTCCCGCAAGTACCTGGTTTACCAGGATTACAGCAGCAGATTAGTTTTTTTACAAACACTGTACCAGCCGCTGACCCGAATGCGCTCTATATAGTGTGGGCGGGTGCCAATGATTACAGCCCTACGGATGGGACTTTTATTCCTTTTCAAGACCCTGACACGACAATCGCCAACTTATCGCAAGCGGTGACATCCCTCGCCAATGTTGGTGCAAAAAATATCATGGTGGTTAACTTGCCTGATTTGGGAAGGCTACCAATTTCGCTTAATACACCCGATTCTGAGCGTCTCACTACTTTGACCGAATCCCACAACGCGGCTCTCGAAGATTTAAGCCAGAGCTTCGATTCTAGTATCAACCTCATCTTGTTTGATGTTAACGAGAGTGTTGAGCAAGTTTTTGCAACACCGCAGGAGTTCGGCTTTACAAATGTAACTACTCCTTGTTTATTCGTACAATCCTGTGTCATCAACCCAGATGTACAGAACCAATACTTATTCTGGGATGAGAGGCATCCAACAACTGCGGCTCATCAGTTGGTTGGAGATTTTGCCTTGGCAGCACTGAATGCAGATGATCCTACGGGTGTTCCTGAACCCGCTTCGGCTATCGGTTTATTGGCTATTGGTGCTTTAGGTGCAGGTTCGGCACTCAAGCGCAAAAAACGCGAACAATCACATCAAGTTGCAGTTAAAACCAAGGCGAAGTGATTAACTGAACTTACTACTTAACTAATGTTTTAGGACATTTCTACTGGCTCTCTCTCTACTGCCCCTTGTCCTATGTCAGCCGAATGCGATTCAATGGAACCCTTCGTGGGTTCCAGCATAGCTGGTCTTTTGGCGTTGTGGGGACTCTGAAAGGTTTCTTGGGCGTTGGGTTTCTGGCAAGCAATCATTGTTTTGACGTGTTCTAATTCGTCATCTCTGATAGCAACGAACACATCGTAGAGATTCTCGATCGTAGGACGGCGTTCTTCTCCTGGATGAGATGTTTGAAATTCATCAAACAAATAGAGGTCGCCATCACGGTAGTAACTAATTGCGACTTCCGGCGCGGGTTGAGTTTTGAGAAACTCTCCTTGTTCTTGCAGAAAGCTGTCATAGGTGTGGTAGGCGTGTTCTTCAATCAACTGCATGAAGTGATATGCAGATCGGGGACTAGCCATATACACCAAGACGATAATCCAGTAGTAAACAAAAGCTCCTGTGCGAGCAACAAAACGGTCAATCCAGTATTGATCGCCACCAAGTGCTTCGGCAATTAGCAGGTGATGTAATTCGTTCCAGGTTTCGGCAAAGTGAATTTTTATCCAATCTGCTTTACGCCACCAACCCATAGTTTCATAAAGGTGAAGGACTGAGGTATAGGCAAAATAAGGGACACGAGCAACCGTCTCCAGTACGAAAAATCGTGGATACGTGCGATCGCGATAAAAGGTATTCAAAAGAGCTTCTAAAAAATTAACGAGCAGTCTAATCATCTTGGTATTCTTCTAAAGCGTTCCCTTATAAAAATTAGAAATACTTTCAGGTGAAACTGCCCTCATCACAAAGAGCTAAATCTTTGTGTATAAGCGGCTTATATCCCATTAGGGTCGGATTCTAGAAATCACAATGCTTGAACAGGGGGCATTAGGGGCGATCGCAAATGGCACATTGGAACTTACTAGTTGAGACAGAGTGATTTGCAATGTAGCGAACAACACAATAGAAAACCGCGTTCAGCAAAACTTTGCCTAAATCACTAGTTTTTAGTTTTTCTTTACAATCAGCTCTGAGCCTGACCTGACGCTGTTACAGGCTCTTTCCTTTAGCTTTTTAGTAGTTCGAGTAACTACTCTGTCGCTGTAGAGACGCCTCTCACAGTAGCTGCTGTCACAATTGGAAAATAGATACTTTTTATGGAAGTCCTAAGGACAAGTAGTATGACTGCTACATTATCCGCACCTGAATCGATTGAAGCCTGGTTAGGTGGAGAAGCTGAAGACCTACTCACTTACCAGCCTAAGGTTTCCAAACAACTGTTACATCTACCTGGATCTGACTCGGTAGAGCGTATTTTTAGCAATAGCGATCGCAACCCGCAAGTTTTACGCAGTCTCCAGCAGCTTTACTCAAGTGGACGTCTTGCCAATACTGGTTATCTCTCCATCCTCCCAGTAGACCAAGGGATAGAACACTCGGCTGGTGCCTCCTTTGCGCCGAATCCTAGTTACTTCGACCCAGAAAACATCATTAAACTTGCCCTTGAAGGTGGCTGTAATGCAGTTGCTACTACCTTGGGTGTTCTGGGCATGGTTTCTCGCAAGTATGCCCACCGCATTCCGTTCATTATGAAAATCAACCATAATGAACTGCTCACCTACCCCAATCAATATGACCAGATAATGTTTGCTAGCGTTGAGCAAGCTTGGAATTTAGGAGCTGTTGCTGTGGGGGCAACGATTTACTTTGGTTCTGAACAATCTACTCGCCAGATTCAGGAAGTCAGCCGCGCCTTTGCCCGCGCCCACGAACTCGGTATGGCAACCATTCTCTGGTGCTATCTCCGTAATAGTGCATTTAAGCAAGATGAGAAGGATTATCACCTTGCGGCTGACCTCACGGGTCAGGCAAACCATCTGGGTGTCACCATTGAAGCTGATATCATCAAGCAGAAGTTGCCCGAATGTAACAATGGCTACGGTGCGGTTGGGAAAACGCTTGGTGCAAAGGTGTACGGCAAAACCAATGACCTAGTTTATTCTGAACTCAGTACTGACCACCCCATTGACTTAACGCGCTATCAGGTTCTCAACTGCTACGCTGGTCGTGCTGGTTTAATTAACTCCGGTGGGGCATCAGGAAAAAGTGACTTTGCCGAAGCAATTCGCACCGCTGTGATTAATAAACGTGCTGGTGGTTCTGGTCTAATTTCTGGACGCAAGACCTTCCAGCGACCTTTTGAGGAGGGCGTTAAGCTATTTCACGCGATTCAGGATGTCTACTTGTCACCGGAAGTGACAATTGCTTAAGTCAACACCCTTTCACTATTGCTTGGCAACAGATACGGCTCAAAAACCTTTGAAGTCCCCTGATTAACACTTGCGATCGCTTTTTATCTTTGGTGGTGAAGGCGATCGCATTTAGGTAAAGACTCAAATTAGCTGAAGCTGATTCAACTTTAAGACTTCTCTCAAGCTGGCAAAGGGCAAAAGGTGTCCTTTAATTATCATTACCCTGATGTTTGTACCTGAGCCAAAAACCAAGTACCGACTTCAGTGTTATCCATTTCACGACTACGCCGTAAAGCTTCCTCTAGCAAGGAAATAGCTAATCCTGGCAACATCTCTGATTCTCTAATCCGTTGACTACCACCATTAGCAATCATCTTAAAGGCAGTAATTCGTGTTTTTTTTACATCTACTACCCAGTATTCTCTAACACCTAAATCTTCATACAGTATTCGTTTTTCACCTAAGTCATCAGATAAAGAAGTGTCAGCAATTTCTATCACTAAATCTGGGGCTTGGTTGTTATCTAGATTAACTACAGAACTACCTGTTGGGGCTGATTGAACTCGCTCTCCAATGTAATAAGACGCATCTGGTTGAGCTTCTCGCAGACCTTGTTTCCGGTAGCTACAGTTGACAAATAGCTTGAGTGCTATACCTTTTGCAATTCCAAAGAGGTTGACTAATATAACAACAATTCCGTTATTATCAGCGTGGTCAACTCTGACTGGTGGCATTTCAATTCTTAGTTGCCCTTTGTTGTAGTAGCCCTTAGCTTTTCCATAAGTAGGGTCTTCAATTACCTGAATATACTCATCCCAGCTAGCTACAATCCAGGTATCACTAGCCACTTTTGTCTGTAATTCACTCATAGATTACCTTAACGAAAAATCCCTTTGAGTTTTGACCAGAGATTCTTGAGCAAACTAGAAGCACAACCCATGAGTTCACCAAGGGAGAAGCGATCGCTTACTGCCCACCTAACCAAGCTTCTAAATCAGCAATATTGGTAAAGTCTAACAGCGCTTCACCCAAATTCTCTAACTGCTCAATAGACAGCATCCCAATACGCTCTCGTAACTGAGGAGCTACTATACCAAGGCGGCGAGTGAGTTGGCGCATCACCAGTGCTAATTCTCCCTGCTGCCTTCCTTGTTGCAGTCCCTGTTGCAGTCCCTGTTGTAGTCCCTGTTGCAGTCCCTGTTGAATACCTTGTTCCATCCAGCTAGTGACAATTTCCATAATTCCCTCTGCTCTAGCTGGTTCAATCCTAGCAAGCTCTGCCTGAAACATTGCTTCCTCCTCGGCATTCAACTTGAGGTAAGTATCAATAAATCCAGAGATTAGCTGCACTTGTGCTGGATTCAGTCCCAAATTAGCCAACAATTGCAGCGATACCAACTTAACTGTAGGACGTTCTTGAGCATCTATCCTCATTTTGGACATCAAGGCACTTGCTACGGGATTTTGCTGATTCACAAAATCCTGCCACTGAAGCCGATTCAACTGGATTACGCGGTAGTTGAATTCCAGCACCATCCAACCAGGAAACTGGACTTGATAAGAGTCTGGTTCTGGACGTTGAGGAGTATCAAAGGAAAATAGAACAATCGGATACACTGGTAAGTCGTATTTTTCGTGCAGTCGAGCGAAGTAGCGGAACATTCGCTTATTAAAATCGGCTTCGGATGAGGATTGGTGTTCTAGATGAATGATGAACAGGGACGGCTCACTCCTAAATTCTGCTTGCACAACTAAGTCAGCAATTTTCCGCTCTCCAGAAGTGACATCTGTGAAGACTTCCTGGGGTAAGAAAGCCAAGGAATTAGGCTCTAGGTAAGCGATGAAATCGGGGAAGAACAGAGCAATAAAATCAGGGAAGAAGTTGGAGAGGAGTTCTTTGAATAGGCGATCATGGTCAATCATAGGGCTAGTATATCGACAGGCAGCCTGAAACGTAGCCTATCGCCCTTAATTCTCTATTGCTGGTAAAACAGGAATTTAAGGAGAAAGCCTTGGCAAAGCATTCTGTAAGGTTTATCACAGCCCTAAGGATACCAAAAGGCGATCGCAACACAATGATTCGTTGATTGATGACATTCTCTAGGTTCTGGCACGGAGTACGATGGTCATACCTTAAATGCCTCCTGACATAACTCAGGTGACAAGCACTATTGTTAGCCAGAAGGCATCATCTATAAGCATTAGAAATTAATGACACTTTGGGGCAAGGGCAAAACCGAAATTGCCCAAGCGTAGACATATATCACCCAACCATCAGTGAAAGCACTTTCCTCAACCTCCTGATTAATCTAACCACTCATTGACATCGCGGCTTTTGAAACTAACCGGACGCCGACATTCTTGGGTTGTTTGTTGATCTTCTGCTACCCAAGCTCGATGCACGTTGGATTGATGTAAGCCTTCTGTAGAGGATTGGTCGTATGAAGCTGCGGAGGTTTGGGATTTGGTCTGAGTGCGTAAATCTCTTGTTCGAGGAATTGATCGGAAAGAGCGCAACCGTTCATGAGCTTCATTCAGTTCTTGAAGCTTACTCTGAGCTTTCTGTTGTAACCGGGGATGACCTGTAAAGCGGTCAGGATGCCATACCCAAGTCAAATCGAGGTAGCCTTGGTGAACTTCCTCCGGTGAAGCTCCCGGCTCCAACTCAAGGATTCTGTAGTATCGCTCTGCTTCTATCATCTACAACATCCTTTCGTGACAGGGACATAGTAGACGAAATAGTAATTCAAATCTCAAGGGGCTGACCGTGAAAGCAAGCAAAACAACACATGATTTTAGGAAAGATATATTTTGTAGTCTTTCGTTAACTTAAGTTCACGCTCTCACATTTCTCCAATCACAGCATTGTTTACACTAAGAGACTTTTGCTGTCTGCTCTTCATCCAATTAACGCTGGGGCACTCTGGCATTATTATGATTGAATGCCCAATGGAAACTAGTTACTGAAGGAAAAGCGATCGCAACCTCAGTTTTCAGGTTTGGTTTCCTGCGTCTGCCCGTCTATAACAGTACTCCAATCGTCATTCTCCACTGCGGCTTCAATCTGATGACGAGTTTCGGTAGTACTCCTATCCTTTGCCTCTAGTTCCTTAACCAGTGCAGTGTCAGCCATCGCTTTACGCAATTTAAGCTTCTTCTCCTCATAAGCATTACGCTCACTTGCTGACATCGTTGCCTTTGCAGCTTCACCGACTGTACTTGCCCAATTCGCACTCTCCTCACTGTTTCCTGGAGGAATGTAGTCCAGTTCGGAAAGCCACGCTTCACGCAAGTCTTCCATTTCTTGGCGCTTCGGGAACTTGAACGTCTGCACTTGCACGAATGCACAGGCTTCCGTCCCGTTTTGGGCGAGATGGCTGTTGAGAGAAAGCAGGACATTGCGCGAGTAGCCGATGTACTGTGTTTGTTGCTTATCGTTCAGCACCGCATATACGCCAGCAACCTTTGCATTTTGCGAAAGGGCGCACCAAGCCTCAAACGATAAGACTTGATTGCTATTACTTTCAAGTTCCTGTTTATCAGTTACGTCAGTAGTATCGTGTTCATCTGGGGAACTGTACAAAAAATCATGCAATCCCCGATGCTCAATAGGTACATTCTGGTGTTCGATTGAGATGTCCTTGTTTGTCTCCATGCCGATTGTCTCCCTATGATTAATTTGCTTGCTTCTTCATTGAACCCCAAACCAGTAGGTTGTCTAAGAAAACAGAGTAAGACTTTGTTTTGAAGTCGAATAACTATGCGTATGACCTGTGAATGCTCTTCAAGGCTGAATAATTAACAAATAATAAAAATATTTTTGTCTTCCCCCCAAAGGAGTAAAATCTTTTTAACAAGAGATTCAAACGTGCTTGAGATGAGGATTAACCAGTATCCTATACTCACCTGTACTTAACTTCCAGAATTAAAAAAGAAACAATAGGTGCTTCAAAGCGGAGGAAATTAACGAGGTGTCCGCTCAGCTCCTCATCCAGCTCACTCTTCTAATTGGATTTGGCAGCAGAAACAGCAAACTAAAAAATGGACATCAGTCGAGTTCAGGTCCCCCCTTTTGAGACAATTTTTCAATTTGTTGATACAACTGTTTATAACGTCGTCGGCAAACACCTTTCCAATATCGAAGTTGTTGTTTTACAAGGTTCCTGGTTGGGGCAAACGTATTCTGAAATTGCCTCCCAGAATGACTACACGCTTGAGTATTTAAAGAACGATATTGGACCTCAATTGTGGAGACGGCTCTCAAAGGCGTTGGGAGAGGAAGTTACAAAAACGAACTGTCGAGCTGTGCTGCGGCGTTGGGCTTATCAGGAAAAATATACTAGCAAGAAAGCAGAGGCGGAAGCATCAGTTCAGCAGATCGCACCCAAAGCTAGTAAGCAGGAAACCCGAAGCCAAGAACCGATAACTGCACTAAATCTTTCTCTGTCTCAGTGTTCCGAAGGCAGTTGCCTGAATCCAGTCAAGCTCCACCACAATCTTCCACCGCTTGATTGCACAAGGTTAGTAGGGCGGAAAGCAGAAGTTCAACAACTGCTTGAATGGCTATCTTTTGAACATCCGACGCCTCGAATGGTTATTCAAGGGATGGGTGGCGTGGGCAAGACAACCTTACTCTTGGAGGTTGCTCATCAATGTTTACAGGCAAGCCAAGCGGCTCAACAGGGTGATAGCGCAAGCGTGACGGAAGTCATTCGCTCCCGTCCAGACTTGCCAACATTTGAGGCGATCGCATTCACCTCTGCAAAAACTCAGCACTTCACAGATTTCGGCATTTTGCCTCGGTTTCGGCAAGAATGCACCCTGCGAGAGATTTTGCGAACTATTGCCCGCACACTCCACTGTGCCGATAAGCCTTCTGCAAGTTTTGCGGAAGCAGGCGATCAGATTTTTAGGTGTTTGGAGCATCAGCGAATGTTGCTGATTGTCGATAACCTAGATGAGTTGGAAGAACGGCAGGATGTCCTCAGTTTTCTCTATGAACTGCCTGCAACGGTAAAGGTAGTCATCACCAGTCGAGAATGCACTCCGCTTCCAACGATTCGGCTAAATGCATTACCCTCAACTGAAGCACTACATCTAATTCAGCATCAGGCACGAGAAAAGGGAATGCATCTCAACTTGGGAGAATCCCAAATACTTTCCCAAACCACTGGAGGCATCCCTGCCGCGATCGTCTATGCCATTAGTCAGTTAGCGATGGGTTATGGATTGGAAGAGGTGCCTTTGAGGTTGCAACAGCCTGATGGCGACTTTTCCCGATTTTATTTTGAGAGAGCGATTAAATCGCTGCAAGGAACCCCTGCCCAATCGTTGTTAATCGCTCTGGCGCTGTTTTCTACGCCGCCGACACGAGAAGCCATCTGTACGATCTCGGCTGTGACAGCTCCAAGCCTCGCAACAGCAGGGTTTATCCGATTGCTGCAACTCTCACTGATTCAGTTGCAGCACGGACGTTACACCATGCCGCAACTGACACGCCGCTTTGTTCTAGTGGAACTGGCAGCCCATCCAGAGTGTGAGCAGAGTATCCGCAATCGCTGGGTGCAGTGGTATCTCAAGCTGGCGCGAGAACATGGAGGCAAAGACTGGAAGGAGTGGCAGAACTATACACCGTTGGAGCAAGAGTGGGAGAATATTACGAACGTGATCGAGTGGTGCATTGCCCACGATCGCTATTCTGAAGTGTGTCAACTCTGGCGAGACGTGAAATGCTACACCTACTCCCAAGGCTACTGTCAATCTCGGTTGAGTTACTGGGACACCGCGTTGGATTGGCTGAGTTGGATGATTCAAGCGGCTCAAACCCGCAAAGACTGGGCAACGGTGGCGGAACTGATGGGCGATCGAGCCTGGAAGCTAACGTTACTGGAGCAACCCGAACACTTGATTGCTGCCAGTATCTTGTTTACCCAAACGTGGGAACTGCGGCACTATCAGACAGTCTGCTGGCAAGTTGAGTTAGCAACGCATATTGCCGCATGGCATCTGCAACAGCAGCAGTTTGCTCTAGCCGCGCAATGGCTTCATCAGGCGCTTTCTTTGCTGGATGAGGCTCGGCTAGCTCCTTTTGAAACGGCACGGCAGGCAGTGTTAATCCACTACTATCAAGGCGAGGTTTACTACAAAACAGGAAAATACGATCACTCTCAAGCGTTGTTTGAACAAATTGCTACCCAAGCACAGGCAATTGGCTGGCAACGGGCACTGTTTCTGGCAAAGGACTTTTTAGCCCATATTGCGATTCAGCGAGGAGAGCTAGACAAAGCGCAACAGCTTTTAACCGAAGGGTTACAGGTAGCCGAAGCGCAGGGCGATCGCTATAGTGCGGCATATATTAAGCGCTCGCTGGGACAACTAGAACAAAAACGTAATTATTTCAATGAAGCGTCTTGTTGGGCAACCGAAGCGAGGGAAGAATTTGAAAGCTTGGGTATGATTCCAGAGATACAGGAAACCCAAGCGCTTATAAAAACCTCACAGCCAGGACTCTAATCGTAGTTCTGTCAAGTGACTTCTTTTTTATAAATTCTCTAGAACCTGTAGCTTTGTTTGGAGTTGATTGAGTATGTAGTAAGAAATACTAATGTCTTCTTGATAAGGGCGATCGCATCTAGTTTAGAACTTACGCAAATTACTCGTTTAAACACTATTCGTAGTAGTAGGGTGGGCACTGCTCACCCTACTACGAGAGAGGTTCTGGGTAAGTCCTGTAGTTGTGAGAATAATCTCCCCTCTTTATCAAAGCCATATAAGAATCAGAAGGGAGACGTAAACAAACGTTTACTACTGCTGAACAACAGTAATCACTGTTGGATTACTTCTGTTACTTCTCGCTTCAATGGCAGTCGCACGAATTGTAAACTTCGTACCTGGCTTTTGCCTGATACTTGCTGGGATTACTATCTGAAAGCGCCCTGAAGCATCAGCTTTCACGGTAGTTGCGTATGCCTGAGTTTCTTGCTGAGTGGAGGATGAGGAAGATGAGGACGGTCTCGATCCCCCAAGTAGAGTTGACACAGCATCACCTACACGCTGAGTTAAAGAATCCCTTCTCCCACTTGAACTTGTTTGTCCCCCACTTGAACTTGCTTGAGGGATGTAAGTTATCTGAATAGAAACGCTGGCGTTTGGTCGAGTTTCACCCTCTAACTTGAAGCTGTTGGGGTCAAAATAATCCCCATCAAATAAGTTAGTAAATTCGGGTTGCAAGGTAGTTGTTGCTGTCGCTGTAGTCGTGGTACGGGAAGTGCTAGTTGTGGCGGAAGTACTACTTGTTGCCGTTGCTGGGGTAGTTGTTGTCGTTGCTGGAGTCGTTGTTGCCGTTGCTGGGGTAGTTGTTGTCGTTGCTGGGGTAGTTGTTGTCGTTGCTGGGGTAGTTGTTGTCGTTGCTGGAGTCGTTGTTGCCGTTGCTGGGGTAGTTGTTGCCGTTGCTGGGGTAGTTGTTGTCGTTGCTGGAGTCGTTGTTGTCGTTGCTGGGGTAGTTGTTGCCGTTGCTGGGGTAGTTGTTGCCGTTGCTGGGGTAGTTATTGTCGAGGTGGACGGAGTTACCTTCGTTAGCTTCCACGTTTGAGCAGATGAAGCCCTTTGTGTGATTGCCATATAGGGAGAATTGAAAGGAGGTCCAACAGACGCATTCGCAGGAGCATCATCAAGGGTAGTTAGCGAACTCTTATCTAGGTATTGATTTGTGAGCCGGACATAGCCACCAGAAACTGGAACGAGTTGCCAAAATTGACCACTTGCATCTCCCTTTCGTCCCATTTGAAGCTCGGATACACCATCGCTATTGTCGTCGGGTTGGGTATCGAGAGCTTGCTCATCACCTAAAGAAACATTGGTGATGCGGTAATAACCTCCTCCACTTGGGCTAAATTTCCAATATTGGCTGGGCTTATCTGTCTTGATTCCCATCACCAGCTCATTAGTAGTGCTGTCAATATCCAGAGTACGTCCGTCCTGTAACAACAAATTACTTAACCTGTAATAAGAACCAGGTTCAACTGGTTGTGCAAACGTTTTAGAAGACAAAGCAAAGCATAATAAAACTCCTAAAAACGAGCATAAGGAAATTGAGAAAAACCTTAAAATCTGCTTTTTGATTTTCATTAAAACCTCTATAACTTCAAAATAGCTAGAGTTTGAATTAACTCTTCTTGCTGCTATTTATGGACAAATGAGAAAGTAGCTACTGGGCTATTACTTCTGTAAACGTCAAAGGTGATATCAATACCACCACCTTCGGCTGGTTGAGTGCTTACGACAACCTCGTCGCCCCTTTTAATAGTTGTGCCGCTACCAATACCTGCCACAACTGTATTAATTCCAGACAATTTATCTTGTAAGTTAGGGTCATCAACACTGTATTGAATAACAGCTTGTGAATTGCCTTGGGTTACTGTGACAGCACTGTATGTTGCCCCTGCTACAATTCCTACCTCTGTGTCGTCTGCGGTTGGTGTGAAAGCTCCCGTACCTCCTTGAACAACAGCACCATTACTGACAGTAAATGAATCACCTGGAGTAACGCCAACTACTACACCCTCACCCGACTGAGCGGCTTGATTGATAGTTGGGTTAACAGTCAGAACAATAGCTGGGATAGACATGGCAAAAAGGGTTGAGGCAATACCACGAATCATGCTGAATCCTCCAAACTCAAAGGTAAAATTTTATGGGATGAAACATAGGGCAAGCTAGTTTGCTAAACCTAAGTTTCCGTACTTGGTTTTCCATTGAATTACTAAAAATTTATTTCGTCAGCAGGGAAAAGGTAAGGAAAAGGTAGTTAGTCATCCCTCAAAAATAAGGAGAACAAGGGAGTTAAAAAAATAATGAAATTTTATTAAGTCTAAGCTGGATAAGATTTGTAGCTATTGAGCTAGCGTTTACTTAAGAAGCTCTTACATAAGCTCCGGATAAGCATTCTGGTAGCAGTCGTTAGAAAAAACTACTTCAATTTTAAGTTCTTCCTTACCTTTTCCCTGCTGACATGAAAGAGTTTTAGCAGTTTGATAGACAAATCAAACTCACTTATCTTGCTTGTTGGAGGATTCGATGAAAGCATTAACTAAATTTATTGCAGTTTCTTTGGGTGTCTGTTCGCTGTCCCTAGCAACTCTGATGCCAAAACTTGCAATGGCAGAAGGAATTGATGAGGCAACATTTGCTAGGTTAATGAATGAGTGTGCAACAAATGCTGAGAATAGCGGTGTTCCTGCCGAGGTGGTAGAGGGATTGTGTCGTTGTTTGACAGATGGAACAATCACCCTCGCTGATAATAATCCAGAAACTCTTGCCAAGCTTGAAGAAATGAGCGATCAAGAGCCAGAAACCTGGTCGGAAGATTTGAAAACTTTGTTTTCTACTTGCGTAGCTGAACATGACGCAAGTTCAGGAAACTGAGTCAGGAACACCACAGTAATTCGCATTTCAACCAATTGATTTCACTTCCACAATGACCTGAT
Organism: Microcoleus sp. FACHB-SPT15; assembly: GCF_014849525.1. Lineage (NCBI taxonomy): Bacteria > Bacillati > Cyanobacteriota > Cyanophyceae > Oscillatoriales > Microcoleaceae > Microcoleus > Microcoleus sp. FACHB-SPT15. The sequence goes on along the minus strand of NZ_JACJNU010000053.1, from coordinate 402,811 downwards.
AATTGGACAATTGATAAATCTGGACAAGTAGCCAGTCTCGAAAGCTAATTTTCAAGCAAGAAGTGAGCAAGTTGAGTCATGAGAGGGTATCACGATGTTGGGGGTTTACTGACTGGAGCAATAGAACGCACTGAACACAACTATGAACTATGGGAAAAGCGTGTTGATGCTCTTGTCGTACTCCTATCAAACAAGAATCCCCCATTAATTGGCGATGATGAACTGCGGCGTGGAATTGAGTCTCTTGGTGCTGAGGCTTACGAAAAGCTGAGTTACTATGAGCGCTGGATTGCTTCGCTAACCCAAGTTCTCTTAGAGAAAGGCGTTCTTACCGTAGATGAACTAGGACGCAAGTTAGCAGAGATTGAGGAGCGTGAGCAATAGTTATACGATGAGTACAAGTTTTTCTGTAGGCGATCGCGTTTCAGTTCGTGTTGCTTATCCCCCTGGTCATGTTCGCACACCGTTCTACATTCGCGGCAAGACAGGGGTTGTTGAAGGGATTTGTGGAGAGTTTGCCAATCCAGAAGAACTTGCTTACGGACGTGATGGACTCCCCAAACAGTTGCTCTATCGAGTACGGTTTCAGCAGAGTGATATCTGGACTGACTACACAGGCTCTAAGAATGACACACTTGTAATTGAGATTTCCGAACACTGGCTAGAGTCAGCCTAAATCTAGAACGATGCACAACCACTCTGAGCATGAAGTGCTACCCGACGATGATGCACCGCTAACTTACTACCAGAAGCTAGAAATTGCTGTGCGCGAGTTGCTCATCAAGAAAGGGCTGATTACTCCTGACGAAGTGCGTCGAAGTGTCGAGGCAATGGATGCGCGTAGCCCCGCTCTTGGAGCTAAAATTGTTGCCCGTGCTTGGACTGACTCAGGCTACAAAAGCCGACTGCTTCAGGACGGGAGTGCAGCCGCTACGGAACTGGGTATAGAAGTAGGAGTAACAAAGCTAGTCGTAGTCGAGAACACGGCACAAGTCCATAACCTTGTCGTTTGTACCCTTTGTTCCTGCTATCCCCGCATGATTTTAGGATTGCCGCCGGATTGGTACAAAAGTAAAGCCTACCGTTCTCGTGCTGTACGAGAACCGCGTGCAGTCCTTGCTGAATTTGGGACTCATATTCCTGAATCTGTCGAAGTTCGCGTACATGACAGTACGGCGACGATGCGTTATCTTGTTTTACCCCAGCGTCCAGCATCAACCGAGGGGATGGATGAGGAAGCACTCGCTGCGCTAGTCACCCGTGACAGCATGATTGGCGTGACAAGAGCTAATGCTCCGGAAGCTTCGCTTACAGGAAGGTCATCTATGATGAACTAAAGCAACAGTCTACTTGGCTATGACTATCTTCAATAGTCAACCCCTTTCCTTGGAAGAAATCCAGAGCTTAATACTTGCTCCAAGCTATAGGGACATTCAGAAGGAAAATCTTCCTCGTCTAAGGAGGTTTCTCTAATAGCTAAGTCCAGTCCGTCCTGATATGCCTCTTCCAATACTTGAGGTAGATAGGGCTGAAGGCTGGGGCTTCTCTTGAGCAGCCGCTGAATTCTACGTCGTTGCTCTCGAATTGTGGCACGCCAGCTCTTTGATTGCTGATCAGGTTGAAATTCCCACTTAAGTAGATGAGCTAGTAGAACTCCTAAGTGGTTGTCCAATTCCCGCTGTTCTTGCCTCCCCAACGACTCAAGCTCCTCAACCAGATTTGGAATATCTAGACAGCCCCACTCCTCTTCTTTGAGAAACCTTGACTGTTGCTGAGTCCACTCATGAAAATCCTCTTCATAAGCAGCGGAAGCATTATCAGTTACGTATAAGTTACTCATTTTTAATGACTTCCTCCTCAGCCAATATTTTTAAAGCATAGCTCCAGTTTCAGTTGCCTATTCAGGACAGAGGCTTCTGATCTAATGTTGTTCCGGTTCTGGAAATTGTCGCTCTCGGACTTCAGTACTAAACTCCTGTACGGCTTGTGTAATTATCTGTCGCAAATCCACATAAGACTTAGCAAACGGTGGCTTATATTCTGAAAGTCCCAATAAATCAGATGTGACTAGCACTTGTCCATCACAGTGTGGCCCTGCACCAATCCCAATCGTCGGAATAGGTATCTTCTGGGTAATTTGCAAGGCTAAATCATCAGGGATATGCTCTAAAACAATCGCAAAGGCACCTGCTTCAGAAAGCGCGATCGCTTCTTGTAGAATTCGCTCACTAGCGTCTTGTGTTTTCCCTTGCTTGCGATACCCTAGCTGATGAACAGATTGCGGTGTTAGCCCGACATGACCCATCACTGGAATTCCGGCGGCTGTGAGTTGTGCAACTGTTTGTGCGATCGCAGGATACCCGCCTTCCAACTTTACCGCCTGTGCGCCTGTTTCCTTCAACGCTCGACCTGCGGAGTGCATCGCTTGTTGGGGACTTTCTTGATAAGTTAAAAACGGCAAATCGCAAACGACTAATGCTCGTTTAACACCTCGACGCACTGCTTTCGTATGGTGCAGTGTCTCCTCTAGTGTTAGGGGCAAGGTATTTTGGTAGCCTAACGTCACCATCGCCATGGAATCTCCTACCAAAATGACATCCACTCCAACCGCATCCAATAGCTGCGCGATCGCATAATCCCAAGCCGTGAGTGTCACAATCGGACGAGACTGCCGCTTCCATTGGATTAATTGCTGAGTGGTGACTGCCATTTTGGTTTAGCGTTGAGGTTTGATTGTTTGCACGAATCTGAGGAAATTTGTTGTCTCAGACATCACTATTAATGTCTAGGGTTCGCAGATTCACAACTGAATCGTAACGACTTATTGAGGAGAAGGTTCGCGAATAAAGGCAAAATGAGGTCTGACGCGACCACTCGTTAAACTAACCCAAGCTAACCCTTCACTTGTGCCAACCCATAACTTGTTGCCAGTATCCGGCGAAAGAGACAGGATACTGTCAGAAGGAAGGTTGGCTATCTGACCGAGTACTTCGCCGCTATCCGGTTTGAGTTTCAACAAGCCATTATCGGTGCCAACCCAAACACTACGATCTTGAGCAAAGCGTATAGATGTAACATTACGTCCCCGAAGTGGTGTTACAGAGCGGATAACTTGAAACGTTTCAGGATTAATCACGAGTAAGCTGTTGGGAGTCCCCGCCCAAAGCATCCCATCTGTGCCAAGGGTAAGGGTTTGCACAACAGTGCCAGGGATGCCTTCAATTCGTCCTCTAGGCAAAGCACTCGCTGTATCGACTCGCACGATGCCGTTTAGCGTCCCCACCCATAGCTGACCTTCTTTATCCAAGGTAAGAGCGTTGGCACTGACACCAGGAAGTTTTTGGACTGTAGTCATTAATAATCCCTGATCGGGGCTGATTAGGGCAAGACCGCGATCGCTTCCTACCCACAGATAGCCTCGACGGTCAATCAACATCGACAGGACTCGATTAGAGGGTAATGTGAAGTTTTGTGTAGTCACTTCATTGCTACGTGGGTCTACACGCAACAGCCCTTCATAGGTTCCCACCCAAATCCGTCCAACTCGGTCTTGCGCTAAAGCACCAACAGTATAGTTCGGTAGGCGAATGCGAGCTAACACCTTTCCAGTATTGGGGTTGATTCTCGATAACCCTAACCATGAACCAATCCAGAGGTCGCCTGTAAAGTCAGGTTGTAAGGCACTTACACGAAAATCTGGTGATAAACGTTGAGTATCTTGCCGTAGGCGTTCAGAAGGTAGCGGTTCGTTTAAGGGTGGGGGTGGTTCATCTACATAGGTGGGGCTATACACATCTTGGTTAGTTTCACGTTGTGCCACTAGCCAATCTCTATCAGTTTGTCCTTGTCTTTGAGCTTTTGCGTTTGGGACTAGTAAGTTCAAGCACAACAGCATTGCAGTAAAGACAAGACCTATACGGGTAATCAAAAACGCCATAGCGATTCTCCTTACTTATGTTCCTAGGATTCCATTTAATACTTTCTACGCCACTGTGATTGAAAATAAGCCAGGGACGCCGACAGAGGAATGAAGAGCTTTCTCTTTATTTTTCTTGTCCAAGGCAAGCTTTCTGTGTTCCATTCCATGAGAATTGCCATAGTAAAGTTGCTCTCCTTGTCAATGCTTTAAAGGGGACACTTTTTCTGCTTATTTCACGAAAATTTACAAAAAGTTGTATTACTTTTAGATATAAAAAAACTTTATACATTCGTAAAGAATAATTGAACTTCAACTTATCGAATTCTTGTTATAGTAACTAAGCCTTAAGAAATTATTTACTACCTCAGCCGTTTGGTTTGCCAAAAAAAATTGTCCCCATAAAGCCAATTTTGTGGTCAAATAACATAGGTTAGGTACTCCCAGGCATGAGTGATTTGCAGGGGGATAATGGGTGTGATGTTGCATCCATAAGGGGCTATTTTACAAGCCTTTTTAAGGATTTTCGTACCTACAATTTCGGTCAAAATCTACAACACCAAAAAGCAGCGGAAGTAGTTGCAATATTCAAGAGTTCCTAAGGAAGGAAAACATGTCTTACTCACAAACCAGAACTCAGTCAAAAGCTGGTTACGATGCCGGGGTAAAAGATTATAAATTAACTTACTATACTCCGGACTACACACCCAAAGACACCGATGTTCTGGCAGCGTTTCGCATGACCCCACAGCCTGGGGTGCCACCGGAAGAAGCAGGCGCGGCAGTTGCGGCTGAGTCGTCTACAGGTACTTGGACAACAGTCTGGACAGACTTGCTGACTGACCTTGATCGCTATAAAGGCCGTTGCTACGACATCGAGCCAGTACGTGGGGAAGACAATCAGTTCATCGCCTATGTTGCTTACCCATTAGATTTGTTTGAAGAAGGTTCCGTTACCAACTTGCTCACCTCACTTGTGGGTAACGTATTTGGTTTCAAAGCTTTGCGTGCCCTGCGCTTAGAAGACTTGCGGATTCCTATCGCTTACCTCAAGACCTTCCAAGGCCCTCCTCACGGAATTACCGTTGAGCGGGACAAGCTGAACAAATATGGTCGTCCTCTCTTGGGTTGTACGATTAAGCCTAAGCTGGGTCTATCTGCGAAGAACTACGGACGTGCGGTTTATGAGTGCCTACGCGGTGGTCTAGACTTCACCAAAGACGACGAAAACATCAACTCTCAGCCATTCATGCGCTGGCGCGATCGCTTCCTGTTCGTTCAAGAAGCCATTGAGAAAGCCCAGGCTGAAACCGGTGAAATTAAAGGTCACTACCTCAACGTCACCGCCCCCACCTGCGAAGAAATGATGGAGCGTGCTGAATTCGCTAAGGAAATCAAGACACCCATCATCATGCACGACTACCTGACGGGTGGTTTCACTGCTAACACCACCCTGGCTAAGTGGTGCCGCCGCAACGGTATCCTGCTACACATCCACCGTGCAATGCACGCGGTAATTGACCGTCAGAAGAACCACGGTATCCACTTCCGCGTTCTTGCTAAGTGTCTGCGGATGTCCGGTGGTGACCACCTCCACTCCGGTACCGTCGTTGGTAAGTTGGAAGGTGAGAAAGGCATCACCATGGGCTTCGTTGACCTGATGCGCGAAGACCACATTGAACAAGACCGCGATCGCGGAATTTACTTCACTCAAGATTGGGCATCCATGCCTGGAGTAATGCCTGTTGCTTCCGGTGGTATCCACGTTTGGCATATGCCTGCGTTGGTTGAAATCTTCGGCGATGATTCCTGCCTCCAATTCGGTGGTGGAACACTCGGTCACCCATGGGGTAATGCTCCTGGTGCAACAGCGAACCGGGTTGCCTTGGAAGCTTGTATCCAAGCCCGTAACGAAGGTCGTAACCTGTTCCGCGAAGGTGGCGACGTTATCCGCGAAGCTTGCAAGTGGAGTCCTGAATTGGCTGTTGCTTGTGAACTTTGGAAGGAAATCAAGTTCGAGTTCGAGGCGATGGACACCGTCTGATGTAAGGTGCCAAGTGCTGAGTCCTGAGTGACAAAGTATACTCAAAGACTAAGTACTCAAGATTCAGCACTTACTAGGCAGGGTTCAGAAGATGGATCTAAAACAAGTTGCGAAAGATACAGCCAAGGTGCTGACTAGCTACTTTACCTATCAAGCACTGAGGACGGTTTTAGCTCAGTTGAGTGAAAATGACCCACCTCAAGCCCTATGGCTGCATTCCTTTTGCTCAAGGAACAGTATCCAAGATGGCGAAGCTTTCCTCCTAGCCTTACTTCAAGAGAAACAAGAGCTAGCGCTTCGACTGATGACTGTACGGCAGCACATGGCAGAAGAAGTAGCAGAATTCTTACCAGAAATGGTTCGCACTAGCATCCAGCAGTCAAACACAGAACATCGGCGTCAGCATCTAGAGCGCATTACGCAATTTACAAGCTCTGAACCCCCTAGCTACCCCGAACAGCAACCTGATTCAGAAAACTAAGATTGCTGAGTCAGGGACACTATAAAGCCTCTAGTTGTATACCCCTACTTCAATTTACGAGCATAACCCATGCAAACTTTACCGAAAGAACGTCGTTACGAAACTCTTTCCTACTTGCCACCCCTGACTGATTCGCAGATTCTCAAGCAAGTCCAGTACATTTTGGATCAAGGCTATATCCCAGCCGTAGAATTTAGCGAAGATTCAGAACCAAAACAGCACTACTGGACATTGTGGAAACTGCCCTTGTTCAAAGCTCGCACTCCTCAAGAAGTGATGCAAGAAGTAGATGGTTGTCGCTCGGACTACCGCGACTCTTACATCCGTGTAGTAGGTTTCGATAACATAAAGCAGTGCCAAGTTCTTAGCTTCATCGTTCACAAACCTACTGCCAACACCCGTAGCCGCTACTAATAGGCTTCTGGCTGAAATTTTCTGACATTTGGATGAATAAGGAGGTGGATTATTCCGCCTCCTTTTGTTTATTTTTTAGGTTTATTGTGTTCAGATAGTCAGAACTACAGATAAATGCGATGGCATCCCAATACTCTCCAATACACTTAGCGAAGAATATTCCGAATGTAGCCCCACTTTCCACCACTACTCACTAGGGCAAATCCTTCATTAAAAGAATTCGCTTCATTGAATTCTGGAGTGATTACAACGTTTCCGGTTTTGTTGATATAGCCCCACAAACTGCCGACTTTCACCGCTGCTAATCCTTCCTGAAACGATTTAGCTTTCTCAAATTGCCTCGCAATTACCAGTTGCCCTGTTGAGTTAATATAACCCCACTTGTTAGCCATTTTTACAGGCGCTAAGCCTTCAGCAAAAGACTCGGCTTCATCAAATTGTGGCTGAATCACAACTTTACCTAGCTTGTCAATATAGCCATACTTGCCAGAAACCTTAACCCCTGCCAACCCTGCACTGAAAGAACCCGCTTTATCAAATTGCGGTAGGATTACTGGTTTTCCCGTTTTGTCGATATAAAGCCAACTGTCATCAATTTTTACAGCGGCTAGTCCTTCTTGGAAAGAATTTGCTGCATCAAATTGCGTTGAGATTACAAGCTTACCTGTCTTGTCAACATAGCCATACTTGCTGCCGACTCTGACTAGCGCGAGTCCTGTGTTATCCGGAGTTGCTTCGCTAGAAGGAAAAAACTCAGCTTGATCAAACTGAAAGCGACTAACGAGTTTTCCTCTTGTGTCGATGTAGCCCCACTTATAGCCCATTTTGACGGGTGCTAGCCCTTCGGAGAAGGAATCTGCCCAATCAAATTCGGGTTGGCTAACGGATTTTCCTAACTTATCAATATAACGATACTGACCAGCGAGTCTTCGTTCAGTGAACCCATGTTCTTTGATTTTTGAGGAACTGAATTGTGCGGGTTGAGCGTAGGGGCCAGTGCGTAATACTTTTGCTAGAGCATCATTCTCTTCTCGTAAACCTTCATAGAAGAAAAAGACTTCCCCTAGAATTCCTTGATCGCGATTGTATTGAATCGTCTGCAACAATAGTTCTGGAGTCATGCGGTACGAACCGGACTTGAGTAGAACACCAGGGACTAGAGAAGGCATTTGTAATGATGTAAATTGCTGCGTAACAAGCCGATCAACCAGTAATTTATACCCCTCAAAGTTACGGCTATATAACTGGGGATGGATTAGATCCACGAGTCCCTGATCAATCCAAGCTTGCGAGTCCTGAAGGTACTCTTGCATTCCCCAAGGGTAGACACTCGGAGACATTGAAATGATTAGGTTGGGATTGATTGTAATTACTTCTCGATAGAGGCGGGTTAAGAAGTCGCTGAGGATGTCGGCACGCCACTGAAGCCATTGTGGATCTTTTGGATTTTGGGGAGGATTTTGGTTGAACTGCCGAAAGTAACGGTCAACAGTTCTCGCGTCGTAACTACCTTCTGAGGGGAGTGCAGGCATTCGGTCATCGCCTTGGATGCCCGCAATATCATAGTTGTTAACAACTTCCAGTACCAAACTCCGGAGGAAATCCTGCACCTCCAAGTCAAGCGCATTCATCCACTCAAAGTTATTCTTTTTCAGCAAATTACCACTGGCATCGCGTGCTGACCACTCTGGTTTTTTCGCCAGCAGTCGTCCACCATTTTGGTTAAAGGAACTGGCAAATCCATACTCGAACCAGGGAATAACCGCTAGTCCAACCCGCTTTGCCTCGACAATCAGTTCCCCCAAAGGGTCTCGTCCAGCATAGCGTGAGTCAATCTCCAATCCAAACGTGTCCCGCATAATGCGACTGGGGTAAATCGTCGCAGCGTTATTCCAGACAACAGGAAACACAACGTTGAACCCGGTTTCGGCAAGAAAATTCATCGCCTCAGCAATATTTTGCTTGGAGTTGAGAACTTGGCTAGCGGTAGTCGTAAGCCAAACGCCGCGTGTTTCTACAAGATCTCCTTGACGTGGAATGGATTGGGGCGAAACACTCTGATACGTTCTAACTAATGCTACTCCTTCGGAAAATGAATTCGCCTCATCCAGTTGTGGCTGAATCACGAGTTTCCCCGTTGTGTCGATGTAACCCCACTTATTCCCACTCTTGACTCGTGCTAGTCCTTCGGAAAAGGAATCTGCCTCCTCAAATTGGGGAGGGATGGCGAACAAGTCTAACCCAGGAATGTACTGAGATGGGACACCAGGGATGTTTAAGGCGCGGCAAATAAATGTGGCTACCTCAGCTCTTGAGGCGTTTTGATTGGGGTTGAGGCGTTTAATATTTGGATAGTTAACAACAAGACGCTTTTCGGTTGCTGCGGCGATCGCATTTAGCGCATAACTCGGAATCAAAGCCGCGTCATCATAATACCGTGATAGGGATGCAACACCTTGCGCTCCTGCGGTGTACTTCAATCCACTCACTAATGCTACCAGTGCCTGCACTCGCGGAATTGGCTGGTTAGGTCTAAATGTGCCATCAGGGTAGCCAGAGAGAAAACCCGTTCGATAAGTGGTTTGAATAGCAGAATTTGCCCAGTTATTGGAGGAGACATCCTTAAAGGTGATGGCGCTGCGGATAGGAGGCGTGTTGGCAAACGCCTTAGACAAAAGGGCAGCAAATTCAGCACGAGTTACAGATGCGTTGGGTCGAAAACTACCATCTGGGTAGCCACTGATGAAGTTTCTCGCCACGAGTTGGCTAATACAGTCATTAGCCCAATGGTTCTGAGTATCGGAAAAAATCAAATTACTTGACATTGACTGAGAGAGGAAGCGTTACTAAGCTTTCAAATTGCCTCTCAACAGTCTAGACTCACTCTCGTTGGGATTAAGCGATTTCCTTCTCCATCTCACATACCGGACGACTTTTTCTCTCAAAAATGCAAAAATAGTTAAGAACGGAAAAGGCACTACTGTCGCTGTAGAAGCATGAACTACCGCCTGACGCGACAGCGACTGGCGGTTTCTAGTTTCACGGGAGAATGCCTCAAAACGGACTTGCGTCCGACTTTTGGTCTTACTCCTCCTCCACCAGCAGAGACGGACGTTCCATCCGCCTGTAGCAGTCTGATGCCCTCTTCTCTAATGTTCGTTGCGGCGTTGCCATCCCGGTCGTGACGAGTATTGCAGTGTGGACAAGTCCATTCCCTTACATCTAACGGCATTTCGTCAACTTGGTGGTAACAATTAGAGCAGAGCTTGGAACTGGGAAACCATCGGTCAATCTCTATCAACTTCCCACCTTTTCTTTCTAGTTTGTAGGCGAGATTGTTGGTAAACATTCCCCAGCCAACATCAGATATTGCCTTGGCTAGATTGTGATTATGAACCATGCCCTTGACATGAAGATTCTCTACTACGACAACTTGGTTCTCATTGACTAGCTTTCGTGAAAGCTTGTGCAGAAAATCCGCTCGTGAGTTGCTCACCCGTTCGTACACTCTAGCGACAACCTTTCTATATTTATTTCGTGATTTACTCCCTTTTTGTTTTCTGGCTAGTTTCTGCTGCTTACGCTTGAGGTTTTTCTCATGTTTGGCAAGGTGTCTAGGATTGTCATACTTAGACACTTTGCTGCCGTCACTGGTCACAGCAAAGTGCTTGAGTCCCAGGTCAACACCAATTACTCTGCCTTCTGTTGAAGGAGCGGGATTCTCTCCCTCTATTTCAGCCAAAATAGAGGCATAGTATTTTCCTGATGGGTCAATGCTTACAGTAACGGTTTTGATTGTTCCCTCAATGGGTCTATGAATCTTGGCTTTTACCGCGCCTACATGACCAGGCAGTTTTAGGCAAGAACCTATCACTTTGACATTTTGAGGATACTGAATTGACTGCCTACCATGTTTTGATTTGAATCGTGGAAATCTCGCACGACCCTCAAAGAAGTTTTTGTAGGCAGTGGTTAGATTAAGGGTGATAGCTTGTAAAACCTGGCTATAACACTCACCTAGCCATTCAGTCTCCTTATCTTTCTTTAGCTTTGGCAGAAGTGCATTGAGTGCTGACCGTCCTAATCCCTTGCCAGTATTTCGATAACTTTCAATGGATTTGTTGAGTCCGAAATTCCACCACCAACGCGCACAACCGAAGTGTTGAGCTAACAACACTTCTTGCTCTGGTGTCGGGTACAAACGGGCTTTGACGGCTCTATGCAGCACTTGATTTACCTCCTTAGCTACCAAGCTTATCATGTATTAAAATTAGAGGTAAAGCCTGTAAGGAGAAGAGTTTGGAAGCCTCCGTCCCTCCGGATCGCCCCTGCTTTCATCCCCCTTCTCGCGAGCGTCAGGGGGATCTCTCGCAGGCTCTTGTTAAAGACTTCCTCAATCTTCGCTGGGTGGTTCTCAGTCATGGCTTCTGGGATCTATGCGATCGCGCACATTGGTCATCTAAAGCTTTACGTTGGTGAGACAAGCCGCATCAAAAACGTTTGGCCACCACTATTGGCTCAACTAGACAATGGCACCTACCCAAACGCTACATTGCAGAGGGTATGGGATTTGGAGGGAGGCAAACGCCGCTTTACATTTCACACTTGGAAAGACTTAGCAAACCAAGAAATTATTGGGATTGAGAAAGCCGAAGACGATGCGTAAGCCCTAGCATCTCAAGCGATTGAGAATCATGAATGGCGCGGATGGGTAGGTGTTTGAAATGACGGTGCTAAAAGTTAGGCTGGATGGCTGATTCCATAAGGATTTGAAGCTTTTGAGACAATTGGGACATCCGCGCACCATACAGGAAAAGGCTTTCAACGTTTTTGACTCTTGACAGAATAGAGATTTTTGGAGATGATTAGATCATTCGCGAAAAAGCACCTTGAAAACCGAATACAGCAAGCTTTTCAGGCTCCCGCTCTCTTTCAATTACCTCTAATCCCTTTTAGGGATTGAAAAGAAATACCACCCAGACCGCTCTAGCAACACATCCTCTTTCAATTACCTCTAATCCCTTTTAGGGATTGAAAACAGCCGCTTGCAGCTCAGGGACTAGACGCTCAACTCTTTCAATTACCTCTAATCCCTTTCAGGGATTGAAACTTACAAAACTTCGCAAACAGATCTGCTGAGATCGACTTTCAATTACCTCTAATCCCTTTCAGGGATTGAAACCTTGACTACATTCAGAAGCTAGGCGATCGCACTTCAGCTTTCAATTACCTCTAATCCCTTTCAGGGATTGAAACGCAACTTTTGCCCTAAAACCTGACTGCTGACTCCTCAAAGCTGATAGCCTAACTCTTGCACCTCTGACTCTAACTCGAAACCCATAATGTCTAATCAAACACTAGGACTCGACACTCAGCTTTACAACTACTTGCAGTCAGTTTCTCTCAGAGAACCGGAAATTTTGACCCAGCTAAGGCAGGAAACAGCGCAGCATCCAATGGCTCAAATGCAGATTGCCCCAGATCAGGGACAGTTTATGGCATTGCTAGTGCAGTTGATAGGAGCAAAGAAAACCTTAGAAGTTGGGGTGTTTACAGGCTATAGTTCCCTAGTTGTAGCCTTAGCGCTGCCACCAGAAGGCAAGGTAGTTGCCTGTGATGTGAGTGAGGAATATACAAACATTGCACGTCGCTATTGGCAACAAGCAGGAGTAGCTGGCAAAATTGACCTCCATATCGCCCCAGCACAAGAAACCTTGAAATCGCTACTGGCAGAAGGACAAGCAGGTACATTTGACTTTGCCTTCATTGATGCAGACAAGAGCAACTACGAGATTTACTACGAACTCGCCTTAGAATTACTGCGTCCAGGTGGGCTAATTATTGTAGACAATGTACTTTGGTCGGGGCGAGTAGCAGACCCCCAAGTGCAGGACAATAGAACCAATGCCATTCGCTCACTTAATCAAAAGCTCCATCAAGATCAGCGAGTAACCCTTAGCCTAGTTCCGATTGGGGATGGCTTGACTCTGGCGCTGAAGCGTTGAAATGCTTCCTCTTCGCTAGCTCAAACTGTCGCTGTCTCTCCTCCTGACGCGCTCTTTTTTCCGCTGTAAGCTTGTCAAAACAGTAAGGACAGGAAATGCCTTCTTGGTAATGAGGAGAAATGCGATCGCCTTCAGAAATTGGATGTCCACAGCTTCGGCACATATCGTAAGAACCTTCTACCAACCCAGACTTTACAGCAATGCGCTGATCGAAGACAAAACACTCTCCCTGCCATAAACTCTCTTCGGCTGGAACTTCCTCCAAATACTTAAGAATCCCACCTTTGAGGTGATACACCTCCTGAAAGCCTTGAGAGAGCATAAACGATGACGCTTTCTCACAGCGAATGCCACCTGTACAAAACATTGCTACCTTCTTGTGTACAGCAGGATTGAGATGGTGCGTTACATAGTCAGGAAATTCTCGAAATGAAGCAATCTGAGGATTTTCCGCTCCCTTAAACGTACCAATACCCACCTCATAATCGTTGCGGGTATCAACAACCAGTACTTCCGGATCGCACAGCAACTCGTTCCAATCCTTCGGGCTAACATAAGTACCAACCTTGTCATTCGGGTCAATTTCAGGAATACCCAAGGTGACAATTTCACTCTTCAACCGTACTTTCAAGCGATCAAAGGGCGGAGCATCAGTATAAGACTCTTTGTGTTCCAAGTCAGCTAGACGTGGATCAGAGCGTATAAAGGCGAGAACTGAATCAATCGCCTGACGTGAACCAGAGAGATTGGCATTGATTCCTTCTGCCGCAAGAAGAATTGTCCCCTTGATACCCTGCTGTTCGCAGTATTCCACCAAGGAACTTTGTTTCTCAGCAAAGTCCGGCAACTTAACAAATTTATAAAATGTTGCAACAACCTGGGTCATTTTCCCGCTCAACTGAGAGATAGAGGTGCTACATCCGGCTTGCTGCATACTTTACAGGTACTCAGCTACAAGATGATGATATACCCCTGATCTTTTTTCTTCATCCTCTATCAAGAATGGAACGATAAGGAGTAAGATAACTATGGTAGATAAGTTTCCATTCTTGCGTTACACTATTTTAGTGCTTGGGGGTTTAGCTCAGTTGGTAGAGCGCCTGCTTTGCAAGCAGGATGTCAGCGGTTCGAGTCCGCTAACCTCCACTAAGAAGTCGAATAACACTTTATTTGTCGTTAGCAACCCATTCGCGTCGCTACTAACACCTTAGTAGTAGGGTGCGTCATGACGCACCTTATAGGTAGAGGTTCGGCGTAAGTCCTGACAAGGATAAAAGCGATCGCTCACCCAAAAATCTGCTACTCTCCTCAACTCATCCCTTATCCTTACCTATTTCACCTCCAAATTAAACCCCGGCAACACCTCCTCCCCCGACAACACCATAGGCATCTCCACTATCTCCACCTCTTGCCCCCGGCGGTAAATTTCCATCTGTTTATCCTTGCGATTAATCAGCCAACCCAACCGCAACCCACTCGCCAAATACTCCAGCATCTTATTCTGTAGCGGCTTTAACCTATCGGTGCGAGAACGCAACTCAATCACAAAATCTGGGCAAATCGGCGGAAACCCCTCCCGTTCCTCCTGACTCAACCCTTGCCACCTTTGCAACTCTACCCAAGCAACATCAGGAGAGCGATCGCCACCTCCGGGTAAACTAAATACAGTTTGAGAGCTAAACACCACACCTAACTGAGTCTGTTCATTCCAAAACCCCACCTTAATAATCAAATTTGCCTCTTGATTGCCACTTTCACCACCAATAGGCGTCACAATAATCAATTCTCCATTAGGTGAACGTTCAAGCTGTAAATCGGGATTCGCCTGACACAATTGAAAAAACTGCTCCCGTGTCAGAGTGGTAATTGGCTCTAAATTCAGTACCGTTGTCATAGCATTATCCTTTATCCTTCAGTTTCAAGTGCTGTAGGTACAGCAACACTCGTTAGTACCGTCATCGGACGTTTCTCTTTTAGTAGCTTCATTTGCTCAACGGAGCGTACTACGAGGGTACCTGCGAATCCTAAAGAGTTCACGGAGATGTCTGAAAAACACTCATTTGCTCGTGGTACTACCAGCATCCAATCTCGTGTTGCCAAAAAATTGTAGGCACCTGATTGTTTTTCTCCACTCACAGGGGTATCGCTAATCAAATCCACTGCACGGAGAAGGTTGTAATAACACTCAAGTGTAGATGAGGCAGATGCTAATGGAGATTTATCGGGATGAAAGTCTAGCTTAGCGATCGCATGAACAAAGGGAAAGCTAGGTATAGTCCCTATAGAGTCTTGAAAGGTAACAGATGCGATCGCAGGTTCAATCGGTATCTTTAGTTCCTCTTCTACAAGTGGTAGTGGAACGAGTTGCAAGTGCTTATGTCGCTGACTTGCCCCAGCTATCTTTCCTCCGTTGTAAAACACCAAGCCATCAATTTCATTAAGACACGCCCACATCGCCTCAAAATCTTGTAGCGTGAGCCAGGTTTCCTGCTCCTCAAATGCTCGCGTCACAATGAGTAGGTGATGATCGATAATGTTGAATTTGTTCAACAGACACAGATGCGTATCAGAAATGTCAGCAACAAATAGGTCTTCCTCGTAAGGTAGGAATGGATTAAAGTCTTTTCCAGATTTAGCAGTATCTTTGTCCTGCTTCTTTTTCGCTTCATCTTTACGAGCAAGGTGAGGCAGCACTCGAACGAGGAAGTTAATCCCATCTTGCTCTATGAACTCATACTCTGTTGGGAGAAACTGAAGTGCGCCACAGCTTTTTGCGTGTTCGGTTCGTGCGATCGCTTTATCCCACAACGTGCCCGGTTCTAGCTGTAGTGTTTCCCGTGCATTTTGTTCTTCGTTGGGCATAGCAAACCTCAAACATCCGCTTCTCAAAGGTCATCTATTAGTAAAAGCCTAACAATCGCATGATTACCAGTGCCTCACCTAGCGACTCAATCATAGTCTGGCTTCTCTCATGTCTGACTTAATCTTTAACGAGTAGAACAGACAAAACAGGCCGTCTCAGCGGATTCCCCTGCTCGTCCACTTTCCCGTAAAAGGTCTTACTCTTGTAATAAAACGAAGAAGAGCTTCCCCCATCCAGATTCATCGCTTTTTCAACCCCTAGAGTTTTCATGAAGTCAGCCAGTGCTGTTAGGGACATCCCACTTGTTTGGGACAGAGGTTTTTGAGCCACCATCACCAAAAGAATGTTGCGATCGCGAGTAATACCAACCGCACTCCGAGCGTTAGATTGACGGCTATTCAGCGAGTCTCGTATTACTAACCCGTTCTCAACATCCAAAAAACCCTCTGCAACAGAAGTTATCTCTGGCAACAAACGGGGGCCGCCTCCCAAAGCATCGACTAGCTGGCACTCTTTTGGCGTTGGTTCACTATGAAGGGCAATGTCATAACTGATAGTTGACCCACAACGATATCGTCGGAACTCCGTTCGGTCAAGGATTTTCTCCAAGTAAGGAGCTAATTTGGGATTGTCCATCAGGCGCTCGTTCTTACGAGGGTCAGCCACTAGAACCCCTTGCTGGACAACGTAAGATGTAGATTCTTGATTTTGTGGATCAAAAAAGCCTCCATTGATTACTGCAACAGCTTCATGCTTTTGAGCAAAGCTTTCCAAACTGCTGAGTTCCTGGGAGACAGCAGGAATCACCAAAAAACGACTATCCTCTGGAATCAACAAGGTGTGAACAACACTTGACTCTAAGGTGTAGGACTTGTACTGAACCTTTTGTTCTAGCGGAGGCTCAACCGTTGAAGAGGCTGTTCTTGGAGGTTCCTGATGAGACATATACAGCCGTACAATTGCCAAGCCGATTATGAGCAAGCTCAACCAAAAGATTTTTCTCACACCGTTTCTCCTGTAGCCCAATAACGGCAAGACTAATAATTGGCTAAATCGTCACGATTGGCTGCGGTTTAATCTCCAAACTGCGCCACAAATACCATGAGGCAATACTGCAATAAGGTTTCCAACGTTGTCCGAAGTTTTCTGTCGTTTGTCGGTCAGGAAGTGTCTCAAGACCGTAAACTTTCCGAATGCCTGCTCGTATCCCCAGGTCATCAACAGGTAAAACATCCAACCGCTTGAGACGGAAGATCAGGAGCATCTGAACCGTCCAACGTCCAACACCTTTAACCCGTGTCAGGGTTGTAATAATCGACTCATCATCCATCACATCCAACTCTTCAATGGTTGGCAAGTCTTCAATCACATGACGAGCTAAGTCTTTGAGATAAGAGATTTTGGGTCGAGAGATACCAACGCGGCGGAGGTCTTCGTCGGGCGTGTTGAGGATATCTAGTGCTGTCGGAAACTCGCTATTAGGGTAAAGCTGGAGAAACCGGGAGTGGATAGTACCAGCTGCCTTGGTAGAGAGTTGTTGATGAAGAATTGACCGGGATAGGCAAAAGAACAAGTTTCCCTCCGGCTGACTCTCAACCAGTTGGCAAGGGCCAACTTCTTCAATGACTTTTGCTAGGACAGGATCTGAGTGTAATAGAAAGGCGATCGCAACTGAGTAATTCATTTTCCTCTCCGACTTCAGGCGATTGGATGACATATTGAAGTAAGGTGATGCTACCCTTAGTTCTTTATCCCAGAAATGTGCTGAGAATCATCAGAGAAATCCAAACGCAAGGAGTTTAAGATTTTATCCGACGCTTTCGAGAGCGAGTAGTATCATTCAGTTAACGAATGGGGGTGCTGACGATATGCCTAAACTGACTCCGACCCTATGGATTTTCAATGCTGTTACGCTTCCTATCGTAGGTCTAGTAATAGCCTTGACACCTAAAGCGCCAATAGCGACTAACGATAGTTCAACTCAACCTGTAGTTGCTCCTGATGCTAAGTCATCACTAAAAAAACCTGACCAAACGAAAGAGCTGCTACTACCATCTTCCGCGAAAGAGCCTGTCTCAGCGCCTTCAGTACAACCTTTGGCTCCCGACATCAAACCATTACCAAAGAAAATTAAACCCGTATTGGTACGCCCTGCACAACCGATCGCTTCTGTGACGACATCACCTTCAATTGCCCCTAAACAAGTAGCAGTTTCCAGCACCCTTTCATCACCAACAAAATCTCAACCTGCCTTTAGACTCTCATCACAAGCTTTAATCTCGCTGCGCCCACCAGAAAGAGTAGTAGCAACACCACCTTTTGCTGCGGCTGAAGCTGAATCTTCCTTAAAGACACCAGAAGCGACTGTTATACCCTCACCTCAAGCTATAACTTTGCCGAGTCCACCAGAGGAACTACCAACGCCAACACTACCTTTTAGTACTCCCGAAGCGTCTCCAGTGCCAGAACGCAAACCTTCTCCACAAGAGGTACAAAGTTTGTGCCAGAAGTTCCCCTTGAATTCACGTTGCCAAGATACGCGACCTTTTGCCACTCTTGAAGCATTATTAGCTCCAGAACGCAAGCCTTCTCCACAAGAGGTACAGAGTTTGTGTCAGAAGTTTCCCTTGAATTCACGCTGTAACAACAATACATTGGCTCCGGATACAAGCGCTCCCGCTCAAGGTGCGACAACACCACCACCGAACTCAAGTTCTCCTGCACAAGGCACAACAGCACCCGCCTCAAACATTCCAGATGCAACATCACCCGCCTCAAGTTCTCCTAGTAGTCCCTAAAAACCAAGCGTCAATTCCAGGAGCAAATAATTCAGCAAAAAAGTAGATGCAACAAACTCATGTTTCTTGTTGCAATGGAAGTTCAATATAGAACTATCGAGACAAATCATGAGTTTAGAAGAGAAGGCAAAGGCAACGGCTCAGAACATCCAGGGGAAAGTCACTGAAGCTGTAGGTAATGTCACAGGGGATTCTGACACTCAGATGGAAGGTCAAGCTAAGCAGGCTGAAGCTGAGATTCGTCAGATAGCAGAGGATAAAAAAGACGAAGCTAAAAACGAAAACATTGATGTTGTCTCAGCTGACTGATCTGAAACGGCGAAAAATGAAACACCTCAGACATTTTGCTGAGGTGTTATCTAATCTAAATTGTTGAGTGCTTGCGATTTACAATATAATCTTCGCAAAAATACTTAGTTGCAGACATCCGCCAAATCTACTAGATATCTAAGTATAAGTGCTTAGATACAGATTAACGTCTCAAGCTAAATCTACCTCGAACGTTAAGCTTATCCCACTGGCGCTAGCTAGTAAGAGATTTGGGAGAATCAGTTGCTCATCACTTTTGTGCTAGTACCACTTATAGAGTCAGAACCCTGCTCAACTTGCAGGTAAACAACAGGAATCTGTTTTACCAAGACAGGTTGACCAAAGCGACTGGTATAAACATCTAGCTCTGCATCAAGGTTAGCCTCAAATAAAAGACGTTGCCCTGGAAAAATCACCTTCTCGAAGTACCAGTTAGGAATATTGACAATCCGAATAATTTGTACTGCGCTTGTAGTGTTGGCATAGCCGCAGAAAACTTGGCAGCAGGAATCAGTTACCAGTGAATTCATGGAGGAAAACAGCTTACTTCTGTTTTCAGTATCAAAGGCTAATGTTTAGGGTGGTGTCTGCGTAATGTCTAACTTATGGATGAGTTTGTGTTCAACTTGAGCCTAGGAGAAGCATTAGCCTGTTTAAGTTGCAGTAAGGAAACAACCCTCTGTCTATTAGTTAAGGAGTTTGCTTTTTGTGGGAAAATTGCTCATCGGGTACGACTGGTTCTCTAGATCGCATCTGCCTCACAAGTTTGCTTTCATTGTTCCAACAATCTCCCGCAAGGTTTCTGGGACTGAACGAGGTTGCCAACCCAGTTCCTGACGCGCTTTCGTGGCGTCTACCCGCACACAACGGTCATAAATATAGTGAACACGCTCTCGACTTAAGGGGGGCTGCCATTTGAGTAACTGTCCGATTGGATCAAGTAGGTTTCCGGCTAATCTGACTATGGATTTGGGAGTTTCACGCGGTGCTGGAATCCCTGTTTCTTGACTAAGAAGATTAAACATTTCGCGAGTGGTAAGGTCACCCGCAGAAATGATGTAATGTTCTCCAGGTTTACCTTTTTCTACGGCTAGAATCATTGCCGCCACTAAATCATCGACATGGACGATACCCGTAACGCGATCGCCTCCTGCCCACAATTTCAGTCCGCCTTTGAGAAATTGCTGCATCACAGGGCCAAAATGAGGGTCATCTGCACCAAAAATCCCAGAAGGTAAGACACTCACAACAGGCAAGCCTTGAGCCGCAAATTTGTCTACTATTTGTTGAGCTTCGTACTTTGTGCGGTCATAAGCAGAGGAAAAATCAGCCTGTGTCCGTTGGAAGGTTTCATCAACAACTTGACCTTTAGTATCACCAAGTACACCAATTGTGCTGCAATAAACTACTTTAGACACGCCAGAGGATTGAGCCGCTTCCATCACAGCACGGGTACCTTCAACATTCACCCGTTTCATCTGAATAGCATCAACAAGCCCCAGTTCTACATAGGCAGCGGTGTGAAACACTGTATCTACTCCAGTCATGGCACTCTGGAGTGCATCCCGATCAGTAATGTCGCCATAAGCGAGTTGCACATTGCAATCCGATAGACGCTCTAAATTACTGGACTTGCGGACTAGACCAACAACAGAATTACCTTGCTGTTCCAACGCTTTCACTAAGTGAGAGCCTGTAAATCCGTTTGCTCCCGTTACGAACGCTTTCATTGCTTCTCCTTTATCTGCATGAGTGCATTCTCTCCAGTGCTGCCAGTTCAGCCTGTTGCTGATTCAGTTCAAATTCTCTCATCCTGAAGGGCTATGTGTACGGCATGAACGGGAAAGCGATCGCACCTACTTCAGCAATCGCTATTCTTTCCGAGCAGGTTCGGGCAAACTTCATGGATACAATCAGAGGGAAAAGGCTCTTTTTGTAAGAAATGGCTGAAATTGTCACGATTGAACTTCCCGAAACACTGGCACAACGAGCCAAGGAAATCGCTGCTCTGACGAATCGGCGACTTGAAGATGTCTTAGTTGAATGGATTGATCCTGCGAGTACAGAACTCCCTGTGGAGTCGCTACCCGATGATTGGGTTTTGGCATTATGCGATAGGGAGATGGAACCGGAGCAACAAGCCGCTTTGAGTAACCTTTTGGCTGGCAATCGCGAGGCGCAACTCGATAATGAAGAAGCCAGTCAACTGGATGAGTTGATGCAGGTTTACCGATGTGGCTTAGTACGCAAGGCACAAGCGTTAAAAGTGGCTGTTGAACGTGGTTTGAAGCCTGCTCTCAGCTAAAGATAACTCAGTAATTTTACGCGATGAAGGAAGTAGCATCTCCGTAAATTTACGCTAGGGCAAAGGATATAGGTAGTGTAAAAATGATCCGTGATGAGTTAGTTCGTTAGTTAACTTTCAAACACATGGATTTTTCAGAATTAGAAAAAGCACTTGAATCGCTAATAGACTGGATTATTAGCTCTGAGCCACAAGAAATAACAAGTTATGTAGATCAGCTTCGTTCAGATAATCCTCGACTTAGTAACAGGCAAATTGCAGAAAAAATAGTGTATGAACAATCTATTAATAACGGACTATTAGGTGCTGTAACAGGTCTAGGTGGATTGATAACTTTACCTGTTACTATTCCTTTAGATTTAGTAAAAACCTGGAAAATCCAAGCATTTACTATTCGTTGCATTGCTCATGTTTATGGATATACTCCGCAAACAACTGACGAGAAAACAGATATATTTTTAGTTTTATCTAATGGTTCTCTCGAAGAACTTAAAAATTTAGTAATTTTAGAAGCTCAAAAGGCAGAACCTAAATATGCCTTACAATCTTTAGATAAGCTAAAAAAATCAGTAGTTCAAGAAGTTACCAAAGCAGCACCTAAATACGCAGCAAAAGCAATTGTTAAGTATGGTGGCAAGAAAGTTGTTAGTTATACGATGAAAGGCTTATCCAAGCACCTAGTAAAAGGTCTATGGAAGCTAGGAGGCAAAAAAGTAGTAGAAAAAGCTCTGCAAAAATCTATAGGAAAAGTAGTTCCTGTGATTGGAGCGTTAGTTGGTGGTGGCATAGATTGGTTTGCAACACAAGCTGTAGGGAATCTAGCTATTGAGTATTACGAAAATTCAGTACCAGAGTGGGTAGATGAGGTTTTCTGCTTGTGTACAGAAAACGATGAGGTGTGAGTCACTATGCTTGTTTTTTTCATTCATGGTGTTGCAACACGTCAGGATGGTTATGCTGGTGAACTAATAGAAAAAATTAGAGAGAAGTTTCACGAAAGAAGTCAGCCATTTCCTTATTTTCACTCTAGTCGCTGGGGTGGTGTTTTGAAAAATTCTCCTCCATTATGGAACTATGTTCAGCAAGATTTAAGCGATTTTCAGAAAACGTCCAAAGTAGATATAGGAGATGTTTTTCAGTACATTCAGTATCGAGAGTTTTTTATTGATCAGTTTTTTGGTGATCTTTTTACTTACCTTAATCCAGATTATGGTTGGGAGATTAGAAAAGTCATTGCTATGCAACTGATTGAATTTTTAAAGAAATATCCTGATGAGGATGAACTGCATATAGTCGCTCACTCTTTAGGTGGTGTTATTTTATGGGATATTTTATTTTCTGATAAGTTTAAACCCAGCGATCCAGCGTTTTATATCCGTTCTGTAATTAGAGGACTAACTAACTTTAGTGGCATACACCAAGTATCTTTGGGAAGTATAACCACAATGGGAACGCCACTGCTTCTATTTAATCCAATGTTAGGCATCAACTCTAAAACGCTGAAGTTATTTGGTACTAGATATACAGGAAGACCCCTAGGATGGGTTAACATAATTCATGCATCTGATATTTTAGCTTATCCTATTCGAGCAAGCTTCAACATTAACTTAAAAGATTGCATATTTTTGCGAGATAAGTTTATTGCATCTCATAATCTTTGGAAAAAAGTTGCACAACCGCTAGGTGGTTTAGCAGGCTTATCAATGGCTAAAGGATTAGAAAGCGCTCATAAATCTTACTGGAGTCGCAGCAGAGTAGCTCGTTTAATTACAGCTAATATTATGGGTGATCATGAGAGCATAGATTCTGCAAACCCTTTCAGACAATGGTTTTAAGAAGTGGCCACATAGTGCAATAAAAGCGATCGCACCTTCCATCACCCTCCACAAAATGCGATCGCCCTTACTCTACATTCAAACCAGCAATTTGTTGGGCGAACCAGCTAGCTGCACTAATATTAGTTCCCTCAACCAGGCGTTCTAAGGTTTGGTCTAGGAGGGGAATTGGCAACCCTTTCAACGCTACAGAGTAAACACATTGCTGATACTTCTTATCGGGTTGCAACCGAAACGCGATCGCTCGTTTCCCCAGCACGTCAATTACCCAATACTCAGGGATTTCCAGATCAGCATAGAGTTTTTTCTTTTCATCTAGGTCAGTTGCCAGCGTCGTGTCAGAGATTTCACCCACCAAGTCAGGAACTCGCCATTGAGTCAAGTCAATTCGACGCGGTTCCCCTTCTTGCCATTGTGGGACACCTTCTCCGACATACAGCACTAAATCGGGTGCTGCTGCACGCTGATTTGGCTTCTCCAGCAAACAGCGCCCCAGAGACTCAGCCGTTTTCAGAGCAAACTGACTGAACCAACAGCCAAACAGTAACGTAAATAGGTCACTAACTCTAGCGTGGTTGATGCCTTCTGAACTTATAGCAATAAGAAGAGAGTTGCCATTGAAAAACAATCTCATTCTCTCAGGAGTAGGATCGTCGCGATAGCGTAAGTAATCCTCCCAAGTTGCTGGCTGCCATTGTGGAATGTGTAGAGTATCGGCTTCTTGGATGGCTGTAAGAATTGAAGCTGTCATCAGTTAAGGCTACCCGTAAGCGTTAGTGCAATTTTAACTTCACTTAGTTGTAGGCAGTGCGGTGAATGAAGTAAGAGACACTGGCGGTGAAAAAATACTTGAGATTCGGGAAGCGCTTAGGAAATTAATCCAGCAGCAGAAGAGTTTATCAGGCTGTACTTGGAGATGTCGAAGAAAGAAGAATAGTTGCAGTAATTGGAGAAGCGATCGCAGCCGTACTCAGAATTTTGCTGTTATTATTTCCAACGATCTCCCGCAATGTTTCTATTACTAACGCTTAAAATTCACCAACAAAGTTATCTTGCCGTTTAACTCTCTACATTTAAACATCTAGACAATCTTCATGAAATCTTTGTGTAGTATGCCATCCATGCTCATCCACCTGGGGGAAGTTGATTACTAGTAGATAATGCAAGCTATTTTTAGAGGGGATTTATCGGAGGCGAACAACAATGAAGGCAATATTTTTAGGGTTACATCACTATGATGTTGAACAATAACATGCTCCAGGGACGGTGGAGCTTTAAATACTACTGGCGGTATTTTACTGCAATCGGGTCGCTGAGTGTTGTTTACTTTGTTACAGCCCAACTTGCCTTCTCAATTTTAAACCTAAATGTTGGCCCTTCTCCCCTTTGGCCACCAGCCGGAATGGCTTTGGCAGCAATAGTTTTGCAGGGACGGCGTGTTTGGCCAGGAGTTGCCTTGGGTGCGTTTTTCTTTGCGCGATCGCTAGGAGTATCTTGGCCAATCGCTGGCAGCCTCGGTTTCAGTAGCGCTTTACAAGCCGTAATTGGGGCGGAATTACTGCGTCGGATGAGATTTCATCCGTCCCTTGAACGGCTGCAAGATGTTATGCAGCTAGTCGTCTTAGGGGCTGGGGTTTCTCCCCTCGTGAATGCTAGTATCAGCACACTTATTGGCTGCTTGGGTGGAACGGTTGCCCTTGCGAATTGGCAGAGAAATTTGTGGATTTTTTGGCTAGGTGACTGGATCGGAATTTTAGTAGTCACCCCCCTTTTATTGGTTTTGAGCTACTTGATTTGGGATTTCAAATGGTCGATCGCAAATATTCTCAGTTGGGGAATCTTTAGGAAGGGTCAAAATCGCTGGAAGTCGAGAAACCTTGCCGTAATCGCACATCTCACTTGCCCTTCACCTCACTCTCACCGTAGGGAAATCCAATATGGTCTTGAGGCAGTTATCTGTTTCAGTTTGCTGTGTTTCATTAGCGGGTTTGTCTTTGGTTCCAAACCTGGGACTGGGATTGCTCAGTATCCACTGGAATACCTTGCTTTTCCCTTTGTCGTTTGGGCAGCACTTCGCTTTGCCCAAATAGGTGCGATCTCGTCAAGCTTAGTTGTCTGCTCGTTTGCGATTTGGGGCGCAGCACGGGGCGTTGGGCCATTTATGACCAAGGCGGAGAACACCTATCAGGCAATTCTGTTTTTGCATGGGTTTATGGGTGTCATCACGATTACCGCCTTAGTCTTAGCAGCCGCAGGCTCAGAACGTGCCTTAGCCGTTAAGTTACTTAAAGAGCGAGAAGCTAGTTTAGCAAATGCTCAGCGCCTTGCTCAGCTAGGCAACTGGGATTTTTTTGAAGTATGTCAAGGTAGATATGTACCCCAACAGCAATTGCGATGGTCTGATCAACTCTATCGCCTCTTTGGTTTTCCCCCAAAAGCCTTTGAACCGAGTTGGGAAGCCTTCTTTCAAGTTGTCCATCCAGCCGATCGCCAGCGGGTTGGGCAAGCGATTCAGGGCGCACTGAGCGAAAATAAGCCCTACTCTATTGAGTATCGGATTGTTTGGCCAGATGGTTCAGAAAGGGTGGTTTCTGAACAATCTGAGATTAATAGATGCGGCATCACAGGCACAGTACAAGACATTACCGATCGCCAACAAGTCGAAACTCAACTGCGAGAAGCTGCTGAATGTGTTCGCGAAGCCGCCGAACGACATCGCTTATTAGGAGAGATGGCAATGCGGATTCGGCGATCGCTTAATCTCGATCAAATTCTCAATACAACAGTCGCAGAAGTCCGTCAATTTCTCCAAGCTGACCGAGTTTTCATTGCACAAATAGATATAGTCAAGGGTGAATCTCAACCTTCTTTACGAGGCTCAGTTATTGCTGAATCCGTAGACCCATTCTACCCATCGCTACGCAGTCTGATTATTGATGATGAAGCGTCCTTACAAGAATGGCGATCGCTGTTTGAACAAAGTCGTATCCGCGTAATAGAGGATACCAGCGCGATCACGCTTTCTCCACAGCAAGCCATGTACTACACCCAATATCAAATCCGCTCTGTTCTGGGAGTGCCAATTCTTGTAGGTGATGAACTGTATGGTGGCTTGGTGGTTAATCAATGCCAAGAGTCGCGGCAGTGGCAACCTTGGGAGATTGATTGGCTTACGTCCCTTGCCACACAAGTTGCGATCGCAATTCAGCAAGCCGAACTGTATCGACAAATTACTGAACTCAACACTCATCTTGAATCTCAGGTAGAAGAACGTACCCAAGAACTCAGCGCCAAAATGACGGAACTTCAGGAACTCAACCACTTGAAGGACGTGTTCCTGCAAGCCGTTTCCCACGACCTACGCACCTCTTTGCTGGGAATGTCCATGGTGTTGAAAAATTTGCATCAATCAGCTGGGGAAACCGTAACTCTTACTCGCTCTCTAATTGAGCGAATGATGACAAGTAGCGATCGCCAACTTAGTTTGATCAACTCCCTTTTAGAAGATCATTTCAACGAAGAGCGAGAATTAGATCTGCAATGCGAACCCGTACAGTTCAACACGTTGATTCAAAACCTAGCTACCGACTACTCAACAAAGCTTGCACAAAATCAAGCCACCCTATCTTACACACTGCCAGAAGATATTCCCTTAGTTCCCGCCGATCCACAACAATTGCGACGGGTATTGGACAATTTACTCCTTAATGCCCTCAAACACAACCCATTGGGAGTGAACCTTACTTTACAAGTTACTGTTGAAAACCAGATGGTTCGCTGCATTCTTCAGGACGATGGAGTGGGGATGAGTCAACAGCAACAGAAGAGCCTCTTCAAACTCTACATTCGAGGTCTTCACACCGAACACTTAACAGGTATTGGTTTAGGCTTGTATCAGTGTCGGCAAATTATTAATGCTCACGGTGGGCAAATTGGTGTGATCAGTACGCCAGGAACTGGCTCAACGTTCTGGTTCACTCTTCCTTTATCTAGCTCAACAGTGCTTCAACTTCAATCAGCTAGTATTTAATCTTGCCTTCTCCTTCATTAATCAACTAATTGACGCTAGCTCTTTTGAAGCAAGTCAGAGACAATTTGCTCCCATTCTTTGGAAAGCTCTCCTTTAAACTCTACCTGACTACTTCGCCTATACCAGTAACGAGCATTACTATCGTCGCCCTCTTTTCGATGTAGATAGGCATGAATCCAAGCACTGTCAACATCAGTAGCATTTTGTACAATTTGATGAGCTTTGTCCCAATCTCCTTTTTTTTCATACCACATAGCTTGTAGTGCTAATGGCAGAAATTCAGGGCATCCTTCTTGTTTTTCTAACAATTGTATGAATTCATCTAGAATCATAATTTTCCCCAGATTGTTTAACAGAAAATCCATGCTCTACTAACTTAATTTGATAATTCTAGAGGTAAGTTTTAACCACGTATTGCAGCAGACCCTCACAGGCATCTAGCAGTAAATCAATAACCTTGTTAAAACCCTCCGTACCACCGTAGTAAGGGTCAGGGACTTCTCGCTCACGATGATTTGAAGCAAAATCACACATTAGCCGTACTTTGTCTTTGTACTTTCCGGCTGGATCAAGGGAGAGAATATCCTGATAATTTTCCTGATCCATCGCCAAAATTAAGTCAAAGTTCTCAAAATCAGACTTTTGAAATTGTCGTGCTTGACCCTTAAGCTCAATCCCCCGACGTGCTGCTGCTGCTGCCATACGTTGATCGGGAGGAGAACCAATATGGTAGCCGCCAGTTCCAGCCGAATCGCAGATAATACTCTCACTGAGACCTGCTTGTTCAATCAGGTGATTCATAATATTCTCCGCTGATGGAGAACGGCAAATATTTCCAAGACAGACGAAAAGTAACTTGCAAGGCATGGGTATAATGTTTAACTTAAACTTTGTATGCAGCCCAAAACGCGATCGCGTACAAATCTATTTAACTTAAATTTTGTCCGTTTATGTTACACAAAAGCCTTCGCTGACCGAGTTCCATGAATGACAGGTTCTTAGTAGCCCCCGTGTTAAGTTTAGCAACGAAGCTGACCAATCTTACCATTGCAGTGAGATAACAAATGCCGGGATCAGAGTTAATTAGTAGCACAATCAAACTGACTAGAAGCCCAGCAGGAACATAAAAAACGCCTTCTAGTTGTGATTGAATGGCTCCCGTTTCAATGTGATTTGAGGAAAGTATTTTGAAGTTCAAGTCGCGCCACCGCTCTTACCGCAAGCCCCGCCGACCCTTGCCGTTACCAATAATCTTCATGACCATACCTTTGGTCTTGATTGCACTGGAGTTGCTGGCAAGAATTTTTGTTGGCTTTGCGGGCAAAAGCGCCGAGTTGGCAGCTTATGAAGGTCAACCTGAACTTGCTACCGCTTACGGTCTCAAGTTTCTCGGTCAATCTCAACAACCCTATGATGGGATTTTTGACCGTGGTCGTCTAGCTGCCCAACGGCAGTTTGGGATGGGCTATAGCTTAGTTGGCAAGCAAAAAAGTCAGTATTGGGGCATCAATGAGCAAGGGTTCCGCGACAATGATCCGCTTCCCCTCGCTAAACCCAAAAATGAAATTCGGATTTTTCTTTTAGGTGGTTCTACAGCTTTTGGTCAATGGAGTGCCAGTAATCAAGCCACATTAGCCAGCAAACTGGAAACCCGTCTCAATGAACGGATAGCACAGCAGAAGCGGACTCCGGAGAAATATCGACCGACAGTACTACCCTACTTTAAAAGCGAGCTTGATAAAGTCATTAAGTTGCCACTAAGGCTACGGGATGGTCAGTATCGCGTTATCAATGCGGCTGTACCTGGTTATACGTCTGGCAACGAACTCGCACAGTTAGCGCTCCAGATTTTGCCCTATAGTCCAGATGCGATCGTGGTTTTGGATGGATATGATGACTTAATGCTGCCAAGTAATCAAGCGGCTAAAGATATTCCCCACACGGAAGCCTTCCTCAACAATGCCTCAGGACACTATTGGACAACCATAACCCAACAGCTAAACGACACCATTACAGGGACTTATTTCGTTAAAGCCATTCAATACTGGCTGTTACGTCCAGAGCCGAATGTCACTCAGACAAGCCTAATCGCAACGGAGAATGCAGCACCACTAGAGCAACATCTCGCCGCTAACCCTGGTGAACTAGACAGTCGAGTCGCACGTTACCGGACTCATCAAGCCCAAATGGCTCGTTTGACAACTGGAGCAGGAATTCCTATCTTTCTTGCCCTTCAGCCAGAAATTACGGGTCGTGGCACGAGTAATCTTTCACCAAAAGAACAGGCGATTTTAAATGAACTCAAGCCAAGCTACAAACAACAGGTACAGACGGGTTATGCAGAATTAGCGCAAGCGAACGAACAACTTCAGAAAGCGTTTCCTAAAAATGTGAAGACGCTCAATTTCTACAAGTTCTATGAAAACTTCTCTAAGCCAGCCTTTTATGACACGGTTCACTTAACTGAGGAAGCCAATACCGCCCTCGCTGAGCAGTTTTATCGAGTGATTACGAGTTTGCCTAAGCTACAGGTTGCTCCCCCGAAGCCACCGACATAATATAGCGGTTCTCCCAAAGGATGAGGTACAAGATTCTGCGTTTTCGGGAATAGGCAAGAAAGTAAGATTTACCTCACTGATACGAAAATCGCTATAAAGCAAAAGGCAAAAGAAAACGTTTGAATGAGTTTCTTTTGCCTTTTGACCTTTAACTAAACTTTCAATTACATTCCTGGAAGATTTAGCCCACTTGTGAGTTCTTCCATCCGTTCTCGCATGGTGGCTGTGGACTTCTCGTAAGCATCTTTCATCGCGGCTGTGACGGTTTCAGAGAGCGTACCTGCTCCTTGAGCGATCGCAGCTTCAGAAATCTCTACACGCAGGGGTTCCTGGTTGCCACTAAGCACAACCTTGACACTGCCATCTGCTGATGAGCCTTCAATTTCCATTTGCTCCAGTTCTTCCTGGAGTTGTTTGGCACCTTGTTGAACTTCTTGGGCTTTTTTGAATGCTTCGGCGAGTTCTTTCATTTTGCCTAAACCGAAGCCGAATCCTTGTCCTTTTGTCATATTAGATTGACTCTATCTGAGTTAAACGAGTATATCAGTGGTGACATCTACCTTACGGTAAGAACGTCCTGCTTTATCGTCCTTATTATCAGACAACTCCACAGGCTTATCTTGTGAGTTCCACGATGTTGAAATGAGTTGTATTGATCTTAGTACCCCTTACCGCCGTGCGACATCTTTAGCCTAGTTGAAACTCACCCAAGATTCTGACTTCTGGTTCTAGGCAGAGCGACCAATGCTGCTCTACCTGCTGCTGGATATGGTGAATAATTTGGAAGATATCGCTAGCTTTTGCCCCACCACAGTTGAGGATAAAGTTGGCATGACGCTCAGCCACTTGAGCCTTGCCAACTTGATAACCCTTTAAACCAATTTGTTCAATCAGCCAAGCTGCTGGGTGTGTATCGGGATTGCGGAAGACACTACCACAGCTAGGTAGGTGATAAGGCTGAGATTTACGTCGTTGCTCCAAATGGCGAGATGTTTCGGTAAGTACCTGTTTTGGATCAGCACCCGGTTTTAACTGAAATGTTGCTTGTGTAACTAAGCGATCGCCTCCTTGCAGGTTTGAGGTGCGATAGCTAAAGCCTAAGTCTTGGGGGCTTAAAGTTTCAATTTTCCCTGTGGGAGAGAGTGTCTGGGTGCTCACAAGCACATCAGCCGTACAACTTTTATGGGCACCAGCATTCATCACTATGGCACCACCAACTGTGCCAGGGATTCCTACTGCCCACTCCATTCCCTGCCAGCCAATTTCTGCGGCTTGCCATGCCAGACGAGCAATGGGTTCACCAGCCCCTGCTGTGACTCTTCCAGTTTCGTAGTCAAACTGACTTCGGCGGAGATGGCGAGTACAAACCACTAAACCTGGCAAACCGCGATCGCTTACTAAAAGATTAGAACCTGCTCCCAGCAGTGTTAGGGGTAATCCTTGGGACAAAGCCCACTCAAAACTGGCTTGCAGGTCTTCTAAGCGTCGGGGAGCGACGTACCACTCTGCTGGACCACCGACTCGAAACGAGGTAAGGCTCGCTAACGGGGCAGCCGCACGAAGCGGACAGTCGGTTCCAGGTACATAAAGCTCAGGCTTGTAAACTTTCTTTTTTGTAGGAACTGCGCTAGTAACGCTTTTGGGATCATAGGACAGGGTCATATCAATACACGTCAAAAGAATGCCGATTGGTTTTGGGCAAGTGAGTTGGGTCTAAAGTCTTATTTTTTTGCTTTAGTTAGTCGAACTTAGGCTTTTTGGCTCAATTCTCTTAATTGATCTTTCTCAGCCTTTTGGTAGAACTCTATGACCTGGGGAATAATCTGATTTAAATTCCCTGCTCCTAAAAATAGGGCAAGGTCTCCGGGTTGGAGGGTTTGGGTGAGCAACTCGGTTACCGAGCTTAACGTTGGGCTGTAGTACACATTCTCGTGGTGAACACCGTTAGCAGAGCGTTGCGCCGCAGCACAGATCGCATCTCGAACCTGCTCCCCGCTAATTTGCCCTAAGTTAGGTTCTCCAGCACTGTAAATGTCAGTGATTACAACAATGTCTGCATCGCTAAAAGCTTCAGCAAATTCCGACAAAAATGTCAAGGTGCGGCTGTAGCGATGAGGCTGGAAAATCGCAACCACTCGTCGAGGTGTTGAGGATGAAGTACCGTCTTCACTCTTGCGTAGACGAGCCGCCGCAAGTGTGGCTTGAATTTCACTAGGGTGGTGAGCGTAGTCATCAACAAACGAGATGTCATTGCACTTACCCCGAAGCTCAAACCGACGTTTAGCCCCCTCAAAGGTTGAGAGTGCTGAGTCGATCACGTCAAACTCTAAACCCAGATATCGTCCTACCGCCACAGCAGCCAAAGCATTGCTGAGGTTGTGTTGACCCAGCAACTTGAGATGCAGTTCTCCTAAAACCTCATTGCCCTCCCAAACACGGGCAGTGGTGCCGTAGGCATAGTAGTTTACATTATCTACACTGTAATTAGCACCAGCATCTCTCCGTAGGCTGTAACTGATTGTGGGGTTGAGGTGCGATCGCAACGTCTCACAATCAATACATCCAACCAATATCTGACAACGCCGAGCAAACGTCTGGAAGATCTCAATTACCTGTTCCAGCGAGTCGTAGTGGTCTGGATGATCCAGTTCAATATTCGTGACAACCCCAATCTTAGGAGAGAGCTTAGCTAAAGACCCGTCAGATTCGTCAGCTTCGGCAACGAGATAAGGTCCATTCCCCAATCGTGCATTCCCATCCCAGGCATCCACCTCGCCTCCGACAACAATCGTTGGATCGAGACCTGCTTTAAGCAAGAGATACCCAATCAAGCTACTTGTTGTCGTTTTTCCATGAGTCCCCGCCACGCCGATACTTTGATAATCTTGAATCAAAGCCGCTAGCAAATCTGAGCGATGAAAAATTGGGTAGCCTCGTTCTAAAGCCGCTTGATACTCAGAATTAACTGTATTAATCGCTGTCGAACAGATCACTTGAGGCAAGCTTGACGAGAGTTGTCCTGTCCCGACAGTCTTGGTATTTGCAAGTCCAGATGCGATTCCTAAAGTTGGGCTAACACTGATACCAGTCGGCAATTCTCCATACGCTGGCTCTGTCCTAGAGCGGAAAAATTCTAAATTAGTAGCGTCTTGGTTTCCAAAAAGATGAGCGCCAACTGCTTGCAAACGTTGAGTAATATGCGTTGAACGAAGGTCAGAACCCGATACAGGTATTTGGCGCTTTGCTAGAACGTAGGCAAGAGCTGACATTCCAATTCCACCAATGCCGATGAAATGAAATGGCTTCCCAGTAAAATCAACAGTATTCGGCATCTTAACTCCTTACACACCACACCACACAAGCCTACTGTGCCAATAACACGCGCTATCATATCAAGAATTGATTTTTCAAGATATAGCCAAGCATAGATTTAGCGCAATTTTCATAAAAAAGGTACACTTGTCCTATAGATTGTGTTATTGCTGAACTAAATTTTTCTACCCCTAGACAGTTTTTACTACTAAACACGTAGAGCTATTCTCCGTCCGGAAGCTTTAGTCAAGAAAACAACTCAGAACCTACCAACGAGGTGATTCAGATTTGAGTCAAACCCGTTGTCTAGTTGAGGGAGAATCGAGAGTTGGAAGAATTCACAACTTGCACGACAGAGAGTTTAAGGGGAAGTTAGCTTCATTACCTCACCCGTTTCTCCATTGTCCTTGGTACGGAGTCACCTCCTACATCGTTTGTCAATTGTGCGATCGCTTTCATTATGGGACAAGTGGCAATTCTAGGCGGCACCTTCGATCCCGTTCACTGGGGGCACCTGTTAATTGCACAGGCAGCGCTCAGTCAGTTAAATCTAACTCAAGTTATCTGGGTACCTGATCGCCTTTCACCTCATAAACAAGCCTGTAGCTATGAGCATCGTCGCTCAATGGTAGAGCAAGCGATCACAGACAACCCAAGCTTTATACTCTCACCTCTGGAGACAGTAGACGCTAAACCCAATTACGCGCTCAAAACTTTAACCGAGCTTCAGGATACCTATTCTAACTGTCAGTGGTACTGGATTATTGGGATTGATGCTTTTCAGACATTGCCACACTGGTATTACCGTGAAGCCGTTATACCTGCCTGCGACTGGTTAGTTGCACCACGCCCTATCACTACAACAAGGGTTCACTTCACTAAAAGCGAGAGAACTCAACCTCTACCAGATAGCCAAAGTAGCTGGCTGTGCCAACAAGTCGCTCAACAACTAGCTTCTCAAGATATCTCAATTCGCTGGCAGCTTCTGCAAATGCCAGCCGTAGGCATCTCCTCAACACTAATTCGACAATACTGTCGTCAGCATCGCTCAATTCGCTACCTCGTTCCAGAATCTGTTCGAGCTTACATTACTGACCACAACCTCTACTTGGAGGGAGTGGGGAGTAGCTCACAAGTCTAGTTATTGTTACGTTTAAGCTGAGAAAAGGGACAAGGAAGAAAACGCTCATCCTCTGCCCTTGGGCTTTCTGCCCTGGAACCTTCTGCCTTTTGCTTTATAACCCCAGAGTAGTGAAAAGTTCACAGCGTTGCACTCAAGATGAGGAGCAAATCTTTTCTAGCTCCTGATCCCCTTCTCCGTATCTTTACCAATTCCAAGGTGGAATTGTACAGGCTTTGCGATATGATTGGGGTCATTAGTGGAGATATTTACTTACTGAGCTTGAATACAGAGGGCAAGACGTTGTGATTAGAGTAGCGATCAATGGGTTCGGGCGCATCGGACGCAACTTCGCACGATGCTGGTTAACCAGGGAAAATAGCCAAATAGATTTAGTAGGCATCAATGATACTTCTGACCCTAAAACGAATGCTCATTTGCTGAAGTACGACACGATGCTGGGGAAGTTGGATGCTGATATCGGCTTTGATGAAAACTCCATCATCATCAATGGCAAAACAGTTAAGTGCGTATCTGATCGCAACCCGCTGAACTTGCCCTGGGCAGATTGGGGAATTGACCTTGTCATTGAAGCTACGGGTGTATTTGTCAGCCGTGAGGGAGCCTCGAAGCACATAGCAGCGGGCGCAAAAAAGGTAATGATTACAGCTCCTGCTAAAGGGGATGATGTCAGTACCTATGTGGTAGGTGTCAATGACCATCACTACGATCACAATAAGGATGATATTGTCAGCAACGCTAGCTGTACAACTAATTGCTTATCCCCCTTTGCCAAAGTGCTACATGAACAATTCGGTATCATCAAAGGGACGATGACCACGACTCACAGCTACACAGGAGACCAACGTCTTTTGGATGCTAGCCACCGTGATGTTCGCAGGGCACGGGCAGCAGCGATGAACATTGTTCCAACCAGCACAGGTGCAGCAAAAGCTGTCGGTTTAGTCTTGCCGGAACTGAAAGGCAAACTAAATGGTATTGCCTTGCGTGTGCCAACACCAAACGTGTCTGTGGTTGACTTGGTGGTTCAAGTCGAGAAACCAACGATCGCAGAACAGGTGAATAGCGTTCTCAGAGAAGCGGCTGAAGGTTCACTCAAGGGAATTTTGGCATATAGTGATGAGCCGCTTGTTTCAACAGACTACAAGGGTCACGATGCCTCTTCAATTGTGGATTCCAGCCTGACGATGGTTATGGGTGGTGACATGGTCAAAGTTGTTGCCTGGTATGACAACGAGTGGGGTTACTCTCAGCGAGTTGTGGATTTGGCAGAAATCATTGCCCAGAAGTGGGAGAGTTAGTCCTTCAATCGAACTTAAAGGAACAGACGTTCACTTGAGTCAAATATAAGTGTGAGCCTGGGAAACAAATTCCTAGGCTTAATTTTTGAGAAACTCACTAACTGAGAAGTTACGCACTTCGATACTGATTAGCTTAGTATGCCTACACTTGTTTAAAAATGCTGAAATCCTCGGCTCAGAGTCAGTAATTCATCGGCACAAGTACCTGTGCTATCTGTTAACCAGACTTCAGTAGCAGTCGTGATGTTGCCAATAATCGCGGCTCCTCCTAACTGTGCTACTAAAGCTTCAGCGGGTTCTGGAGGTAGACACAGCAGGAGTTCAAAGTCTTCACCACCGTACAAAGCCCAGTCTAAGATTGGCGCGACGGATATCAACTTACTCATGGCTGATGATAAAGGAATTGAGGTTCTTTCAAGCTTTGCCCCAACGCCACTAGCACGGCAGAGTTGTAAAATGGCATCTGCCAAACCGTCACTGCTATCCGTTCCTGCTACTTGAATTGCGGAGTAGGAATCTAGACTATTCCAGAGTAGGGGCAAAACATCAAGTCTGGGTTTTGGGCGTTGGTGAGCCTGGATTAAATAGGTACGTTCGGCTTCGCTCAAGTGTTTGCCTAATTCTGGGTTGAGAAGTAGTTCCAGTCCTGCACGGGAAGCACCGTGGACACCCGTGATAACGATCGCATTTCCCACAACAGCAGTTGAACGACGGAGTATTCGGTTCGGCAAAGCTTGACCAAAGGCGGTAATCGAGAGGCTAATAACTGGCGATCGCACCACATCACCACCGACAATTACCGTATTGTACTGCTGCAAACATTGGGTAATGCCTTGGTAGAGTCGCTCTACCCAGCTAACCGCAACATCACCTGTAACGCTTAAGCCCACAGTAATTCCGATTGGGGAGGCTCCCATTGCCGCTAAATCAGATAAATTAGCAGCCGTTGCACGCCAACCCGCGTCTTCGGGACTGGTAGTGCGATCGCTAAAATGTACCCCATCTACCAAAACATCTGTTGTCACAACCAGCGATCGACCTGAGCCAGGGAACGGCATCACAGCCGCATCATCACCCACAATATCGGCAGGACAAAAGCGCTGCAACCGTTCCAAAAGACCTTGTTCCCCAATGTCTCGAACTCGTAAGTTCATTGGCTGCTCAAAACTCCTCTGTCTACATTACGATAAAGATACTAAAAGAGAAAATTGTAATACTCTTGTTTTCGAGTTAGCAGAAAATTTAGAGGAAAGCATCATTGAACTCATGCAATACCAATTGAGAGACCTGTCTAAGATGAGGAAAGGCTTTAGTCTCTAATGGTGTTTCAATACAGGGAAGCTTTTGTTACCTTGGCAGCAACTGAGCCTGAAACACTAGTTCAGTTTTATACTCTGTTGCTCAATCAAGAGCCAAAGCCTTACATTCCAAATGTGTATGCCGAGTTTCAGCTTTCAGGATTGCGGTTGGCAATCTTTAAGCCGAAAGAAAGCCACCAACACGAGTTTGCTGATTCTAGCCAAAGTGGGATGAGCTTGTGCTTGGAAGTTAATGACTTGGAAGACGAGATCGCTTGCCTCACCCGCTTGGGATACCCACCTCCAAGAGACATTACTACAGCCTCTCACGGTAGAGAAATTTACGCTTACGATCCACAGGGAAATCGGCTAATTCTGCACCAGTCTTCTTCAAAACCGGAAAACTAAAGTGCAAATTGTCAAGCCTTACAACTGCACATAAGGAGCTACATCAGCAAGGGCATAAAAGCTATAGATGAACAACAGTACCGCTAGTACCTGCACGACACGCGGATGTGTCGAAGGTCTAATCATCTCACGTATCCACATTGACACCGCCGCTCCGATCGCAAAGCTTGAACTGAGAACCAGGTAAGGCCAATTGTGGGTAAATTCCCAGCTTACCAGTAGAGCCATCGTCAAGGAAGTCATTATCAGTTCGACAAACTCAGGTGGATTATGCTGGGTCGAGAAAATTAAGGTGCGCCACCAAAATTGGCAAAGTCTCATCGTTAGTTGTTGGTTATTGGTTGTTAGTTGTTAGATTTTTGAGGAAAATCAACAACCAGTAGTTGAGGTTAGGACTACTCGTTAGGGTAATTCAGGATTGGGACTTTGGCTACCTTTGCTTTGGAGCGTCGCTTGTCAGTTATTTACAGTAAGGGGGTAGTTGTGCTGCTGCAAACAATTTAGAGCTTCCTCCGTTGTAAGCTGAGGAAATTGGGCATAAAAGCGGCTAACGCTTAAGAATGGTTCAGGTGTTTCTAAAAGAAGAACGCGATCGCACCACCGAGACAACCACTTGGACAATCCAGTTGGCGCTACAGGTGAACAAATCCAAACCTGCTCTGGATTCCGTGATTTCAGGGCTTGTGCTGCGGCGACTATCGTCATCCCCGTTGCAATGCCATCATCAACCAGGAGTGCGAGTTTTCCTTGAGGATTAACTTTAGGACATCCAGGAGAGAGTTGAATCAGCAAATCTTGAGCTTTTTCTTGAGCTTGACGCAGTGAGGTTTCTAGCAGAATTGCATTTTTTTTTCCAAACAGCTTCTGGCGTGACCAAAGAACGTTTCCTTCTGAGGCGACAGCACCAATGGCTAGTTCTGGGTTCTGAGGTGTTGAAATTTTTTTTGCCACTACAATATCTAGAGGACAATCCAATGAGCGAGCTACAGGTGCTGCGACTGGAATGCCACCACGAGGTAGCCCATAGACAATCGGTGGAGCAATAACACCAGCCGCCTGAATCTGGTCGAGGTGTGTGCAAATCACTTGAGCCAGTTGCTCACCAGCATCAATGCGATCGCTAAACAGCGGTGCAGATGACATGGTTCCCTCCGGCACTTAATAGCTTAGTTGCCTTTATCATGACTAATTTTCCACAAGATGCCTTGCTCCAAAGGGATAATTCTTTACAAAATATTCTCTGTTGGTAGTTACTCTCCGATTAGTATCAATCCACTCTAAAATTTAGAGGGCTTTCACGCTCTCCTACCGCCTTGTGCCTTGCCCTGACTTAATGCCCTTAGATTCATGTCTACTGAAGAACAAATGAGCCTTTTTGACCAGTCCGAGTTGGCTGCGTCTACGTCTGCTAATGTCCAGCCTGAGCTAATTCCCACCAGTGCGGCTGTTCCCATTCCTTCCGGCACCTACGACTCAATCATCCCGATTGCTGAACACTGCAACGTCTGCCAGCGATGTGATTTAGGCGCTACTCGTACCCATGCCGTTGTTGGAGAAGGTAACCTAAACGCCCCACTCATGATCATTGGAGAAGCACCAGGACAAAATGAGGATGAAACGGGTAGACCGTTTGTAGGAAAAGCGGGGCAACTGCTAGATAAAATCTTGGAGTCCGTGAAGCTCGATCGCAAAAAGGATGTTTACATCACTAACATAAACAAGTGTCGTCCACCGGGTAACCGGGTTCCCACGGCTGATGAAGTTGCGGCTTGTAAGCCTTATTTGTTGGAACAAATTCGCTTAATTGACCCAAAGATTATTCTCATGACTGGTGCTACAGCAGTCAAAGGGTTAACGGGTGATAAGCGAGGTATCACCAAAATTCGAGGCACTTGGATTGAGTGGGAAGGACGGCTGTGTATGCCAATTCTCCACCCAGCTTATCTATTGCGGAATCCCTCACGCGAACAAGGTGGCCCGAAGTGGCTAATGTGGCAAGATATCCAGACTGTGCGGGCAAAGTTAGACGAAATTCGCGCCTAGTGTTTTTAACAGTTAAAACAGTTTAAAGCTGATAAGCTGTCACACATCTAATTTGCAATATACATTCATCGGGAAAAGGTTAAAGGGGAACTCAGTGTCCCCTTTGGGAATTAGGGGCAGGGGAAAAGGTTTTCCCTTTTCCCTAAAACCGATTAGTTAAATATCTGACGCGAGATGCACAACAGCTTAGCAAGCATTAGTGCGATCGCTTGCTGAAAGTAAGCAAGAGTGGCTCGAATCGTCGTTTCTAATTGGGCAGGAAGTTGCTGCCGTTCCCAGCGAGGGAATAACAGAAAGCTACCAAGCAGTGCTAATATGCCTCCAGCCAAGATATCAACAATCCGCAGAACTCCAATCTGCCACCCACCGTTACTCGTTACATTGACGAGCAAGATGATAGCGGGAGTGAGTAGCGTAATGAACAAGCTGAAGCTTAGGGGTCGCACTGCCACCGCCGTGACGATGAACAGGAGAAGACATCCCCCAATCGCCCAGGAATTGTGAATCAGCGTAACGATTCCAATGCCAATGATGCCTCCTAAAACCGTGTCCAACACCCACTGTAGGGTGGTCTGAGAGGTTCCGCCATAGTTGGGCTTCAAGGCAACCACGGCAGTTAGGGTAATCCAGTAGCCTGTGGAAATGCCTGTTCCACCGAATACTGCCAGCTTCTGCATCGCTTTGACTGCCTGTTTTCGCGATCATTACCATAAACAGTATTAGATGAAGTTTATTGTGCCTCTATCGTTGTGTAGAACTGAAAGGATTTTGCATTGTACGCGATCACTAATTGCCGCCAACACCATTCAGGACACCACACTAATGTGATGGGATTAAAGTGTATTTTGAGATTGTTGGTAAGGCGCTTGTCGTATAGTACAATTGAACTACAATCTATTCTTCACCAAGAATTGCCCTAGTAATTGAGTTAAATGGTATGGCAGAGTCCCCCGAACATCAGTTTCTGTCCAATAAATTCCTAGAGGTTGTTGAGGATTTTGCGAAAATTAAGCTATATGGTTATACGGAGGCTGAGCGAAAAAAGTTTGATTTCGCTTGCATTTTTTGTAGAGATTGGGATAGACCGTTAATTGGTCAAACTCTATGGAAACATACTGAAGGTATTGATAAAGATATTAGAAGCCTTTTAGTAGATGTGGAATCAGATATATGGGCATATGTTGTTAGAGACAATGTTAGAAATCGAAGCCTCTTTCATGAGGTTATTCAAGACTATAAGAAGACAGAATACAGTAGAAACTTATTCAAGTTAAAAGTATTTTGGATACCACAGGATTTTGATGCTGATGATGAGCAGGAAAGAGAGACTATCGGTAATATCTTGCAAAACAGCATTGTAGATGATCTTTTATTCAATGTCATCTTTGGTAACTTGACTGCCACTGATATTCGTATTTTTCTAAATACCTCAGGAAGGTTTGGACTAAATTTAGCTGTTTTATATGAAATAGCAGTAAACGGCTTTCTAAATTATCCTGCTTTGTCTAAGAGGTTAGAAGTAAGCTCCGGTTCCCTAAGGGAAAAAGTCTTTATGCTTGTTGGAAGTGGACTTATTTGGCAATTAGGACGTGGTTCGTTCTACTATGTATCTCTCAAAGGGCGTGTTTTTCTAGAGATGCTGAATAAAATTTTGGAAGAAGTTCAGTTTGAGAAAACTGAACTAAGCTACGAACTTCTATTTGTTCTAAATCGTCTTGGTTTAGATGCAACTACACCAACTTATGATGATAGAGAGCTACTAGAAATACATGAATGGACACCTCAAGTAGCCTTCTCACTGTTACTTCAGGCAATGCGATATGCTTTGACTCAATGGGATATAGATTTACGTAATCGAAACTATATTCTTGGTCAGCAAGAGGACGATATGCGGTTTCGGGTTTTTCGATAGCCCAAATCAAAGTCTGAGCGCAAATCATTTAGTTGAGTTTCCTTGGTCAACCCAACATCTGCTTTTCGCTTAACAGTTCATATGCTCTCCGTGATCGCAGGATTAGTTGGTTTCTCTCCCAACTTGTTCTGGTGCGATCGCTTCAGTAGAGGTTCCGTTAGCCAGAGGAGAGGGAACGGTTCGCCAATTAGGATGTCGAATAAAATAGCAAATTCCACAAGAGAACGATGAGCCTATTACTGGTAGACTTGGACGGCACGCTCCGAGAACCACTCAGCGGACAGCAATACTTCCAACATCCTCAAGACCAACAAATTATTGCGGGTGCTGATATTGCCCTTCGTGCCTACAAAGATGATTGGATCATTGTTGGCATCACCAATCAAGGTGGAGTTGGCGCGGGGCACAAGTCTATGCAACGGTGCGTCCAGGAACAGCAGTACACGCTTACGCTATTCCCAGAGTTAAGGGAAATCTATTTCTGCCCTGACTTTGAAGGTAAGAAATGTTTTCGCGTGACTCATCACAATGTCCATAACCACAGTAAAACCAAATGGTCTGGACACTATCGTAAACCAGGAGCAGGAATGTTGAATCTGGCGATGGTTCGGCACAAGCACAGCCCGCAAAATAGCCTCTATGTAGGCGATCGCCCTGAAGATGAAGCTGCCGCCTGTCGTGCCGGGGTGCAGTTCCAATGGGCAGCCGATTGGATTGAGCAACATCAACTAGCGATCGCTTCTCAAGTTGCAGATGCACAATAACCCGGAGCCAGAGATTGCGCTTGTTACTGGACGGCTTTCACCTACCAAGGTTTACGCTAGTGGATAGCTGACTATTTTTTGTACAAGCTTTTCCTATGGTTTCCATTGCCCGGAAGAACCTGCTCGAAGACATTCCTCGATTCTTGGTTGCTCAACTAGGAATTATGTTTGCTGTGACATTGGTCACGCTTCAAACCGGTATCTTTAATGGGTTTACTGAATCGACAGGTCAGTTGATTAATAACTCTGCTGCCGACATTTGGGTCGCTTCAGACAGTTGGGTACAAATTGAACTGACATTGCCTATCCCCCTATCAAATGTCATTGAGGCTCGAAACGTAGCTGGTGTGGAACGAGCCGAAGCACTGATTTTCGGTGGCGCTTTATGGCGTAAGTCTTCTAATGAAATTATGCGGGTTAGAGTTGTTGGATTTGACCCCAAAGGGGGGTTGTTCACACCCATAAATGTTATCCAAGGAAGTGCAAGTGAACTCAATACACCTTACACAGTAATAGTGGATAAAACTAGCCTGAAGTCACTAAACATAAAAGGGATTGGTGCCACAGTACAGGTTAACTCCTTGCCAGCACGGGTGGTTGGTTTAACGCAAGGAAACAACTCGATTGTATCTAATGCGTTTATGTTCACCTCTTTAGAAAGTGCCAATGCTTTCTCCACGTCAGGTCAGACTTCTAGTGTGTCGTGCCAGTTGCCATCCGGCTCAACAGAATTGAAATGTACCAACACTTATTTAAACACCCCTCAGACTGGTACTCAATCTACACCCCCTACTGCACCCAACAAGTTAGTCGCATCTGACCTAATTACATATGTACTGGTTCAAGCCAAACCAGGGCAGGATTTACAGGTACTCAAGCAGAGACTAGAAGCCGCTTTGCCAAACACCCGTGCGTTTACGAGTACGGAGTTTAATAAGAAGAACCAAACCTTTTGGGAAAGACGAACAGGGATTGGATTTATTTTAGGTTTAGGTGCGGTTGTCGGTGTCATTGTCGGAGTAATTATTGTCGGTCAAATTCTTTACTCCTCTGTATCTGACCATCTCAAGCAGTTTGGCACACTCAAGGCAATAGGAGCGTCGGATTGGGTGGTTTATGGCGTGATTATCGAGCAGGCATTGTGGATGGCAGTTCTTGGCTATCTTCCTAGCATGGCACTCTGCTATAGCGTAGCGGCTTGGACGTTTTTCAGTCAGGGCATCCTGATTTTAATTACACCAGTATCCGCGATCGCAGTTTTCGGACTGACTGTGGCGATGTGTGTCGGTTCAGCCATCTTTGCGATTCAAAAGGTCACTCGCCTCGATCCAGCAATGGTATTTAAAGCGTAAGGGGTTAATGAAGAATTTAGGAGTTCAGGAGTTGCAGAAGTTCAACAGAAAGAAGATTAACTCTTAAATTTTGGTATAAGAACTATCTAAATTCATCCAATCAGGTATTCTGAACTCCTGAAATTCTATATTCTGAACTCCTTTATTGACTTCATTTCACAACCTCTGCAAAACGCTTTTCCCAGCTTTCGTGGTTGGCTTTAGCATCTTGAATAATCGGTGAAGCCGCAATTAGGCGACAGGCAAGCGAGTTCACCACTGATAGGGGAAATCGTAAGGGTCGAACTATGTCCAAGAACAGCACCACACGGTAGCCATTCGTATCGTTCCAAACTTCGTGAGGGAAGGTATCGTCGAAAAGCAGACTCTTGCCTTCCTCCCAATAAGCCACTTCATCATTAACGCGAATTCGACAAGCTGTCTTGGGTTCTGGCACCATCAGTCCCAAATGGTACCGAATCACGCCAATATACTTTCCCCGGTGTTCAGGAATATGCTTACCCGGAGCCAAAATCGAAAAAAAGGCGACCTTCAT
The DNA here is from genome assembly GCF_014849525.1 of Microcoleus sp. FACHB-SPT15. Classification (NCBI taxonomy): domain Bacteria; kingdom Bacillati; phylum Cyanobacteriota; class Cyanophyceae; order Oscillatoriales; family Microcoleaceae; genus Microcoleus; species Microcoleus sp. FACHB-SPT15. The sequence goes on along the minus strand of NZ_JACJNU010000053.1, from coordinate 359,187 downwards.
GCCTGGAATCTGCTCCAAAAGTTTCGTAGTTTCCGGGCAGCGTTCACAGTTTTTTGTCGCCTTAAAACCAAACGCAAAAAAGAAATAGGTTTTCCAACGATTATCATTGGCAATGCGGCGTTGGCGAGGCGAAATATCTTGGAAATTTGGTAATTCATCGACATACTCAAGCACTTGCTCAAGCTCTTTGCGAATCACCAACCAATTTTCCTCTAATTGGGTTGCCCAAGGAAACTGCTCAACACTAAAAAAGGTAGAGTTTCCCACTAAAGAAGATCGAGCAACCCAGTTTTCCAGTTTCTTAACAACTGCACGACGCAAGGCTTTCATTGGACTTTCTAACTTCAATCTCCCGAATTATTTTTAAGAACTTAAAACAGCTAAGGATTGAGGCTTGGGTTTGTTTGCCAAATACTCAGCCAGTTGAGCTTCGACTTCTTCGCGCACACTTTGGCGGTACTGGATGAAGTGTTCAAGCAAAGCGCAATTGCTCAGGTAAGGCACGAACATCTTCGGATTGCGCCGGATGATTGAGAATAGTTGACCCCAGAACTGGAAGCGGGTGCTGCGCTTGATTCCCTGTCGCCAGCAGATAGTCAGTACTGCCTTCATCTCGACCAGATCCAGCATCCGAAACGGTACTTTATGAGGAGCTGGCTTCATGTTCATGAAGTGCCGATGGACTCGTGCGAGATAGCGCTCTGGCTCATACAGTTCCCAAAAGCAGTTGACATACTCACGAGCCAGTTCTTCTACTGGTCGGGTAGGTATGAAGTTCATTAGAGCCATCTGATGACCCTGTGTCTCTTGATTCTCCTCTAGGAGACGACCTTCTTTTTGTAGCCGCTTCCACAAGGCTGTATTTGGCAGCGCTTGGAGCATTCCAAACATCGCTTTGGGGATTGCCGTTGCTTCCACAAACTCGATGATGCGATCGCCTGCACCAGGTTTCTCATCATCAAACCCAAGGATAAACCCAGCCATTACACTCAGTCCAGCTTGATTAATTTTCTGAACTGATTCGATTAAAGAGTTTCGTGTGTTTTGAAACTTCTGAGTAAGGGCTAAACTCTCTGTATCTGGTGTCTCAATTCCCAAAAACACTCCACCAAAGTTTGCCTCGACCATCAGATCTAGCAATTCCTCATCCTGTGCCAGGTCTACTGAGGCTTCAGTCGCAAAGCGGAAGGGGTAATCGTGAGCGACCATCCAGGGAACAAGTTCACGCAGCATGAGCTTGACATTGCGCTTGTTGCCGATGAAGTTGTCATCTACCATAAACACGGAGCGCCGCCAGCCTAGGTCATAGAGAGCCTGTAACTCAGCGATCATTTGTGCAGGTGTCTTCGTGCGTGGCTTGCGTCCATAAAGCACAATAATGTCGCAGAACTCACACTGGAATGGGCAACCCCGCGAGAACTGTACCGACATCTCGTTGTAGGCGTTCAGATCCAGCAGGTCAAATCGGGGAACTGGTGTAGTCGTAACATCAGGCTTTTCGCCATTGGCGCGTAATACTCCTGAGGTTTCTCCCCTTGATAGAGCCTCAACCAAGAGCGGCAGAGTAATTTCGCCCTCATCCAAAACCAAAAAGTCTACCCCAGCTTCTTGTGCCGCATCAGGAACGGAAGTGACATAGGGGCCACCTGCGGCTACCAGTTTGCCGCGTCGTTTCGCTTCACGAATCAGGTGTACCATATCGGGTTTCTGGACAATCATGCCGGAGATAATTACCAGATCTGCCCACTCCCAATCAGCTTCCGTCTCAAATCGAACATTGCGGTCTACCAAGCGGAACTCCCAGGTTTGAGGCAAGATTGCCGCGACGGTAATCATGCCTAGAGGAGGAAGTGAAACCTTTCGTCCGATCAGTTCCAACGCTTTATCAAACGACCAGAATGATTTTGGAAAAAGGGGATATAGGAGTAAAACACGCATTCAATTTAAGCCTCACACAATTATTCGTGATCCCTAGTCAGAAAAACTCAAAGCGTTGTAGGAACAATATCACTAAGCTTCTGACGAAAGCGATAGCGATTGAAAAAGTTTTAAGTTTCTCCTGTCCTGCCTCAGTAAGCTTCCCTCACATAAAGGTTTGGACACTCTACCGCCATCGGAGTTGTAAATACCCCCGCTCCGGTTTGGTTAGTTCGTCTTCTGTTAACCATTCCACTGGCTTGTAGGTACCGAAAACATGATCCCACCAGTCTACTGCGAGACCAAAGTTATGATGCCACATCCCATATTTGTGATGGACATAGTGAACGGGCATCTTCATCCAGAAGCACTTAGATGGGTTTTCGTGCTGGAGTTGGTGAGCATAGGCGGAAAACGCGGCATAGACAAGTGCGCCAAGAAACCAACCGATTCCCGCCGCCCAAGAGTAGAAAAACATTAAGAACATGACCACGCAGCTACCCTTAACATAGTCCCGGAATTCCCATAACACTCCCTGACCTTCATTACGACGGTGATGGTCGCGGTGACGTTCGCCAATCCGTTGTGAAACGTGCATCAAGCGATGTAGCCAGTATTCCACTAAACTAGCCAAAACAAATGCTACGGCAAAACAGACGATACCTACTCCCACAGAGGAAGCTCCGTCAACAGAAAGTCGCGCTAAGGCACTCATGCACTCTCCTTCTTTACATTCCTCACTCGCTGTTCACAAAAGAACAGCCACCTCAATATTTTTACATCCACTTCAGGTTGAGCGTGAGTAGAATTTCTCCAACATTGTGGAACAAAGAAAAAATGGCGTTTCACCTCCCTATCACTTCCCCAAGTGTCCTACTCATCGTTTGCGGTTCCTGATAAATCTGCTTTAATCGACATCTGATTCATCTCACGGACTGGTGTAGAACCCTAATGGCAAACTACTTGCTGCCACTTTTGAAAGCGATCGCGGCACGTACCAAGGCAAACTTTATTGAAAAAACTCGTCAAACGAGTGTTGTGCAAGAACAATTTTTGTACTCTCTACTACGAGGTTATCAAGATACTGAACTCGGTAAAAAATATCAGATCCGCCAGATCAAAACCCTTGATCAATTTCGAGAGCGGATTCCCGTTTTACCTTACAACAGCTATGAACCCCTCATAGAACGGATTGCCCATGGCGAAAAGAACGTTATGACGCCTGACCCCGTTGTCTATCTCAGTCTAAGCAGTGGCTCGACCGGGAAGCAGAAACTAATTCCCGTCACCAGAAAATCTCAGAAGGCTTATCAAAAAGCGACTCAAGTCAGTATGGGGTTTGCTGATGAGGCTTTGCGATCGCAAGGGCGACAATTGGGCAAAATCATGTCAGTTGGCTCGGTGCAAGTCTTCGGACGGACCAGTGGCGGCATTGATTATGGCCCAGCTAGTGTGGGAGTCCTTCGCTTGGGGAAATTACTCTACGAACACATTGTTGCTCACCCCTTCGATACCCTGAAGCCCGCTGATATGTTGGCTCGCCACTATGTTTGTCTACTTTTTGCCCTGCGGGAACGAGATTTGCGAAACATGGGAGGAAATTATCCCATGCTCGTCCTGCGAGTTTGTAACTATCTGGAACAGTATGCTGAAGAGTTGATTCATGACATTGAGCAGGGAACAATTGCCAGTTGGTTAAAACTCGAACCAGAGCTTCGGGCAAGCTTAGAACGGCGATGCTTAGCCAACCCCAGAAGAGCGACTCAATTACGGCAAGTCTTGCAGACAGAGGGACGACTCACTCCGAAACTCGCTTGGCCAAATTTATCTTTGGTTGCAACCGCACGCGGCGGAACATCAGATTTCTACTTTGAGCAATTTCCTACTTACTTCGGAGACACCCCGACATTTGGTGTTGCTTACTCATCTAGCGAATCAATGTTTGGTATTTGCCACAGCCTCAATGAGGATAGTGGGATTTTGGCGATCGAGAGCAGTTTCTTTGAATTTATTCCTGTAGACCAGTGGGAAGAGAGCCATCCCAAAACCTTACTTCCCACTGAGGTGAAGGTAGGCGAATACTACCGCATCTTAGTAACCAACTACACTGGCTTCTACCGCTACGATGTTGGCGATGTTGTGCAGGTAGTCGGTTTTTATGAACAAGCTCCCCTGATCGTCTTCCGTTATCGTCGAGGTGGGATACTGTCTTCCATAACTGAGAAGACAACGGAATTTCATGTCATTCAAGTTATGCAAGCTCTGCAAGACGAATTTGGCTTACTCTTAGATGATTTTTGTATTACCTTATCTGAGTCTGAGATTCCCGCGCATTACTTGGTGAATATTGAACTCGCTTCTGGTCAGACACTAAAAAATCCTCAAGCCTTCTTAGATCGATTTGACCTCAAGCTCCAGGAGATTCATACCTCCTATGCCGTTAAACGACCTGATCAGGTGCCTTCTCCCCGACTGCGCCTTCTCGCTCCTGGAAGCTTCAGAACACTCCGACAACGTCAGGTGCAAAAGGGAATTCCTGATTTCCAGTTGAAGCTTTCCCACCTTAGCGAAGACCGGAATTTTCTAGCTGGATTGGCTGTAGAGCAGGAAGTAAGATTGCCGGATGATCTATAGCCGTTTTTATTTGGACAAGACGCGGCTATCTCGGTTTTAGGGCGAATGGCACTGACTTAAGAAAATTCATCACACCGACCACCCTTTGTGCAGGGGGTCTCTAGGTAGGCACTCCGTCCCCCAGTGGGGGCTTCCCCCAAGCTTGGTTTTTCTACAAACGACTATTTTTCGCTTAAGTCAGTGACATTCGTTTTAGGGCGAGGAGAAGGAGGCGTTTGTGCAAAAACCTTCTCCCTTGTCTCTAGGGCAAATACTAGTCGCTAGTCCCAATACCCTTTTTGCCAATCGGAACCATAAGCAAAAGCCCTGTAACTAAGGCAATACTTGCGGCTGAATAAAATACTTCTGGCAGTCCACTGTAGGAGAGAACCGTGCCGAGTAAAATTGGGCAAAGAAACTGTCCTAGATAACCAGCGCCGGTACCAACTGCCAATACACTCGATCGCAGTTCGGAGGGAGCGAGGTCAGCCAGCGCACCGTAAAGAGCTGGCATTACTGTGCCTAAACCAACGCCAAACAGGACGGCTGCGGGAATGATCTGGTTGAGTTGGCGCAGCAGTGGAATTGTCATCAAGGTCAGTGCCATCAATCCTAAGCCGAGGGTAGTTGCCCCAGTCATACCAAAGCGCTTGGCTAAGTATCTGGCTCCAAATGCCGAGATCACAGCCGCTCCGATCGCGCGTGATGCCAAGACAATACCATTGACAGTAGTACTTGCTCCAATCGTTGCCTTGAGGTACATGGGAGCATAAACAACGACAGCATATACTGTTACTGACGCTAAGCACAGCGTTAGGAGTAAGCGTAAGATTTGGGGCGATCTCAGAACGTCTCCCAGCTTTTGGCGATCGCTGTTTGCAACCGACTGGATTGGCGTGGCAGACTTATGCCTGAAAATCGACACCACAGGAGGAATCAGCAGTAGCGCTAGTCCGTAAAGGTAGAAGGAATATTGCCAATGGGTAGAACCAACCCAGCCCCCCAAAAGAGGAAAGACAATACCCGCAAGGGTTAGGGTACTTGTGACAAAGCCCATCACTTGCGATCGCTCTTCCCCTTCATACATCGTCCCTAGAAGCCCTAAACTCGCAGCGGCAATTCCACCACTAGCTGCCCCAATTAAGCCTCGTGCAATTAATAATGGCCAAAAGCTCTGCATCAAAGCGCCTACCATGCCAAATAGAGCATAGAAGATTAGCGATGGGATAAGCACTCGTAGCTTGCCAATTCGGTCTGCCAAAATGCCGAGCAATGGGCTAAACAAGGCAAATGTCAAGCAATGCATACTGACCAAGTTACCGGCTAACCCTGGATTGAGCTGGAGTTGTTGCACTATTTCGGGCAGGACTGGAGCAACAACTCCCCCGACCATGGAGGTGAGGGAGCCTGCGGCTAGCAGCACCAAAAGCCTGGAATCACGCAATATCACTAGAGACATCGAAATTTTTTTGTAATCCTAACGTACACAGCTAGATTCTGATTATTAGACGGCGATCGCGTTTTTTTTGATTCCTGCTAACAAATTGATTGACTTATGGGAACTTAGGACGCTAAATATTGTCAGATAAACAGGCAACAGATAGATCACTCATGGAACTGGCGACGACTCTCACAAGCCAGACGGTGCAAAACGCTGTCAGGGAGGTAGGCATCAACCCGAATTACTGGTATCCAGTGGGTTGGGCAAACCAACTTAAGTCTGGGCAAGTTATACCTGTCACAATTTGGCAACAAGCGATCGCGGTTTATCGTGATACAAATGGTCAAGTCCATGCCTTAGAAGATGCTTGCCCCCACAAAGGTGTTGCCCTACACAAGGGTGAAGTCCAAGGGTGTAACCTGACCTGTGCCTATCACGGCTGGGAATTTAATGGCAAGGGTGAATGTGTGAATGTTCCCTACCTGCCTCCCGAACAAAAACTTCCCCGTGCTCAAGCCCGTACTTACTCAGTCCAGGAAAAATATAATCTCATCTGGGTCTTCCCCGGTGACCCTGCATTGGCAACGAGCCAGCAGCCTCCCTTAATGGCGGAATATGACCAAGCGCACTGGCTGATGGTACCTGTTACAGCTCGCTTCCGTGCCCATTTTTCCATGTGCAATGAAAATACAATGGATGTTTTTCATGGTTTTCTGCACAAAAAGCTGCAAGGTTGGTTCGACCCAGTTCTGCTAAGCCTGAAAGAGACAGAATCATCCGTCTGTGCTGAATACAATGTCTCCTACAAAGGTCGCATGGCTAAGTTCTTGGGTTTAAGCGATCGCGCGAGTCAGGTAACAACCCTCCCAATCTCAATTCACTACCGCTACCCACACTACTACAGCTCTCTCCAAGGGATTTCTTCGCTATACCTGATGCGGTTGCCTGTAGGACCAACAGAAAGTCGCTCATTTGCCTACTTCTTTTTCCGAGTTCGTCTCCCCCAATGGATACTTAAACCCCTACAACCACTCTTGCAAACGCTGCTGCAACGCTTTATGCTGCTGAGATTCCTTGCCCAGGATATCGAAATGGTCGAAAGCGAACAGCAAACGTATCTTACAAATCCGCAGCGGCGCTATGTAGAAATCAATCCGGCAATTATCGCGGTTCAGCGGTTGATTGTCCGGCAATATGAACAATTTATGCAACAATCTAGTCATCTGCAAAACAAGCGGCAGACAAACTCGAACGTATCGGACGCTATGTCGCCAACGCTTACATCAGACCACACTGAGGCAACCAAGGAAAACTCCCTGATAGGATGAAGGCAACTGTAAACGCGACCGTGGAGCAGCGGCTCAACTTTCTACCCAACTGGATACGGGCATTGTCTGAGTATCCAGGTATACAGGAACGTTGGCTCCCGACCTCGCAACATACTGTCAGCTCGGCGCTCATTGGGTATGGTATTCGATCTGGCTAGTCACTTAGCTTTGGCTAAAAAATACACGTCTTTAGTCATAGGCGATAGGCTATCTAGGAAAAGGTGAGAGGAGTAAAGTAGTGCAAGTTGTCAAAGAGTATGTCCAGCGTTGGTACGAAAGTGGTCTTGACCCTGATGAATATATTTGTCATCAAAAGCAGGGAAACTTAGTTGAGATTGAAGAGGCAACAACGGGTAAGCGTCAAACTGTTCTGACGTTCTGCACCAATGATGTTCTGGGTTTAGTTCAAGACGAGGCAGTGCGCCAAGCGGCTGTTGATGCCATCTTCCAATACGGCACATCGAATAGTTCCTGTTCTGTCTTAAGCGGTCGCATTGATTTGCATCGTCAGCTAGAAAATGAGATTTCTGAGTTTAAACACTTACCTCATACTCAGCTGTTCTTAAATGCTTGGATGGCGATGCAAGCCTTGATGGATGCTTTCTGCCACTTGGCGATTCCTGTTCCGGGATTTCAACACACCCGCGAGACGTTAATTCTTACAGATGTCCTGAATCACGGCTGTATTGTCTCTGCTGTCGTTAATGCTGGCACCCGTTCCGGAAAGGTGTTTGGTCATAGTCCGCGTGTTCGAGTCAAAGCCTATCGGCATTGTAATGTTGAGGATTTGGCACGTAAACTCCATCGTTATGCTCGCCCAGATGACCGGATTATGGTGGTTTCTGATGCCGTGTTTTCGATGGATGGTGACATTGCCCCCTTACCTGACATGCTGGATGTGCTGCAAAATTACGATGGCAGCGTACTCCTCATGGATGAGGCTCATGCTAGTGGGGCGTTGGGCGCGACAGGAAGAGGAATATACGAGCATTTTGGCATTCTGCCGCAGCACGCGATCGAGCGAGGCATTGTCCCCCTGATTATGACCACGTTCTCCAAGTTTGCTGCTTCAGCAGGTGCGGGAATCAGCAGTCATGTTGCTGAACTTATCCCCTTGTTGAATGTGTCTCCTACTTCAATTGGCACGATTTCGTTATCGCCTCCTCTAACGGCAGCGGCTTTAGAGAGTATTCGTCAGGTGCGACGCCGTCCAGAATTGGTGAAAACCTTACAAGACAACACACGGTATTTGCGATCGCGTTTACTTGATCAAGGCTTTGCTGCTATTGGTGAAACTAATGTGGTGCCAGTGGTTCTTCCCCCAGAAATCGATCCCAAAAGTTTTGGTCGGCACATGATTGAAAACCATGGGCTTTGGGTGTCACCCATCTGGTTTATCGCCAAACCCCGCCTCCGGATTACGGTTAACGCCCTCCATACTCAGGAGGAAATGGATCGGTTGGTTGCTGCAATGGTTGCAACACGAGACTTGTTGTATAAACCAATGATTAGTGCCTAACCCGTTTGGATTTTGGATTTTAGATTGATAGGGCAGTCCAAAATCCAAAATCTAAACTCTAATAATCTGAATCAATGTGATTGAGTCAACTGCCACATTTCAGGTACGGGCTGTAACTACTCCAGCAGATGGTGAACTATTTCTGGATGTACCAGCACGAGTCTATAGCAATGACCCCAATTGGGTGCCACCTTTGCGTAGTGATATTGCGAAGCAATTTGCGGCGACGAATCCATTCTTTCAATACGGAAAGCTACAGCAGTTTATTGCCGTAGACCAAGCTGCAAAAACTCCCCAGCCGCTAGGACGTATCGTTGCTGCTGTTAATCAGCGGTTAATTGAACGGGAAGGTCACAAGATTGGTCTATTTGGGTTCTTTGAGTGCGTTGAAGATTTTGCCGTTGCTCAAGCGCTGCTGGATGCTGCCCAAGAGTGGTTACGACAGCAAGGAATGACAACGGCACGAGGGCCAATCGATTTATCGACTCACAACAATTGTTTGTTCTTAGTCGATGGCTTTGACTCACCGCCAATGGTCATGACTTCCTACAACCCAGCCTACTATCCACAATTTCTTGAACAGGATGGCTGGCACAAAGCCAAAGATGCCTATGCCTATGACTTCCCTTTAGATAAACCTCTAGCAGCAGAATTTGAGAAAGCCTATCGCATTGCTTGCAAATCTGGCATCAGCTTCCGTCCCATCAGAACCAAGGGTGAAGGTTTTGAGCAAGATGCCCGCAGCCTTTATCATCTCCTAAATACTACATTTTCCAACAACTGGTCTTTTACGCCTCGTAGCGAGGCAGAGTTTTTGGAAGAAGCTAAATCGCTACAAAGTCTTGTAGACCCAGATGTCTTCCCAATTGCGGAATACAACGGCGAAATGGTTGGCTGTTTTATGGGCTTACCTGACTACAATATCCCACTCAAACAAGTTCGAGGAAAACTGAACGGGTTGGGAATTTTAAAATTCTTGTGGTACCGCCGTCAGATTGATCAAGGGCGGGTAATCGTGATTTGCTCATTGCCGGAGTATCGCCGGAAAATGGTACCCTTAGCTTTGATTTATTTGGGAATGCAAGGGGGAATTCAAAAAGGTAAACCCTATAAACGCGCAGAACTATCTTGGGTCTACGAAGATAATGGGCCCTCCCGCAAGCTCATTGAGGCATCAGGCGGCAAGATATATAAGACTTACCGAATTTATGAAAAAGCTTTATGACGGTGGACATGGCTTTTTCTGAAAGAAGCGATCGCTCCTTTTTAAACCTAATTAGTTCATCTGTACTATATTTTCCACTGGAATCAGCCCTTTGAAGCCAATTTCCGGAGCCTCTATCCAGTGTTCCGGTGCTATAGATATTCAAACTTTATCTGATGGCGCTCTTAGAGATTTACCTTATGAAAGAGTTAAATTAGGGACAGAGTTAGTGCGAACAGAGCTTATTCACACTAATACGCCGCTAGTACAGACACTGCAATGCAAACTGATTTACAAGGACTAGAAATCACCAAAGGAGAATTGAAACGCTGTAGCGGTGTGAGTATTGATGCTGTTTTTAGCCCACCGACTATCCCAAAATTTTTATTAGAAATCACTAAAACCTTCTTAATTATTATCTTAATCGGTCTTAGTAACTTTGTTCTTGTTCAGGTATTTCCCGAATACTTCAAGACATTAGCCGCGCTCCACCTTGTTGCGGCAGTGGGTTTGTTATTCAATGACTTCAACAAAATTCATCTAAGTTATAAACACCGAAATCTTGTCCGGATGTTTGAGGATGTTAAGCGATATAACTCTGTTATTAAAGCGATTGATATTAATGACCAAATAGAAGCAGTAGGTAATCCTGGCGTGTGTTTGAGGAACCGAGAGCAAGTCATCCATGCTCTAGCACTTGCCAGAGAAGATATAATTCGTGCTTTAAAGACTGAACGCATTCTGCGGGAAAATGAGAACTTTATCAAATCGAACTCTCAGCTATTTGACAACAACCTGATGGCATTAACCGCGTTGCAAGTGAGTGACGAAGCTAGTGAGCATGGGCGATTATTGAATGAAGCTTTACGGATAGTTGTGGATGTACAGGAGGAAATGAGAAAGTTACAAAATCAACGCTTGTAGAGGTTACAGCAGTACTAGTCAGGAAAATAAAAAAGCTGATGGCTGATAGCTGACAGCTTTGGAGCTATAAGCGTCGCCTATTCACTCAGATTTCAATGTAATCATCACGGTAAAAGGAGCAACGCATTCTGTGCAACCGGATTTGCAAGGCTTGGAAATTTCGCCAGGAGAACTGAGACACCTGAGTGGTGTTGATCCAACGGAGGTTTTTAGACCAACTATTCTGCACAATGCAAAAGAACGATGGAGTTTTTTCTTGCAAGAGTGTTTATTAAGCCTTGCACTGACACCAATTATTATTGGCTTGTTGCACGTTTTTGTGATTCTTCCCCTAATTGGTGGCTCACTTCCAGTTACTCTTATTACTCTTGTCTTGGTGCCAATTATTGTGATTGCCGCACGGTGGTTTTTGTTACAACGCAATAGCCCAGTGGCTTTATGCTGCTTGCTGGATGAGGTCGATCGCTACAATGCCGTGATTAAAGCAATACACATCAACGACCAGCTAGAGGCAGCCGGAACTACAGAAATGAGTTTAAGCGATCGCCAAAAAGTTATTGAAGCCCTCACCCTCACCAGAGAGGATTTGCTAAAAGCCTTAAGAGCAGAGAGGATTTTACGGGATAATAAGAATTTCCTTGTCGGTAATCCAGAGCTATTAGCAACCAATTTAAGAACCTTACAGACTCTACAAGTTCATGATCGAGCCAGTGAATATGGGCGACTTTTGAACGAAGCCTTGCAGATAGCAACTGGTGTTCAGGAAGAGATGGCAAAACTACAGAATAAACGTTAAAAATTTTATTTAAACTTAAAATTATTCTTTAAATTTAATAGTTTTTCGTTCTATTACATTGCTATTTTTCTTGTTCAACTAGCTGATAAAATAATCGGCGACAGAACCTGTTGGCAAAGCCCTACTCTTAAATGATGCTGAATTACCTAGAAAAAAGTAAGATATTTTTTATTGCAATCATACTATTGTGCTTAACCTTAGCCGTTTACTTGCTAAAGCCCACGGGAGCAAACGCACAGTTTCCAAATCAGCAACCTGAATTTCTCAAAGTTACCGACCGCGTTTATTGTGCTACAGGCTATGCCTTAGGCAATGTTATTTACATTCTTACGGATAAAAGTGTTGTTGTCGTTGACACAACAGAAACACAGTCAGCCGCACGGGCGACTTTGGAAGAATTTCGTAAAGTTAGCCAACTACCTATCAGCTACATTATCTATACTCATCATCACGGTGATCACATCAACGGAGCAAAGGTTTTTAAAGATAAAACGACCAAAATTATCGCTCAAAAAAGATTTGTACAAGAGTTAGCTACCTATAATCAACTACGTCCCTATAATCGGCGTCTCAATATTATTCAGTTTGGAATTTCCCTACCGCCGACAGAACGGGGAGTTAGGGTCGCTGTTAACCCCAATCGTGATGGTGTAACCAAACAGGAAGAAAGTGGTTTCCTCCCACCAGATATTCTCTTTGATGAGAAGTACAGCTTTGAAGAAGGCGGTATACCCTTTGAGCTATATCACACAATGGGAGAAACATTTGACCACTTGATGGTTTGGATGCCACAAGAGCAGATTTTGTTGCCAGGAGACCTCTTCTACGATAGCTTTCCGATGCTGTCGAGTCCGATGAAACCTGATCGCCCTGTTCAAGAGTGGGCGGAGTCCCTAGAAAGAATGCGGCAATTTCAACCATCCGTCCTAGTTCCCTCCCACACAAAACCCATCAAGGGTCGTGCAGAAATTGATTTAACATTAGCCAACTATGCCAGAGCGATTCGCTATGTCCATGATGAGACAGTCAAGGGCATCAATGCCGGATTGACGCTTGAACAGATGCGTCAGCAAATTCGTTTGCCAGAAGAGTTAGCTCGTCTCCCTTATCTCAAACCTGCCTATGGTCGCGTTGAATGGTCAGTCAACGGGATTTACCGCAAGTATACAGGCTGGTACGACTTCAACCCAACGCATTTGAATCCTGGCTCTGTGTCTACGTTTCACCAGGCTTTATTAGAAGCCAGTGGAGGTTCGGCTAACTTAGTCAAGCGATCGCAACGAGCATTACGTGATAACCAGCCTCAACTTGCTCTTGAAATAACAGATGTAATTTTAGATACCGAACCTAACAATCGTGAAGCGCAAGTCGTGCGAGTTAAAGCATTGAGAAAACTGGCTGAAATATCCATCAATACCGTTGAACCCAATGTTTACCGTAGTGCAGCACAAAAGTATGAGGGAGTTGTTCAACAATAAATATAGTAGTTGACTTGAACCAGCTTGATTTATAAAGAGCGATCGCGTTCTTACTCAGTGTCAGCATTGATCTAAACTCGAACAAAAAAGTTCAAATTAATAATGACCACAAAACCCAAAATTATCGTTCTAGATGATGACCCGACAGGTTCTCAGACAGTTCATAGCTGCCTACTCCTAACACGCTGGGATATGGAAACATTAAAGCTGGGACTGAGCGATGACTCACCGATCTTTTTTGTCCTGACAAATACGAGAGCGCTTCCACCAGAACAAGCCGCTGCTGTAACTAGAGAAGTCTGCCATAACCTGAAAATCGCTTTAGAAACAGCGGGGATTCAGGATTTTTTAGTAGTCAGTCGTTCTGACTCAACGCTACGCGGACATTACCCGATAGAAACTGATGTAATTGCCCAAGAAGTTGGTCCGTTTGATGCCCATTTCTTGGTTCCTGCTTTTTTTGAAGGGGGTCGAGTCACCCGCGATAGTGTGCATTACTTAATGGTTGATGGTGTTGAGACACCAGTACATGAAACTGAGTTTGCGCGGGATTCAGTTTTTGCCTATCACCATAGCTACTTGCCGGATTATGTAGAAGAAAAGACGAAAGGTCGCATTCCGGCGGATGCTGTAGAGCGGTTTTTGCTGGACGATATTCGTAAAGGGAGTTTAGATCGTCTTCAAAATCTCAGCGGCAATCAGTGCGGTGTTGTCGATGCTGAAACTCAAGCAGATTTAGACAAATTTGCGGCAGATGTCTTAGCAGTTGCCGCTGAGGGGAAACACTTTTTGTTCCGTAGTGCAGCTAGCATCTTAACCTCTCTGGCTAGCCTTGGTCCTCAACCTGTAGCCGCTGCGAATATGGCAGAGTATGTGCGGCAGGGGAAACCTGGAGCAGTGATTGTCGGTTCCCACGTTAAAAAGACGACACAACAGCTAGAGCCGCTCTTACAAGCACCAGGAATTGTTGGTGTGATGGTAGACGTCGTTCATTTGCTGGATGAGTCTGAAGCTCAACGAGCGGAGCTTTTGGCAAGCATTTTGGCAAAGGTTCATGAGATTCACGCAGAGGGGAAGACGCCTGTTGTCTATACCAGTCGCCAGGAACTTTCCTTTAAGGATGTTCAAACTCGCCTAAAGTTTGGGGCATCTGTTTCAGGATTATTAATGGATATTGTCCGGGGACTACCTAGTGACCTAGGATTTTTGATTAGTAAGGGCGGCATTACCTCCAATGATGTTTTGAGTACAGGTCTTGCCTTGAGGTCAGCGCGGCTACTGGGTCAAGTTTCGGCAGGTTGCTCGATGGTGCGGACACCTGCTAACCATCCTCAGTTTCCCAATTTGCCAGTGGTGCTATTTCCTGGCAATGTAGGAGACAACAATGCCTTGGTCACGGTTTACGAACGGTTGAGTTTAGGACGATGAGGTGATGGGTAATGAGTGAAAACTCCCAAAGTGTATCTAAATGTGACTTCGCACCTACCCCATCTCCCCCATTTCTCCCATCTTCCCCACCTGCCTGTCTCTTGAACCCTCGACCGTCCCGTAGCTCTTTAACGTATCGCGGAAGTCCCCACCTTCAAGACAAGCGGGTCATAGCAAGCCGTAGGCGAGTACCCGCAACGTTTAAGGTGGGGTAGTGACGCTACCAGCCGGAGGGACGGAGACTTCCAATCCCTCTGGCACTGGCAGTCGGTCAATCCAATCTTCCACCAGTTGAGTCATTGTCTTTTCCTTGCTAGCGGCGTATACCTTTAGCTTGTTTAGTCGTCGTTCTGATATCCGGATGTGCAAGCCTTTTGCTTTCATAATGTCTACACAACATCTAGACACTATGCTATCATAAAGATGGTTGATGACCCTCCCGACTGTATGGAACAGACAGGTTTAATCCGAAGTAGCAGTAATAGTAATATGCTTACCGCAGCAACATCAGAGATCGGGGAAAGAACATGACCACTGGTACGCAGGTTACGCCCTGTGGTAAACATAATCCAAGCCATGTTGTACGAGAAAGAAATCAACCTGCGGGAGGCGGGTTGCTGCCAGGGTAGCAGGAAACTGCTACGAGAGTTAGAGCCACAGCGAGTGTGCTAAACCTCTAGACGCTTCGTAAGACCATCATCGGATTCAGTTCCGAACTCGCAAGAGTACCCAACGTGGCAGGGCGAACGAAACTGGAAACGAAGGCTTTGCTTCTTTGTTGCTCAGGCTTCAACGAAGTAAGCCTGAGTACTTCACGGTAGGATGTTCGTTTAGTTTAGTCGGTGTGCCGACGTAAGAACCTGTTGTTGCATGACCTCTGATTCTGTCGAGCCTTCTCTCGTTTCAACAATTCCCCCAAATGACTTGACGGTAGATTGCCAGGTACAAGTCCACTTAAAAAGTGAGGGGAAACAGCTACTGTTAATTTTGCCGCCGGATGCGGAACTACCTGGAAGCGCCAGTTGGCTTGAGCTTTGGCAACAGCTAAAGCATCGCCTTAATGCTGGCGATCGCTTTTGGCAAGCTAACTCAATTGTGCATCTAATGGCTCAAGACCAATTGTTGGATGGACAGAAGCTACAAGCGATCGCGGATGCCTTGAGTGAAGTCCAACTTCAGTTAGAGCGCGTCTACACCACGCGACGGCAAACGGCCGTTGCAGCAGCAGCGGCTGGGTATTCTGTGGAACAACAACCTCCCACGTACACCCTCAATAACAAGCCTGCGGAACCTGTTGAGTTACTTGCCGACCCCTTATATTTGCAAATAACTGTACGTTCCGGTATCGAGATTCGTCACCCCGGCACTATTGTTATACTAGGAGACTTAAATCCGGGAGGTGCGGTGATTGCAGCCGGAGACATCTTTATTTGGGGGCGTCTACGTGGGATTGCTCACGCTGGTGCCCAAGGAAATCGCCAGTGTCGGATTATGGCGCTACAAATGGAACCCACCCAGCTACGAATTGCTGATGCTGTAGCCAGGGCACCAGAGACACCTCCAGCACAGTTCTATCCTGAAGTAGCCTATGTGACACCCGGAGGAATTCGTATCGCAAGAGCTACTGATTTTGCTAAAACCCACTTATTGTTGAATTCATGAGTCGCATTATTGTCATCACCTCTGGGAAAGGAGGGGTGGGGAAAACTACTGTTACGGCTAATTTAGGGATGGCGATCGCACGCAGTGGTCATCGAGTTGCCCTCGTGGATGCAGATTTTGGTTTGAGAAACTTAGACTTGCTATTGGGTTTAGAAAATCGAGTGGTTTACACCGCCGTCGAAGTCCTAGCGGGTCAATGCCGATTAGAGCAGGCTTTGGTGAAAGATAAACGGCAGGAGGGACTAGTCTTACTACCTGCTGCCCAAAGCCGCAGCAAGGATGCTGTCACCCCCAACCAAATGAAAAAACTTCTTAGTGTATTATCCGAGAAGTACGAGTACGTTTTGGTTGACTGTCCTGCTGGAATTGAAACAGGCTTTCAAAATGCGATCGCTGCCGCCTCGGAAGCCTTAGTTGTTACAACCCCGGAAATTGCTGCTGTGCGGGACGCTGATCGAGTTGTCGGCTTACTGGAAGCACAAGGCATCAAGCGCATTCACCTAATTGTCAACCGCTTGAAACCAGCAATGGTGCAAGCTGAACAGATGATGTCTGTCCAGGATGTTCAAGAACTGCTTGCCATTCCCCTGATTGGCGTTGTCCCCGATGATGAGCGCGTTATTGTCTCCAGCAACCGAGGTGAACCATTGGTATTAGCTGAAAACCTCTCTTTGCCTGGAATTGCGATTAACAACATCGCTCGGCGCTTAAAAGGCGACAAAGTTCCTTTCCTTGACCTGATGGCGGAACATGACAACCTGCTCAACCGCATCCGCCGTCTGTTCCGAGGTTAAGTTTTTCGTTGTGAGTTTAAGCACTAACTCATTACTCATCACTCTCAATTCATAACTCGTAACCCATGTAAATCTTATGATTAGCGAACTTCTGGAACGACTTTTTCCCTGGACTGGTGCCAGTAACAGTCGGGTGGAAGTCAAACGCCGCCTCCAACTGGTGATTGCCCATGATCGCGCTGACCTCAGTCCGGAAATGATTGAGTCGATGCGTAATGAAATCCTGGAAGTCGTTTCGCGCTATGTTGAAATCGACACAGAGGGGTTGGAGTTTTCCTTAGAGAGTAACCAACGCGCAACAGCGCTGATTGCCAATTTACCCATCCGGCGGATTAAAGAGGAACCACCAGTAGCTTCTATCGAGTAGGAAGCTACCACCTTATCAGGCAAGACTTAGGGAATGGGTCGAAAAACCATCCAGTCTATGTAAGTTAAATATTAATACTTAAGCTTTTTTGGATTAATCAGGTAAGCTACTCCTCTAGCTGAAGTCAGAAACACAGCTAAGTAGTTACAATTTTTACTAACTAAAAGTGATAGTAAGGGCGATCGCGTGTCTACTTAGGGCTTACGCAGCTATTTGAGCTTGGATAGAGTTTTGCCCTATAGCGATATTCGATAGATCCCTTTTAGGGAGTTAATTAAGCTAGGTTGCATCGGGCTTACTGGTATTCCTTGGTAACGGCTTGAGCCATTGGGCATAAACCTCGGAACACTTCTGGGAAAAAGGCATCTACAGATATCAATAGCTTCAACATCTACCCCTAGAGTAGCGACACAACTCTATGACTAGCTCTTTGCTTAAAAATCAATCAACTCGGATTATTGGGGCAACGTTTATCCTTCTGGGAGTAGCATCAGCTCCCTCAGAGGCGACCACCCTTACAGGATTTTCGACCGATGGCAATATGATGAGCGGGATAGAGGTGACTACCGTTTTTTTGGATGGCACCTCCCAGACTCTCATTTGGGGCGCTACAGGCGACAAATCTGGAGGCGTTTTCGGTCCTAACTGGTCATTGACGGAATCAGGTAATAGCTTCGATTCACCTTGGATTTTTAGCAATTTTGGTCAAGGCATTAGCTCCTTAGTCATTGATACCATTCCTGGAAACACCGTTTTTGATATTTATCCCTATGGTGAAGGCTTACCCCATACGGATGGGTCGGCGGACGGTTGGGGATATCAGACTCTGGCTGGACAAAACCCAAATGGAGCTGCTTACACTGATCCAATAGACATTTCAGCTGGAGACCTATTTGGAACGCTTTCACTATATTGGACTAGTGGATTTACCGGAACAATGTTATTCCGCGCTGATACTGATACTGGTAGCAACAGAGACCCCGTTCAGCCACGCGACCCTGTAGTGAGAAATAGTCCTCCTAACGTATATTTTTCTCTATCCCCCATCTACGAAGGTCAATCAACATCTACAGTTCTGTATGCCGATGACCCAGGTGAAGATGCGATTTCTTTCTTCTTTAATGGCAATCATCTTGGGACTAACTACAATCGTGCAGGAACTCGTACAGTTAGCGCAGATTTGGGTTTATTTCCTGATAACGGAGAATTTACCTATACAGCACACGCGATAGATGAGGATGGTAACTACAGTAATCTTGCTACTAGTACACAATCCGTCTTAAACGTTGCCCCAACCCTGACCACTTTCAATCTTTCGAGGCGCTTCATCTACGAAGGTCAAGGCGTATCAGCAGAATTGTTTGCTACCGACCCAGGCGCAGATTGGGAGAAGTTCTTTATTGATGGCAACGAGGTTGGCATTGATTCGCGAACTTCTGGTGAGCGTTCAGTAACAACAAGACTTGGTAGATTTTACGATGAGGGTACGTTTGTCTTTACAGGTGAAGCTCAGGATAAAGATGCAGCTTGGAGTAATCCCCTCACCCAAACACTTAGGGTTTTGAATGTTGCTCCAACTATCACTGAACTGACTGAGGATTTGGTAGTTACGACAAACGAGTACATTGATTTCGCCGCCGCTGTAACTGACCCAGGAATTTATGATCTTCTCACCTTTAGATGGGATTTTGATATGGATGGGGTATTTGATGACTTCACAGGGTCAAGTGGACAGTGGTCTTTTGAAGAGGCAGGTGACTATGAAGTTGGGTTACGAGTTTCTGACGGTGATGGTGGTGTCGCTTATAGTTCTTTTTTGGTGCAAGCCATTGCCGATGTAACAGTTCCTGATGAAGATACTGATACCGATACAGATGGAACAGTTCCCGATGGAGATACTGCTACAACAGTACCTGAACCGGGTTCGGTGCTGGGTATTTTAGGGTTTAGTGCTTTTGGTGCTGGTGCGTTATTCAAGCGCAAACGACCGTATAAAAATGTAGAGAGGTAAATGAAACTGAGTACAAACAGAGGAATGCGATCGCTCACTCCTATCAATGTGTTAGCCCACCAGTGCGAAGCAATTTACTTTAATCAGTGTTGAGGATTGCTTCCAGTCCCTTCTGCACTCGATCCAGTTCCCGACGCTGCTGGTCAATCCAAGCTTTTTCGGCTTCGCGTTGTTCTGGTGTCTCTTGCTGATATCGATCTTGCCGCTCAAGGAAGTAGTTGTAGAATGCGATCGCTTGTTCAAGAGCTTGAATTGTTAATTCAACTCTGTCATCAAAGATTGCTGTGATAAATTTTTCAATATTTGAAGAAATGTTGTCTTTGAACTTAACAACATCTTCCCAGTAGATATCGCCCCAACCATTTCCTACTAAAGCTTTTATCTCTATTCTAATAATCGTTTTCAATGATGTTACAGATTTAGGAAGATGCTCTGTTGGCTTACTAAGCTTAGCTCCAATGTCACTAAATATTAAAACAATCTGCTTGCCATATTTAATTTTCTCTTGCTGATCAAGTAGCTTGATGTATTGATGCATCAATTCTAAATTGATTTGAGTTATTTCTTCATAGACCTTACTTAATTTAGCTTTGATTATTTTATCTATTTCCACCAATAAAGAGTTAGTTTTTGGAGGTATTTCTTTAATAAAACCATCTTTTTCACCCCAGCCAATTCCTTCCTTCAGTTTTCTTTTGGAATCAAAAAACCACTTTTCTCTTGAATAATCAATCCGCTCATTCCAATATTTTTTTGCTTGTTTTACTGCATCTTCTCTCCATTGATTTGCTAAGTTGCGGATTCTGATAGAACGTCCACTAATGTCTCCAAGCTGTTCCCATATCTCTTCTTTCGCAGCTTCTGCAATCCTTGGCTTACTTAGCCAAACATTCTCAGCATTGTACAAATCCTCGAAACCTACTTGGACTAACTGCTTGAGTCTGACAGATGATTGATTGAGTTCTTCAATACAAGGTTGAACTGACTTTCTTAGACTTGTAGCAGATTGCTCAATTTCTAGAGAGTTTTGCTCACCTGTAAGCAGTTGCTCAACAGATTGCTCAATAGTCTGGAATGTGTTGAAGTATTCATTCATAATTGTTATCTTCCCTGAGATGTGAGTTGATGGTGTCAACGACAGCAGTGTGAAGCAATTTACTTCAATTCGTGTTGAGGATGGCTTCAATACCTTGCTGTACTCGCTCCAGTTCCCGACGCTGCTGGTCAATCCACGCTTTTTCAGCTTCGCGTTGTTCTGGTGTCTCTTGCTGATATCGATCTTGCCGCTCAAGGAAGTAGTTGTAGAATGCGATCGCTTGTTCAAGGGCGTGAGTTGCTAATTCAACTCGTTCATCAACGATTGAAGTAATAATATTCTCAATTATCAAAATTACTTGAGTGCTGAACTTAGTAAACTGCTGCCAATTGATTGGAAGAATACCTTGCTTAAGCAAACCCTTTATATCAGGGATAAGGAATCCCTGACTAATTAAACTATCTAAAGCTGGTTTTACAGCATTAGTCAAATTTTGATTTTTGAAAGCTACATAGTCTATTGGATTACTAAACTTTACCTCAACTTCATTAACTATTTGATTAAGCTGAGCATTAAGCACAGATTTATTTGATTGGTCTAAAAGATTAACACAGTCTTGTATATTGTCCAAATCAATAACTTCTAGCTCTTGATAAAAAACTTTCATAGTTTCCTTTACTATGACACTGATATCCTCGGATTGGAAATCCAGCTGTGTGCGTATATCTTGAATAAATTTATCCTTATCCCAGGCAACTACATCTTTATTTTTACCATTTTGATTATCAATAAACCATCTCTTTCTTAGGTTAGCAACCCGTTGAGTCCAAGATTGATTAGCTTGTTCGACTGCCTGAGATTTGTGTTGATTTCTTAGAAGACGAATTTTGAAACTACGTCCACTAATCTCACCAAGCTTTTCCCAAATCTCCTCTTTCGCTGCTTCAGCAATCCTCGGCTTGCTCAGCCAAACATTCTCAGCATGGTACAGCTCATCAGAATGTACTAGGACTAACTGCTTGAGTCTGGCAGCAGATTGCTTCAGTTCTTCAATGCAAGGCTGAACTGACTCTCTTAGACTTATAGCAGATTGCTCAATTTCTGGAGAATTTTGCTCACCTGTCAGCAGTTGCTCAACAGATTGCTCAATAGTCTGGAATGTGTTGAAGTAGTCATTCATGATTGTTATCTTCCATGAAAGTGCGAACTGATATTGTCACTCGTCATTAAGTATGCCTGGATTCAGCCAAGCAGAAATCCGAGGAAATACGGTTATCTTCACCAAACGGACACGCTAGTCTCTAGGAAACTGACTTTTCCCAAGGTAAGAATATGCTGTTTAAGTTTCCTCTCGCGATTCAGGCTGGTATTGCTGCTGGCAAATATGTGCAAGCTATTTCATCTACAGGAGTGCCGTTAAGCCTTGCAAGAGATGCTGCAACAGGACGATTTGTTGGTCATGCGGTTGGTGTTGTAGGTGAACCGTTTCTAGCTGTTCCAAAGCTCATATTCGGTGGTGTGCAAATGCTTCAAACCCACCGAGGATTTCAAAAAACTTACGGGATGCTTGATACGGGGTTTCAACAAACATTTGACAAACTTGGCGATATTCAGGTTGACTTGCAGGACTTCAAGGCAGGAACATACAGCAGGCTTGGTGTTATTGATGCAAGTTTGCAATCTCTCCAAACCAACTTAGGAGTGCTGCAAGCGACTACAGCCGTGATTGGTGTTGGAACTGTAGCAGGTGTCGCCTTGTCAGCCGTAAACCTCCACCAGACATTAAAACTGAGGCAAGACATAAAGCAACTGAGGCTTGAAGTTAAAGACGGTTTTATTGACCTAAAACAAGCCTTAAAAGACCAAGGTACAGAAATACTACAACGAATTGACCAAGTTGCCCAAGATGTTGAGTTTAAGCATCACCGCACAATTCTAGTTCAAGCTTATGGACGCTTTAATCAAGCCGTGAATTGGCTGCGACATTCACTAAAACTACCGGATTTGAATGCAAGAAATGCTGCTATTGCTGGTGTGCAAGGAATGTTGTATGAGGCGCTAGCAGACTATACAAATCCTGAGATATTAAAACAGACTTCTGTCGCGGGAAGACTCCGCAGACTAGAATGCGCTTGGACTATTGATCAAACAATTACCTTGACTTTTCAGCTACAAGAAGCATTTGATGTAGTGAGCGATCGCCTTGCTTCCCTCCAAAACCAAATCCTTAAAGAATCCTTGGCATTTATTGACCAGTGTGAATCTGAGGAAGAGCTAGATTTTTTATTTCCAGAACTCGCACGCATTCATAGTTACGATTTGGCTTTATTAGAATCTTGGCAAAATCAGACTGACTGGATTCCAACGCTGTCTCCAGATGAGCAGAAGCTTTTGGAGAGTTCAACTATACAAACTGCCGATGTTTTAGATAGTGATCAAGACGTGGCTGTTGTCACCAAACCAGAAGAACAGTCACTCTATGAAAATTTGAAGCAAAAGTCTCATTACCTATCCCTGCGCGATCAGCTTAAATTTATGGTGAAGCCTGATTTACGTCGAGGGCATGAGTCCTATATTAGCCAGCAAGCACCAGCCTCAGGTTTGAAAGCGTTAGCCCCTTCAAATTGGGAAGGAATACCAGATTTAACGGTTGCCAACCTCTACTGGTATTTCAAAGAAGCAAAAGCCTGAAAAAGTGGCTGAGTGCGATCGCTTCTTCACTACAACAAATGCGATCGCATCTTAACTATTCGATATAAGCATCATTCCTTGAAGGTAATGGCAGATGGACAATTCGATCTTGATATTCGTCGTCAAAAGATGCTTCAGCAATCAGAATCAACTCATCAAGAGTCTGACCAATACTTAAGTCGGGATTTAGAATTAAAATTCCTGGTACATGACGACCTTCAGCAATGTGGTCAGTTAAATGAACAGGCATAGACTTGCGGTTGTTTGTCACTAACACGCAGTTATATTCTTCACACCAACAGAGAATTTCTGGATCTAATGTACTTTTAGGAGGAGTTCCAGGGTTTCCCACTGCCCAAACTACTACATTAGGGCTTCTTCGTTGGAGTTGACTTTGATAGATCAAGTCAACATTTTCATCCAGCAGATATTTGAGAGTCATCTGCCTTTTTCATTGCTTCTTTTTCTGCTTTCAATTTCATAAGTTTTTTGACAACCGGAGGCGGATTCATTGCTTGAGCTTTACGTTGCTGATGACTCCACTCCAACCAATCGGCAATGTAAGCACTAACCGCTTCTTGGTTGTGCAGGTAATAGAGAATCGTAGCGTAAACTTGCTCTAAGGTGAGAGTTGGGTAAGACTGGGCAATTTCCTCTGGAGTTCGGCTGCGATGGATGAAGTCATACAGGATGGTTTCAATGCCAACTCGCGTACCTTTGACGCGAATATCATCAGGACGCAGAAAGTCAAAGTAGTCTTCTAATAGCATCTCCTTAAGCCTCCAAAATGAAAAAAGGCATCCTACTTAGTGGATGCCCCTAGAATAGCGAATTGCTTGTATAGCGGTTCTCATCCAGGTGAGATACAGATTGACCCCTCCCCTAGCCCCTCCCCGACGCGGAGAGGGGAGCAAGATTCCGGTTCCCGCTTCCCTCGCTAGGGTTGCGGGGCTAGGGGATTAGGTCTAGACATACCGCACCTAAGTGAGAAACGCTATAGTTCTATCGCTGACTTAAGCGCCTACTGCTTCCTTAGCCGCGTACATCACCTCAAGAGTAATCACACTAAAGCCACGTTCACGAGCAAACTTCTCAGTATTGCGCTTCACTTTACCCCGAACAAAACCAGGAACCTTATTTAGTTCTGCTTGTGCTTCTTTATTCCAACCGAGGTCAGAATCAGCAGAGATGCCTTTGGTAATTACTTCCTTGGTGTCGTGACCACCGAAGATTTCTAGCAAGTGGTCTTCCATTCCCAAGGTAAAGGAATTGTAGACTAAATCAGCCATCTGATTTGTCCCTTCATAACCCAGAAATGGCTTATAACCGATGGGGAAATCTTGAACATGGATAGGCGCAGCGATGACACCACAAGGGATGCTTAAGCGCTTACCAACGTGCCGTTCCATTTGGGTGCCGAAGATAGCAGAAGGCTCAATCCGTGCGATCGCATCTGCAATTGCGCCGTTATCATCACTAATCAGTACTTCGTCGCAGTATTCCGTCACCTGTTCGCGGAACCACTGTTCATCATATTTACAGTAAGTACCTGCTAAGACGACGTGAATTCCCATTTCCCGCGACAAAATCTTCGTCATCGCTGCTGCGTGGGTATTATCGCCAAAGACAACAGCCTTCTTACCCGTCAAGTTCTGACAGTCAATTGAGCGAGAGAACCAAGCTGCTTGGGAGACATACAGGGTTTGGTTATTGATGTACTCTTCGTAATCGACAGGGGCACCTTGAGCATTCAGTACCTGCTGAATCTTACGGATGCAACGCGCTGTTTCCACAACACCCATCGGGGTGATGTCTACATAGGGCGTTCCGAACTCTTGTTCTAGGTAACGCGCTGCCATTAAGCCAATTTCGCGATACGGCACCAGGTTAAACCATGCACGGGGTAAATTCTTCAGGTTGTGAACTGACGCACCCTCTGGAATTACCTCATTCACCTCAATCCCCAAGTCAGCCATCAACCGCTTTAGTTCGGTGCAGTCGTGGTGATTGTGGAAGCCGAGGGAGGAAATCCCAATAATATTGACTGACGGCTTTTCAGTTTTGCCTTCTGGAATGTTGTCCTTCTTACGAGCCTTGGCAATGTAGAATTGGATAATTTGCTCCAAAGTGCGGTCAGCCGCTTGCAATTCATTGACACGGTAGTGGTTTACATCCGCTAGCATCACGTCGCCTTTCGCATCGATTTGGGCGCGTTCTACAAAGTTCTGTAGGTCTTCTTGCAGAATACTAGAGGTGCAAGTCGGAGTGAGGACAATCAAGTCGGGGGTTTCTTCCTCATCCTTACGAGTGATGTTGTTCACCACTTTTTCCTGAGAACCGCGTGCCAGGACATTCCGATCAACGGAACTAATGGTTACTGGGGTAAAATTGCGATCGCGTTCTAGCATCGAGCGCATGACGTTGAAGTAGTCATCTCCAATCGGCGCGTGCATGATGGCATGGACGTTTTTAAAAGAACTAGAGACGCGCAGGGTGCCAATATGGGCTGGGCCTGCATACATCCAATAAGCCAATTTCATACGCTGTTCTTCCTCGTGCTGATACTAATGCTTTATTTTCGTGGTGATGGACAGAGAATTTAAGAGTCTAATTGTCTCAAATATGAAGTGGTTATGAGCAGCTACTAAGCTCAGTAATTTCATCCATCTGCTTTCTGAAACGCTGACATTTACTAGGATACAGCTTTCATCAAAAGTATCTTGAGTTTTATCTAGTTGAAACGAATCTTAATAATTATGTAAATCAATATTATTTACATTCTTTAACTATTGTTAGGGGAACATTTTGCTTCACGACTTGATGAACAACCTGACACTCAGGAAAAGCCTGTTGCAAGTCATATCGAGGCACAGCTAAATAATAGAAGGGTTTATCTAGTGGCTTTTGCTCAAACTCAGTTTTAGTAATAGCCGTTAATTTAGGAGCAGCGAAGATGATAGCAGAGTCGTCATCTCCACCAACCACAACTTTAGCGTTACCACTGGCATTGTTATTAATCCACTCCATCCCTTCTCGTGTACTTAAACCCCAATAATCAGTTTCATAGCGACCATGCGCTTGGGTTAGTCCTCCTGAAACGCGATTGAAGTAGATATATTCATAAGGATGTAACGCTACCATATCAAATGCGATCGCACCCAGTACAGTAATAATAAAAGCTACCGCAATTAACTTAAAGCTTTTCCTCGATAGCTTCTGATATATCCACACTAAAGCCGCCGCAGAAATTGCTGCGACTCCTGGCAAGATAAAGAGAAACTGCCGCATCTCATCATAAAGGGTAGAATCTCTTAAAATCGCTAGCAGTGGAAGACAAGATACTTGTAACAGCACTAAGACAGCACAAGCGCGTTGAAGATTGGAAAGCTCAGAATATTTAACGACTAAGAAGATTAATCCTAAAACAAAAGAAACTTGAAAAATTAGAGGCACCGTAAGCACCACCCAAGTGGGTAGGTAATACCAGGGGAGTGCCTTCGCTGAAATAAATTGACCTTTAAATAAAACTTCTCCTCCCCAACCATGCTTGGACATATAAGCAAGAGTTTCAATAAACCAGCCGATAGGATTAGACCAAGTTGCAGGCTGTAGAGCGATTGTTGTTATTGCCCAAGCAACAATTGTTGTTGCATAGTAAATTAATGTATTCCGTAAATTTCGATAGCTCGTCTTTGCTCCTAACATTCCTACTAAGTAAGCTAAGATAATAAAAAACAGTACAAAGAACCCAACAATTCTTATTGCTGTTAGCCATCCAACTAAAATGCCGTAAAGAATTGAGTAAATAAGAGTTCTGTTAAATTCAAGTTGGGATTCTTGGTTGACTTTAAGATAATGATTAACCAAATAAGCACCAAGAAGTGTAGAGAGGGTAAAGAAGGCAGCAAATGGAATATCTTTCGGATTAAAGAAACTATGTCCCCAAAAACGTGGAATCAGGGGCAAAGCCACAGCACCAAACCAAGCAAAATCTCTGCCACACAAAATTCCGACAATTCCTGCTACCGATGCGTAAGTTATTAGGGAAACGAGGAAGGTTAAAACATGCTTGACTTTGATACGCTCATACAAGACTTTATATTTTAGTCTTTCATCAGGGATACCTGCATCATTGAGAGGGTTGTAGTCAAATCCTTTTTGAATGAAGGTTTGGATTTGAAAAATAATCTCAGAGGTTAAATTAAAGGCAGTTCCATAGTATTTATAGTCACTAGGAATTAGCTTTCCTTGGGTAATAAGTTCAAAGTTAAATCTCACCATGGAAATCTCGACGTTTTCATCCCACGAGACTCCATAGTGACCAATCGTTAACAAGCCGATAATGGCAAGACTTACAATTACCGTAGCAACTTTTAAGTAAGTCCTTTTCCAAGCCGAACTAAAAGAGGCAGGAAACTTTATCAACATCGGTTAGATTTTCCTAAAGATACATCCCAAGAGTTTTAAGGCTTAGCTAGATAAAGTTTAAATCAACTTAGGTACCATGAGACAAAATCTCACTAACGTTGGAATGAAAATTTTCTTTACTCCTTCTTTCTTCTGCCTTCTTCCTTATTTCAAGACAGCTTAATCACAGCGCTTGACAATGGATAAAGGTACTCCTTGCCTTATCACCTGATGAACAACTGGACATTCTGGTAACTGCTCTTGTGCATCCCAACGGGGCCATGCTAAATAGTGAAAAGGTCTAGGAACGCCTGCAAGTTTTTCGGGTTCGTAACCAATAACCTTGAGATTGGGGTCAGCAAAGAGTTCTGCCGAGTAAAGAAAGCCTCCCACTAAAACGGTTGAACCAGGAGTCGCATTTTTGTTAAGCCACTCCATCCCCTCACGTAAACTTAATCCCCAATATTCAGTTTCGTATTGACCTTGAGCTTGTTTTAGTCCGCCTGAGATGCGATTGAAGTAAATATATTGGTAGGGATGTAAGGCGATCATATCAAACGCGATCGCAACAAACACCACGGTGATAAAACTAGCTGCAATGATTTTAAAACTCTTCTTAGAGAGCTTCTGATAAATCCAGATAAAAGCTGTTGCTGATATTGCTGCAATTCCTGGCAAGGTGAAAAGGAAGTGCCGCATCCCGTCATACATGGGTGAATGTTTGACAATAGCAACTAAAGGAAGAAATAAAACTTGGAATAAGACTAAAATGGCACAAGCTCGTTGCAGGGTTGAGAGCTTTGAGTATTTTGCCACTATCAAACTGGTGCCAACGACAAACCCAATCTGAAAAATTAAGGGAATTGTCATAAACATCCAAGTAGGTAAGTAGTTCCAGGGGAGATTTTGGATTGGAATAAACTTGCTGTCAAATAAGACTACTATTTGTAAACGATGCCCTGATAAATAATCAATTGTTTCAAGAAAACCAGCAATCGGGTTAGACCAAAAAGCAGGGTAGCAAATAGTGTTAGTAGCAAACCATGTCACGCACAGTAGTAAGTAAAGTCCTGCAAAGTTAAAGAAGTCTCTGCGGCTTCCTCCTTTTCCCAACCTTAATATTAGGTAAGTTGCCAGAATGAAGAATAGAAAGAGGAATCCTCCAATTCTTATGCCAGTTAGTAAGCCTACAAGAATACCGAATAAAACGGCATAAAAGGTTGCACGGTTTTTACCAACCTTGATAGGTTCATCCGACTCCAAGTAATAATTAACTAAATAGGCTCCTAGAAGGGTAGTTAGCGTGAATATGGTAGCAAAGGGCGGGTCTTTAGGATTGAAAAAGCTATGGCCCCAAAACGTTGGAAAGAATACCAATGTTAATGCCCCAAACCAGGCATAATCTGCTCCGCATAGCGTTCCAACAATACCAGCGACTGCGGCATAAGTTATTAAGGAAACTAAAAAGGTCATGTAATGCTTAACTTTTACTCGGCCAGCTAAGGCTTGAACTCTTGTCTGCCGATCATTAAGCTCTGCTCCATAATCTAGGGGATTATAAGATCGTCCTTTGGTGAGGTACTGCTGAGCTTGAAACATTATCTCTGAAGCAACATTAAAAACTGGCCCAAAGTACTTCAGGTCACCTGGAATGGGTGTACCTTTAACAATAAATTCTATGTTCCTCCTCACCATCGCCACTTCTGTCCCCTCATCGACAGTAATCCCATAGTGACTAACTAGAGGAAAGCCAATCATCGCAATGACAAGTATGACGGCAACTACTTTTAAATAAGCGGTTCTAAAAGTAGAGCCAAACGTTGAGGGCAAGCTCTTCAGCATAATTTTTTGTCGTAGCAGAAAAAATCACCTTGAGACTTAACGAAATAAATTACGTCAAACACTGACGCTGAGCGTGTTGTAGCTCTTGAATCCCCTTTTCTGCTAAGTCTATAAGCTGATTGAGTTGATTGCGACTAAAAGTTCCAGATTCTGCTGTTCCTTGTGCCTCGATAATTCCCAGTTGGTCGTTCATAACGACGTTGAAGTCTACTTCAGCCGCGACATCTTCAACATAGTTAAGGTCTAAAAATGGCTCACCCTCTAGGAGTCCTACGGAGACAGCAGCGACTTGGTGAGTGATAGGCGATCGCTCTAATTGTCCCTTCTTTACCAGTTTCTCTAGAGCATCAGCAAGGGCAACGAATCCCCCTGTAATTGAAGTTGTACGAGTCCCCGCATCTGCCTGGAGGACATCCGCATCGACAATCACAGTACGTTCTCCCAGTGCTTTTAAATCCAGAGAGGCTCGTAAACTGCGTCCAATCAATCGCTGGATTTCCTGAGTTCGTCCGGATAACTTATACAATTCCCGTTCTTGGCGTTGGGGTGTAGCGCCAGGTAACATCCTGTACTCAGCCGTTAACCAACCGCTACCTTTGCCTTCTAAAAACTTTGGTACCCCTTCCTGAACCGTCACGGTACAAAGTACCTGAGTGCCACCGCACTTTGTTAAGACAGAACTCATAGCAAAGCGTGTGAAGTCTCGCTCAAAGCTGATCGGACGCAATTGGTCGGGTTGTCGATTGTCGGGACGCTGCCAGGGCATGATAATTTTCCGTGTGGAACAGTTAATCCTTAAGGATAGTAAACTGGCGTGTTCCTCAAACCGTGAGTTTCTGCAAAATATCCTGCTGCACCTGTTCTGGTGGTTGTTCGCTGTTAATCGTCAACAGCCGTTTGTGATAGCCGTAATATTCCAATAGGAGAGGCAGACGCTCATGGAAGAGATCAATGCGACGCTGAATGATTTCTGGTTGGTCATCTAGGCGTGAGTTGATGGCGTTATCTTGTAGGGTACGCGATCGCTCTAAAGAACGATTCATCATTACCGATTCCGATACCTGCAAGTAAATCGCCCAGTTGAGGTGTTGCCCCAATTCTTCTAGTAGAAAATCTAATTCTTCTGCCTGGAAAGCCGTCCGGGGATAGCCTTCGAGCAACCAACACCGAGCAATGTCAGGCTGAGAAAGACGCTGACGTATAAATTGAATGAGGATTGGATCAGGTACGAGTTCGCCCTTCTCCACGTAGGGTTGTGCCTGACGTCCCAAGTCGGTTTGAGATGCGATCGCCTCTCGCAACATATCACTGGTGGAAACCTCTGAAAGACTCAGTGTGCGGCACAATTGTCGAGTCTGTGTTCCCTTCCCTGCCCCTGGTCCTCCCAGAATCACCAGTCTCACGATTAAACCGCTCCTACTTTCTTGCCATTAAACCTTTTCTAGATAAATTTTGCACGAATTCTCGCCCAACGGCGTATGTCCAAGCTCACGAAAGCTATTTTTGCACTATTTGATGCCTGGGCAAAAAGGGAATATATCCAGATCCATCTGCCCCCCAAATCCGACTTATACTTTACAATTTGAATCTTGACGGACTCATAAATGTAGTGTTTGACTAGGTAGGCGACTCAAAAAGTACGCTATATCTTGTTCATGGCATCGGCTCTGCAACTACCCTATTCATTAGCAATACAGGTTCGTTGCCCTTTAAATGTTGACTATGGTTTCCCAGTTAGAAGCGACCGGCATTGATTCCTCTTGTCCTCCAACCTATAACATTGAAGGGTTGGTACAAGTATTTACCAGCCCCCATCGCAGTTTTTTTACCAGCGTAATCGCTCAAGCCTTGAGAATTGCTGGTCAAGGCACCCCTGTACTCGTCGTTCAGTTCCTCAAAGGCGGAATAGGGCAAGGTCATGAGCATCCTGTACGTTTAGGTCAGCACTTAGATTGGATTCGCTGCGACCTTCCGCGTTATATTGATACACCGGAGTTAGATGAGTCAGAGTCCAAGTCTTTGATGCAATTGTGGCAGTACACTCAAGACGTTGTATCAGAAGGAAAATACTCCCTAGTTGTTCTTGATGAATTGAGCTTAGCGATCAACTTTGGCTTAATCCCACAAGCTGAGGTACTTGCCTTCCTCAAACGACGCCCTAGTCACGTTGATATTATTCTCACGGGGCCACAGATGCCTCAAGCGCTTCTCGATGTCGCCGACCAAATCACCGAAATCCGCCGTTCTCACCAACCTTAAAGTACATAGTTATGCTCAAGAACGATACCTGGATTACCGAAATGGCAAGTCAGGGACTGATTTCTCCCTTTGAACCCAGGCTAGTTCGCCACGTAGAGGGACTGCCAGTCATTTCTTATGGTCTTAGTAGCTACGGTTATGATCTCCGGTTGTCTCCAGTTGAATTTAGAGTTTTCCGGCACATCCCCGGTACTGTCGTTGACCCAAAAAACTTTAATCCAGATAATTTAGAACCGGTTCAGTTACATACTGATGGGAATGGTAGCTACTTCATTTTGCCAGCTCATTCTTATGGACTTGGAGTTGCGTTGGAACATTTAGCTGTTCCTGAAGATATCTCTGTTTTGTGCATTGGTAAAAGCACTTATGCGCGTGTAGGTTTAATTGCCAATCTAACCCCTGCGGAAGCTGGATGGCGTGGGCATCTAACATTAGAGTTTTCCAACTCTTCTAGCGCTGACTGCCGAATCTATGCTAATGAAGGGGTAGTTCAGCTATTGTTTCTTTCAGGAAATCCTTGCTCTGTTAGTTATGAACAGCGACGAGGTAAGTATCAAGACCAACCTGAACAAGTAGTTGTTTCAAGAGTTTAAATTGACAATAATAAAGGCTTACTTGATGACTTTTGTTGTTAATATATCTATTATTAATTTAAAGATAGAATGGAACGCTTTTGTGTTGATGTAATTACTGCAACGCCTAATCCGCAACAAGTTGTTTGGGCAGCAATGCATCAAGATTATTCAGAACATTATGTTTGGGATAGCCATGAACAATGGCCTAATGAACAGCGTGCTGGCGAACTAATTGTTAAGCATTTATTATTAGGTGATCGCGGACATTACGGACCCTTAGAACATCCCCAAATTACTTTTAATGTTGGCTACTTTCCCCACTCGATGATGCAGCAAATTCGTACTCATCGCGTTGGAGTATCATTTGATGTCCAATGTCTTACCGGGGATACCGAAGTTACTTTTGTCAAGGCTTCCGGTAGTTTGAGAAAAATTAAGATTGCCGAACTTTATGATTTATGGGCAAATGGAGAGCAGGCAATCCGTGAGAGGAAAATTCGGGGGCGTAATGGAGAACTACCAGGAACCTACAGGAGAGATTGCAAATCCCGCTTAAAGAAAATGAACCTTAGGGTTCTTAATGAAGATACTGGTGTTTTTGAAATTGGTCACATTCAGGAAGTTTTTGATCAGGGGATACAGCCTGTTTATCATTTAACCCTTGAAGATGGCAGAACACTTAACTGTACTGAAAATCATCGCCTTCTAACTAATCAGGGTTGGCAGATGATGAGAGAAGCTGTTGACCTAAAAACTGATGCTAATCAGGAAGTTATTAGCTATAAGCAAGATTGCTACTTGATGGCTAATGGAGTTGTTGTCGGAGAAGGACTATACCGCGATAAGAATTGGCTACAAGAGCAGTTACTCGCTGGATTAACTGCCCAACAGATGGCTAGAAAAGCCGAGTGTTCAGTTGAAGCAATTAAAAAGTGGGTTTATATCTATGGTCTTCAGCTAAATAAGTGTAAACCAGGAACAAAAAAACCTTGGAATAAAGGACTAAGCGGTGCATACCACTTAGACAAAACTCCTGAACAGCGACAGCAGAGAAGAGAGAGAGCAAAACAGTTTACTCGCAGAGGGGAAGATAGTAATTTCTGGAAGGGTGGAGTCACAGAAGAACGAGTAGCTATTGGTGCATGGACTCGAACTATTGCACCTCAAGTTCACGAGAAGTTTGACTATACATGTCAGCGATGTGGCAATCGTGGAAATCAACTTCATGCACATCACTTACTCCCGGTTTACTCACATCCTGAAAAAGCTTATGACTTTGAAAATTTAGTAACTGTCTGTGAAGATTGTCATCGACGAATTCATAATCAGGGACTAGAGCTAGAGTTTGCCCAAACCTTTATTCCTATCCAAACTCTTCCTCAAAAGCCAAAACCGAAAGGCCGAAAGCTAAAGGCTCACCCATTGAAAGTTGTCCAAGTGGGATATATTGGGCTACAAAAAACCTATGACATAGAAGTTGCTGGACAATGGCACAACTTTGTTGCTAATGGAGTGGTTGTTCACAACTCCTTCCGCTATACAGGTCAGAGAATTGTTAATGTTGCAGAAGGGAAGCAAGAGGTGGAAGACGTTTTTTACCTCCGCCCTGTCGGGAACTATACTAATCGTCAAGGTAAACGTTACTTCTATTCAGAAGAACAACGCACTGAAGACTTGAAGTGGTGTTTGGAAGCGTGCCAACATTATAAGAAGCGAATTGATGAAGGGCTGTCAGAAGAACACGCTAGAGGGTTGATTCCTTTTGATGCAAGACAGCATTTCGTATTGAGCTGTAATCTGCGATCGCTTCTTCATTTATTAGACCTGAGATGGAAGAAAGATGCTCAACTAGAAGCTCAGAAATTCTGCGAACTTCTCTATATTCATCTCGAAAACTGGTCTCCAGCAGTGGCGCAGTGGTACAAAGAAAATCGCGCTAAAAAAGCAAAATTATCCCCTTAGTTCCTTAAGAAGACCAATTGCGGCGCAGGTTAAAGAAGCCTTCTAGGAAGTTCTGTAAAGACTTGTTGCGACTTCGACGTTGCTGCTGCCACTCGATCGCAGTTTTGTGAATAATCTCTGACAAGGTTGGGGTAATCTGGGGTAAATTTGCGATCGCTTTCACCTTAAGCTTCTGTCGAATTGCAAATGCGATCGCTCCAATCAATTCACTCGCATCAGCCCCAACGATCGATGCGCCTAAAATTTCCCCATTCTCACGTCCAACAATTTTACAGAACCCAGTCGTATCTCCCAATATCTGAGCTTTATCCAGGGTCTTGAAATATTGCCGTGCCACAAAGACATCCTTACCATAGCGCCCTCTAGCTTGCGCTTCTGTTAACCCTACCCGTGCTAGTTGAGGGTTAGAGAAAACTGCCCAAGGAATCCCACGATAATCAACCTTAAACACAGGCGCAAACAACGCATTCTTCAAAGCCGTGCTGGCTTCATACTGGGCAATATGGGCAAACGGCTGACCCCCAGCAACATTACCACAAGCATAAATGCGGGGATTACTCGTTTGTAGTTTCTCATTCAGCTCAAGACCCTGCGGCGTAAACTTAACCCCAACACCTTCTAAATTGAAAGCTTCAACATTTAGCTGATGGTCTGTAGTTAGCAAAATTTCATCCGCTTCAATTGCCCGATTTCCCGCCTGAACCCACTTTTTATCCTCAATCTGCCTAACGTGGGCGACTGGACTCTCTGTAAGCACACGAACCCCTTCAGCCTCTAATTGCGCTTGTACAAGGCGAGACGCTTCTGGGTCTTCATCTGGCAGTATATGGGATGCGTTGACAACAAGAGTGACTTCACAGCCCAACCGCGCCAGAGTTTGAGCGAGTTCGGTTCCAATCGAACCATCACCAATCACGACCCAACTTCCCTGTAACCGTTGAGCAAAGTTTGGTTGCCAGATATCGGCTGGTGTAAGGTAGCCAATGGTTCGCAATCCTGCGATATTGGGGATAACTGGGCGAGAACCAGTGGCAATTAAATAGGCACGCGATCGCATTCGGCGGTCATTAACGACAAAACCCAAGTGAGGCTGTCGGCAAAATTCCCCTGCACCTGTAATTACATCAACACCTAAAGATGCCAAAATCGCTGGAGAACTTTGTTCTGAACAGGTATGAACGACAGTCTGTGCCCACTGCATTGCTTCATTCACTTGAACAGATGGGACTAGTGACTGTTCGGTTGAATCAGCTAGTGGAAAATAGACACCAACTTGTGTCGCCTGACGCACTTGCTCTCGCACCCGCCCAACCTGATTTAATGCTTGAGCGTAGATTGCACCATGACCTAACCAGTTTGTCTGGACACGCTCATTTTCTATGAGGGCAACGCGAGCCTTCAATTTAGCAGCAGCAACGGCGGCATAAATACCAGCCGTGCTGCCTCCGATGACGATGAGGTCGTATTCAACGGCCATGGGTTAGTTATTAGTTGTTAGTTGTTTGTTGTTAGTTGTTTGTTGTTAGATTTGCTGATGTAGCAAAAAGGTGAACAGGCAACAGGTTTCAGAGGATAGATTTTAAACCTTCTAATAAACGTTGGTTGTCTGCCTCAGTGCGTACAGCTACCCGGAAATACCGATCGCCTAATTCTGGAAAACTCAAGCAGTCGCGGATTAAAATCTGGCTGTGCTTGAGCAGTTTTTCCTGAATTTGTGAACTCGGTTGTTCAGATTGCACCAGTAAGAAGTTGGCGGCACTGGGGTTAGGTTGCAACCCTGGTAATGATGCTAAACCTTCAAACAGATGCGATCGCGCTCTTGGTAACCAATCCCAGGTTTGCTGCTGAAATTCCGTATCCTGCACAACAGCGATCGCAGCAGCAGCCGCTAAAATATTTACCGACCAAGGGTCACGCCACTGACTATAGCGGCGCAGTCGTTCAGGATGAGCAACGCAATAACCTAACCGTAGTCCTGGGAGACTGTAGAACTTGGTAAGCGATCGCAAAATTACCAAGTTTGGATAGTCTTGCACCACTGGTATCAAGCTTTGCTGTTGGTCAGGCGGCAGAAAATCCATAAAGGCTTCATCCACCACTACTAGAGCAAATTGTTCCAGATAAGGCAGAATTGTCTCCCGCTCAAACAACTGTCCCGTTGGATTATGCGGATTATTCAGCAGTAAACCGCAATCAGAGGAGGAATGGGGACTAGGGAATAGGAAGGACAAGGGAGATTTTTCCCCCTTGTCTTCTTTCTTACTCACCATTTTCCACATTCCACTTTCTCTGTCGAGAAGAGGGTACTCCTTAACCTTTGCCTCAAACGCTCTAAGGGCACGTTTGTAGTCGCTAAAGGCTGGGGTAAGAAGGTAGGTTTCCTCCAGTTCTGATAATTCCCTCCCTGCCCAGGTTAAAAGCTCTGCGGAGCCATTACCAGGCAAAATCCAGTCCGGTGTCAGAGTCGGGTGCAGCAGACTCAGAGACGCTCGTAGCTGGGAGTAATTGGGGTCAGGGTAGGCGATTAGGTCTTTTAGGTGAGACTCAATCGCCTTGAGGGCACTTTTAGGCGGCCCCAAGGGGTTAATACTCGCTGAAAAATCAAGAATGAAAGAAGGGGAACAGCCTGCCAGTGCCGCTGCCCAGGCTAAGTTTCCCCCGTGAGTTGGTCGTTTCAAGGATGCGTTCTTGTTAAGTCACCAACTGTTATTTCTCTGGCGCAACTTTTTCCTTGAACAACTTACCTGCAGAAAAGGCAGGAACCTTAGTCGCCGGAATTTCCATCTTGTCGCCAGTTTTCGGATTGCGACCCTCACGGGCTTTGCGCTCCCGCGACTCAAACGAGCCGAAGCCAACCAAGGTAACTTTGTCGCCGTCGGAAACGGCTTCCATAATCGCCTCTAATGCGGCAGATAACACGGCATCAGCTTGTTTTTTGGTCACAGTTGCTTTTTCCGCAACCTTATCAACTAATTCGCCTTTATTCATTAGGAATCTCCTTGTTTGTTTGGATCATGAGGTCAAGTATCATCTAAAATCTCGGTTCGAGATTAGTGGTTTTGACCCCAATAGCAGAGTTTTTCGACTCAAAATCGCTGCAACACTCGCAGGCTCGAAGTTTCACTGCATTATTCTAAGATCAGCTTGCCAGATATGGATCGTTGAAACCTTTAAGTTATGTGGATTTCAGGATTTTTAAGCAAAAAGAGCGCCGCATCTTCTCCAATTACAGTCTAATGCGACGCTATTTAACGTATTTTAGAGCAAAAAAGACATTTGGCAACGAATGAAGATGTGATCGCACTTTCGAGTATTTGGGCAACCAGGGGTGTAGGGTGTAGAGCCAAAAGAGGCGATCGCTAACGTAATATTTTCGCTAGAGTCTTTACCTACAGCATTCAACGCCGTCAAATTGCCCAGTTAAGTTTAGTTACTGCCCTTGAGGAGAAAAGCCTCGATTATCTAAGACTTCACGAGTCTCCTGTCCCGGCGTGTAGTTGTAACCAAACGAGGAGGCTTCCGAGTCATCAAGAATCTGAGGTGTCAACAGCACAATTACCTCTTGGCGCTGATCTGTTCGCGTTGTGCCTCTAAACAGGGCACCTATTATTGGAAGATCTCCCAAAATAGGCACCTTGCGAACCACGCTTCGGTCGGTTTCCTGTATAATTCCCGACAAAATCAAAGTTTGACCATCTCGAAGGCGAACTTGGCCAGAGGTCAGTTCACGTACATTTAGGAGTCTGATTAAGTTTTGATCATTGTCAATGCTCAGATTTTGTTGATCTCCAATGGCAGTCACTCTAGGATTTACCACTAAACTGACAAAACCATTGTCATCAATTTTGTTGATGTTGATCGCAAGCTCTAAACCAGCCTCACGAATCTCTGCTGTTACTGTTCTCGTCGTTAGTCCGTCAGAAGTTTGTGTCTCACTTTCAATATTCCCAACTACCTCTTGAGTCAGGTTAATTGTAGCGGTTTCCCCTTCTTGTACAACTATTGTCGGGTCTGTCAGAATTTTCGCATTGTTAGCCGTAATTTGAGCCTCTAAGCTAGCAATGAACCTATTACTATTAGTGCTATTGTTTATGTTGACATTAAGTCCGGGGTTCTGCGCTCCTGACGTATTATCAATTCCAAAGAAGCTGTCTCCAATCCCGAATGAGAAGCTTGTGCCTACGTTATCTGTTGCATTGAGGTTGACATCAATAACCTTGACATTGACTGCTACTTGACGACGCCGCAGATCTAACTGAGTCAGCAATGCTGTCGCAATTTCTACTAAGCGCGGTTCACCAATTAAGGTGACAATATTAAGGCGATCATCAGGAGTCACCCCCAGCCCCCTGAGCAGTAAGGGCGCTCCCGGTCCTGGCAGTCCCCCCTGTCCTCCTTGGTTCTCTATCTGTGGGGTAATTTGTTCTACGGTCGTTGTCGTGTTCTCAATTCTTTGAGCAGCAGCTCCCTCACCAATTACTGTCAGTGTTGTCTGTTCTGTAATCTGCTGTTGCTCTGCTCCCTGTGAAATCAGGAAAGAGGCGGCTGGCTGAGCTGCGACTTGGTTGAGACGCAAGGTGCGGACAATAATATTGCGGGCTGGATCGGGCAGTTGAGGACCAACAAAAATTGTGCGCCCGACTCGGTTAGCCTGAAAACCCGAAATACGCAGGACGTAGTTAAATGCGTCTTGAACAGGCTCGTTTTCCAAATCCAGCGAAATTGTTTGTTGTGCTCCTTGATTACCACCTTGACCACCACCTTGAGCATTTCCCGCCCCAGGAGCTTCTCCGATAAAGGCGAGGTTGAGTCCGGCTGCTCGTGCAAGTAGCGCCAAAACTTCTCGCACAGGAGCTTCTCGCAAAACTAGGCGAGGGACACGTACTCCAGTGCCTAGATCAATCGTGCTAGCAGAGCCATCAATATTGCTGATCGCAATGTCACCAACTGGCGGAGCGACTGCTCGTGGTAAGAAGGGAGGGGCTGGTGCCACAGGTTGGGCTGCACCCGCAGGTTGAGCCGGAGCGCCTTGAATCGTAATTCTGGGATTAGGAACTAATACTTCCGGTTGTCTGGGAGCTGGGACGACGGCTGGGGGAGCTGGGACGATTGTCGGAGGCGCTTGATTCTGAGCTACAGTCGTTGTGGGTGAGCCTGCTGTTTGGCTCGGTTGCCTTTGGTGAATTGCTGCCTGAGCTACTGGCGTGGCGTTTAAGTTGGGCAGCACCTGTGTACTTTGCGCTTGGCTCTGGGTTGTAGGCGCTGCTGTTGGTGCAGTAGGTGTTTGAGCCGATGGCGTGGTGACTGGTTGTGTTGGGAGTATGGGTGTTGCGGCTTGCGCTCCAGGTATTGGGCTTGCTGTTTGATTTCCAGCAGCTGTGCTAAAGCTTAAGCTAATGCCCTGATTGTCCTGCTGAAGAATCTCTCCGGAGGGAGGGCGGTTCTCTCCACTAACAGTAACTCGCACACTATTGCCATCTAGCTGACTGACTAAAACAGACGTGATACCAGGCATCGGGTTTTCCTGACGGAATGTTTTGCCCTCACTCAAGTTCAGCTGGGTATTAACAATATCTGTTACCGCATCATTTCCCTGGCTGCTCGTGAAAACGGCTGGACGTTCATCCCCAGACTCAGTCTTCAGGATGAGTTTCAGTTCATTCTCACTCTTGTCGAGCTGCACGCCCGTTACTTGGGTCGTTGCTGCCCAAACGGGCTGTGATGCTAGTAACACCACAGCCCCTCCAATCACGATTCCACCTAATGCTTGAGCCTGTCTCACGTTCACTCCTCACCTAATTTAAGACCAATTGGAGCGATTAGCTTGGCTTTCAATTAGCTTTTAGAAGTCAGGAGTCACACACATAAAGAATTCTCAAAGCTAACAATTCGCCAGCGATCGCATTGCTTTTTACCTTTTAGCTGGCTGGGCAGCAGTTGGCTGGGCAGCAGCTTCCTGAGTTTCATCCTCAGTGACTGGCGATAGTGCGTCCAGTGTAAACGTTGCTTCAATCGTTGGTCTAGCCCCAGGCACCGCTCTACCCTGATTCAACAGCAAGGGTTGAGGTTCACTCACCTCAGCTTTGAAGTTTTTAACAATTAACAGTGCCTGTAACCGCTCAAAACTCCGCATGATTGACTGGACTTGATCGAAGGTGCCCTGAAGCTGTACGTCTATCGTTTTACGTTTCAGCTTTCCGTTTACCGCTGCCCCATAAGACCCATCATTGACCACTGCCTCTGCCTCTTGAGCAGGTTCATAATTAGTCAAGCTGCCCCTTCTATCTTTGACAAAGCTGTTGAGGTCTAACAACAATGTATCTAGGGTTTTCTCATTAGCAAATAAACTCAGCACCTGCCGATTTTCTTGCTTTGCCTGCTCCAGTTTTGCTGTTGTTTCCCTAATCTGTTGCTGGATTTTTTGTTTTTGTTGAATTTGCTGCTCCTTGTTTTCAACAGAGGCTTCTAACTCTTGATATCGCTGCCAAGACGGTTGTACAGCGTTCACCAGGAGATAGGTGGCTCCCAAAAGACCAAGAACCCCAATAACTATACCGCCAACTCTTGGCGTAAACGTAATTCCGAAGGCTTTAGGATAGTCAGGAGTTTCCTCCTGACCATCCGCTAGAATAAATTCTTCATCAGCGTATGTCATGGCTGAGTTGCTCCTTTCTCCTGCTGAATCTCTTGAAGAGTTCTAATTCGCGTGACTAGTCCCACTGCACCCTTACGATCTAACTCTCGAAGTAACTCCGAAGCTGGCGTATCACTGATGCTTGTGGAAATTGTGTATTCCACTACTTTTGGTAGCGTATACGTTACTCTTTGACCCTGAGTTGGGGTTTTGGGTACTTCTAACTTCGTGCGATTCTCGACCAACTGCGCTTTGACCAACTGTGTTTCATCCCCTTTAAAGAAAGGCGATCGCTTTAGTGTCACCAGAAAGTAACCCACATCATCAAAAGAGCGCGCCGTACCTTGAATCTCCAGCTTCATTGTCGGACGTGGGGTGCTAGCCGCTTGAGCCTGAGCTTGAGCCGCTTGAGCATTCTTGGCTTTGGCGTTATTTGCCTGAGGTTGCGGGGGAGGAGAAGCCGCTGCAGGTTGGTTTTTTGGAACTTCTTCTGTTTGCGTAACCGTGCCAATTTGTATTCCCGGTGGAACGCGCTCCCGAATGTCCTGCAACATCGCTGACCATGGCTTAATTTGATTAAAGACCGTTGCCAGCGCTTGGGTTTCAGCGTTCACCTGCTCGATTTGTTCGTTGAGCCTAGCAATCTTTTGCTCTTCGATTTGCAAACGTTGCAGCTGCGCGTTCAATTCCGTTTCTAGCTCTTCTTTCTGAGCAATTTGCTGCTGAAGGAAAAACCATAGACCACCCACTAAGGCTGGAAGCAAAAAAAACACTGCTACCCCTGCATAAAGAGGTGTCATTGCGGCTGCCGACCTCTGCCTTTTTTTTGGACTAGTTCCTTGGTCGGGCGGTCGATAATCGGGTCGATCGCTTAAAAAATTAACATCTAGACTATACATGGCTTCAAACCTCCCGCAATCCTAATCCCAATACAGTTCCTAACCCCGGTCGCTGCACTGAGGGGATTTCCTGATCCACCTCTAGCGAAAGCGCTGCAACCGGGTCTACCTGAGTCGTTGGCAAGCTCAACCGTTGTGTGAAAAATTCATCAAGTTGTCCAATTCCACCTCCTGGGCCCGCGAGTAGTAGTTGTGCAACCTCTAAATTGTCGCTTTGATTTAGATAAAAATCGATGGAGCGGCGCAGTTCATCAGCTAGCTCTCCTAAAACTCTTAGCAACGCTGCCATCCCTGGATTGATTCCCGTCGCTCCGGTGCGTACTCCGTCAACGGGTGTATTTGGAATAGTCATTCCTTGTAGCAGTTCTGTGTTTCTCGACGTTGGTAAGTTCATGGCTCGCGACAGAGCGCTCTGAAGTTGGTAAGTTCCGATCGGAACAGTACGGGAGAATTGAGGAACACCATCAACAATGATTGCAATTTCGGTGCTGTCAAATTCGATATCTACGAGTACAGCCGCTTCTTGGGGGGCAAACTGCCGCAGTTGCTCTCTAATCGTCCGAATTAGGGCAAAGCTATTGATCTCCAACACATCCACCTTTAACCCAGCTTGCCCAAATGTATCGAGATACATATCAGTGATTTCGCGGCGAGTCGCAACTAGCAGAACCTGCACCTTTTCGATACCATCTTCATCAGTGAAGAATCCGAGCTTTTGGTAATCTAAATCTACCTCTTCGCGGGGATAGGGTAGATATAGACCGGCTTCATGGTTAAGCACCATATCTCGTAGCTCTTGATCGTCCAGTTCGGC
Organism: Microcoleus sp. FACHB-SPT15; assembly: GCF_014849525.1. NCBI lineage: Bacteria > Bacillati > Cyanobacteriota > Cyanophyceae > Oscillatoriales > Microcoleaceae > Microcoleus > Microcoleus sp. FACHB-SPT15. Next base: position 316,586 of record NZ_JACJNU010000053.1, on the reverse strand, counting down.
AGGAATCGGTATAATCCGGATGATCGCTTCCCGCATTGGGACGGCTGTAGCAACGTGATCGACTTTTAGTTTACTCTCCGCCAGTGCCGCTTTAACTAAGTCTGCTAAAGCGGGAGGGTCAGCAATCTGACCTCCTTGAAATATCCCTTCTGGTACTTCATGAGAGTAAAGTGTGCTGACTTTGAAGCCTTGACCTTGCTTACGCAGTTGAGCAATATTAATTCGTTCCGGAGCCAATTCGATGCCGACGCCTTTCTTGCCCTTTGAAAACAGCCCTTGAAAACGGTTAAACATAACTCTTGGTTTGGCGGGAGCGAGAATTAAGATAAGTAACGCTGATCTCTTGGAGATATTTAATCTAACAAGATTAATATTGATGCATGGTACCCAATTTAGCTTAGAATAACCACACTTTGAGGGATATTTTCTCTTGAGAATTAGTTCACCTAATAAATGGAGAAGATAATTGCTGAGCTTAAACGAACGTTATTTCAGGGAACTTTGCTCCTCACTGCTCTAGCTTAAGCTAACGTTGATGCTCTAGAGAGCTTAATGGGCAACAAGAGTGTAGGCTCGAAAAGGACTGATAGTTGTAAAAAGATTTAGTAATTGCGATCACTTACGAAAGTGCTTCACCGTAAATTCTTCAGCTATGCGTAGCTTACCTTTCCAGCCTGACGCTACTGGCAAGAGGATTTTCTACTCATAAGCAGATAGATCGTAGTGAACTTGTTACAGAAGCGCTAAGCAGGGTTCTATTCCCGTTATCGAGTAGTAAAACAATAAGTTTATAAGTTTAACAGAAGGCTGTGCGGTTGTAGCGCCCTGCTTCCTGCTTAGCTATATTCCACCCTGGTGACGCAGCAATAGTTTAGTCTTGCACTCACACTATCTTGCTAAAAGAGGATAAGGCGATCGCACCTCACTCGCTATCTCCTTAGAGTAGGATGATTTACTGCTGGCGCTATGCATTGGAAGAAAAAAGTTCACATGAGCAGAATCAGAACCTGGAGACGTTTAGGCATTTTTGCGTTGTTGGGGTTGCTCTTAAGCTGGTTGATTAGCTGTCGCCCAACTCCTTCACCATCAGCTAGTCCAGAAATTGAGTTTTGGACAATGCAGCTACAGCCACAGTTCACAGACTACTTCAACAAGCTGATTGCTGACTTTGAAACAGAAAATCCCTCAGTCAAAGTACGCTGGGTGGATGTTCCTTGGTCAGCGATGGAAAGCAAAATCCTCACAGCCGTTTCAGCAAAAACCGCACCGGATGTCGTTAACCTCAATCCTGGCTTTGCCTCACAGCTTGCCTCTCGTAAGGCATGGATGGAGTTGGATACCAAAGTGCCTGAACCAGTACGGCAGCAATATCTCCCAAATATCTGGAAAGCTAGCACGATTGACGAAAAAAGCTTTGGCATTCCCTGGTACTTAACAACACGAGTCACCATTTACAACCAAGACTTGTTAAAACAAGCGGGTATCAGCAAGCCACCAACGACCTACGAGGAACTCGCCCAAGTTGCCCAACAGGTGAAAGACAAGACAGGTAAATATGCGTTTTTTGTCACCTTTGTGCCAGCGGATTCGGGTGAAGTATTGGAGTCATTTGTGCAAATGGGCGTACAGTTGGTGGATAACCAAGGTCAAGCCGCATTTAACACTCCCGAAGGAATTACTGCGTTTAGGTATTGGGTAGACCTCTATAAAAAAGGCTTGCTGCCTAAAGAAGTGCTTACCCAAGGACATCGTAACGCGATCGAACTTTACCAAGCAGGCGAGACAGCTATGCTAGCTTCTGGCCCTGAGTTTCTGAAGACGATTGAAACAAATGCTCCTGCCGTTGCAAAAGTCTCAGCATCTGCCCCACAAATTACTGGCAAGACAGGTAAGAAAAATGTCGCCGTGATGAATTTAGTAATTCCGCGTGACACCTCCAAGTCAGATGAGGCAATAAAATTTGCTTTATTTGTGACCAACACAGAGAACCAATTAGCCTTTGCCAAGGCAGCAAATGTTTTGCCTTCGACAGTTGAAGCAGTGGAAGCCTACCAAACTCAGTTAGCGAGTGCGACAAATGCTTCGGCAGTCGAGCAAGCGCGTAATATTAGTGCCAGTCAGCTAAAAGATGCCGAGGTGTTAGTACCAGCGATGAAAGACCTCAACAAGCTGCAAAAGGCGATTTACGAAAACTTACAGGCAGCAATGTTGGATGAAAAGACAGTAGAACAGGCGGTTTCTGATGCTGCTGAGGAGTGGAATAGTAGCCGTTCTTAATACCCTTTCGCGCTTCTATATGCGGTGAAGAAATGCTTTTGGGGAATAGGGAATTGTGGGAGAGCGTTCATTTCCCAACACCCTATTCTCAGTTTCTGAGTCTCATTCCTCAAACCAATACTCGTTCATATCACAAATAGGCTGATAACCGATCGCCTGATAAATATGATTAGAAGTAGGATTGGCTAGGTCTGTAAATAAAAAGCAGTACATCAGTCCTTGATCAAGTAGAGTTTGACTCAAATCCGCCACACAGGAACTGGCATAACCTTGACGACGGTACTTGGGTGGAGTATACACAAAATTGACTCGAATCCCATTGGGAGTTGCCCCGCCATAGCCTGCGGTGGCAACCGGAACCTGATCTTGCCAAAGATAAAGAGAACCCTTACGAAGATAACGCTCAATCATTTGTTCAGCCTCATCATACTCAGTTGCCTCGTCCAAGGCTTCTTGAGAAAAGGCTTGAACCCACTCAATCAAAACATTACGGTCTGCTTGGGTAGCTTGTCGAAAATACCCGTTAGCTTTGGCAATAGGCTGGATGGTTTCAAGCTGATAAACGCGCAGTTGCATACTCTGGTGATAGGACTGGTTTGTAATAGCTTGCCACGCTTGGGCAAATGCTAGCGCCTCATCCACTAGACCCATGACACCAGGTATCACAGCTTGCCGTGCCTGAAGGTCTTGGGCGATTATGTTGAGTGCCTGAGGATGCAAAGAGCGAGATAAAACCAGCTTTCGTGGCGGTGTCCAAAGTGCAACGGCGAGTAAACAATTATCTTCCTCGACTGTCACTAAATAGGGAGAATGCTTGAATCGTTCCGGCTGGTTTATCAACCCGTCAAGTATTCCAAATATCAAATTGTGCTGTGCTTCATGTTGAAGTAAATAGCCCTTGACGTGTTCGTAATATTGACTTGCCTCTTTAAAGTGATTGAGTTTCATCTTGTTTCCAACTTGTGAAACTTTTTCCAAAGAGCAGTCATCTAAGTTGAAAGCTTCACAAGGGCATCTTTCACAGTTGATGGTAGCTGCCGCAAAATTTTACCCTTCTCACGGTCAACAGCAACTAACGTCACCAAACCTGTCAAATACAATTCTTCTCCATCCAAGGATTGAATGCGGTAATCCCAATTAATTCGGACACCTTCCATTTCTGCCATGCGTGTCTTCACAACGGCTGACATCCCCATCCGAATTGGACGGTGATAGCGCAGCGAAAGTTCAACAACAGGTAAATCACATCCTAAGGCTACCAAATCAGCAAAATCAATGCCGATTGAGCGTAAGCATTCAACCCGCGCCTCTTCCATCCAAGCAAGATAAGTGCCATGCCAAACAACTCCGGAATAATCAGTGTGGTTAGGATGTGCCCGTACAGGATAGGTAAACCAGTTCTCGGTCGTGGCTGTCAGAGAATAGCTTTGGATCTCACTGCTAGGTGGCAGTTGGGCTGATGTTTGTGGTTCTTCCGACACGTTGCTAATTCTCCTAGAGAAGTTACACGCTTGAGTAAAAAATCAGTCACTGTTTCTTTCTAAATAACATAGTTGTGGTGTTGATGACTTGGTGAATAGTAGTGGCTATTCAGCGAGACTACCAGAGGTATGCTGGATAGGCTCAGCCCTTGGCATTGCTTTGTTTATCGTACTTTTAACTTCTACCAAGTTTTGTTGCATATCCTCTGTAAGACTGGGAGATATAACTTACAAAGACAAGCAAGTTGCTGGCTCGTGTGCCATGAGAATTTCTCTGGTGAAGTAAAAACCTTTAAAAATTACAAAGACGATAAGAGGAACACTTGACTTATGTCTCGGATTAAGCGGCGTCAGTTTTTACAATTTGCTGGTTCTACACTGGCAACATTAGGTTTGAGCCAGTTAGATATTCAGAAGGCAGGCGATCGCTACGGTCGTGTTCTCGCTCAAGGTACTCCACGCAAGCTGGCTTTATTAGTCGGTATTAATAAATATCTATTCGACCCCTTACAAGGATGTGTTACTGATACTTACTTACAGCAGCAGTTGCTGATTCATCGATTTGGTTTCAACGCCAAGGATATTGTCATCCTTACTGATGAGCAAGCAACTCGCCAAAACATTTTGAATGGATTTGAGGAGCATTTAATTAAGCAAGCCAAACCAGGTGATGTTGTGGTTTACCATTTCTCTGGACATGGTTCCCAAGTGCGTGATCCGGATTACCCAGACTGTGACTTTCCAGATTGCCTTAACAGTACATTTGTACCGATAGATAGTTCTTTACCAGTCGGATTTCCTAGTCCAGAAGGTGCTGTGCAAGACATCATGGGACGCACGTTGTTTTTGTTGATGAGTGCGATTCAAACTGAAAATTTTACGGCTGTCTTAGATAGTTGTTACTCTGGTGGCGGGACAAGAGGGAATGTAAAAGTGCGATCGCGTCTTGGCGGTTCTAAACTCCAGCCAATAGAAGACGAGCAAGCTTACCAACAACAATGGCTCTCAAGGCTTAATATTTCACCAACTGAATTCAAACAACGACGTAAACAGGGTGTAGCTAAAGGCGTTGTGATTGCCTCCGCTAGACGTGACCAAGAGGCAATTGACTCCCCATTCAATGGCTTTTATGCAGGGGCATTTACCTATTTGATGACTCAATATTTATGGCAACAAACAGGTAGTGAAGCCTTCTCCCGTGTCATACCGAATGTCGCCCGTAGTACTACACGGATGACTTCCAACCAACAGGAACCCCTGATAGAGTACAAACCAGGCAGCGATTATCTCAGAAGCCCGGTTTACTTCCTCAATGAACGAACTCCCCCAGCAGAAGCCGTGATTACCAAAGTTGAGGGTAATCAAGCCGAGTTGTGGTTAGGTGGTCTTGACCCCGACAGCCTAACTGCCTTTGATAGAGGTGCAATTCTTTCCGTTGTAGACTTGCAAGGGCGTGAAAAGGGACGAGTACAGTTGGAAGCTCGTACAGGCTTAGTCGGGCAAGCCCAGCTACTAGATGCGGCACAACCCGGAGCCTTCTTACAAGAACGTGCCCGCAGCATTCCCAACAACCTAACGTTGAAAATTGGTCTTGACCCCTCTCTTGGAAACGATGCTAATCAAGCTAAACAAGCTCTTAGCAGTATTCCACGTATCGAAGCCCTACCGTTACAACAACAAGAGGTGCAATACATTTTGGGTCGGATGACTAACGCCTATCGGCAGCAAGTACAAACTCCAGTTGGGTCAAGCCTCCCAGAAGTTGGTAGTCTAGGTCTTTTCTCGCCTGTACTAGAGCTGATTCCTGACTCTTTCGGTGTAACAGGTGAAACAATTACAAGCGCTATCACTCGTCTACGTGCTAAATTCCAATTGCTCCTTGCTGCCCGGATTGTCAAGACAGCTCTGAACACGAACTCCTCCCGATTAAATGTTGTTGCCTCAATGCAGCCAGAGGGAACTGAGGCAAGATTTGCTACTACCTTCCCGATTCGTGGTGTTGGTCAAGGTAGTCCAGGCACTCAGACTACGCCAGCGATTCCTCCAAATTCTGACAAACTCCCCCTAGGAACACCTGTACAGATACAAGTGACCAACAACGAAACCAGTGGGCTTTATCTAAGCGTGCTAGTGATTGACCCCACGGGAGAAATTTCTGTAATTTTTCCCAATCAATGGATTGCCTCTGAAGAGGTAACGCTGGTATCTGCTGGTCAGACACTCAAAATACCTGACCCTACTAAAGACAGCTTCCGTCTCGTTACTCAAGAACCGAAAGGTGTTGCTGAGGTGCTAATTCTCGCCAGTCGAACCCCTTTGCGCCAAGCCCTTCAAGCCTTACGAGAGCTTGCCGCACGCGATAACACACGCAACGGGATAGTAGGCTTACGAGGCTCAGATCAGCAAAATGAGCCAGCTAAGGTCATGGACTACTTGCTTGATGATGTTAATAATGGCACTCGTGGCAATGCAACTGACACTACCCGTAGCAGTAGCATGGCTCGAAGTATTGATACAAGCCAGTTAGCGGCTCTCTCAATTACCTTCGAGGTGATTTAGGGTTTCTATCCCTTAAAACTACGCAGACTACAGTTCGCTTTCACCGTAGTAACTTGAACTTAGCTATCGTCTTCTCTGACAGGCAGCCAAGAACTGAGAGTCAAATTGCTCTGGGTGTGAGACAATGCTGTTCGTGCCTGTAGCCAACTTTCTTAAGATTCCTGAAACGTGACATATTAATAGGGCAGACCTCTAGTTTTTCTAAAAATTTCTTAATTGCTACTCCCTTTGTCACAGCAGTTTTTGCGAAGCTACGGCTAAAGGCTGAAATCTATCTGTTATACTAGCTTGCCTACTGGAGACCGTGGTAACTTAGTAAATAGTGTAAATATTCTGTAATAATCAGAACAAAAGGAAAACTATTAGCCCTAATCTGAATCGGTTGTTAATCCGAGGTAAAAATACGGATCGCGATCGCAATAGATTGGATGGTATATCAGGAGTTTGATTTTACTGCATCAGTTTGTGCTGTTGAGCTTGGTAAGGATCGTCAGAAGATTGTCTGGACGTGAGAGCCGTTCGTCAATTCAATTCATTCTTAGCCAACATAAGACTGATGTGGACAATTTTTTGTTGGAATCCAAGTCTGGAGGTATCTCTCATGACCGTTCGTCTTTACGTGGGTAACTTGCCAAAAGAAGATGTAAACCGTGATGAACTGCACTCTGTATTTGCAGATGCTGGTGAGTCTGTTTCTACAAAGGTGATTAAAGACCGCAAAACTGGCAAATGTCGGGGCTTTGCTTTTGTCACCGTACCAACAGATGAGCTTGCTGATGAAATCATTGAAAAGTTCAACGGTCATATGTTCAATGACAGTGCTTTGAAAATTGAGAAAGCTCTGCCACGGTCGAAAAGCCAAGAAGAAGAAGAGGCGCGTCCAGCTAGTAGTACGCCTAGCAGTGCCCCCGTGCGTCGTGGAGGCGGTAAAAAGGCTAAGCGCAACACGTCTTCAAGCACACCTGCATCATCACCTTCTTCTGACTCAGGCTCAATTCAACCAGACCCACGTTGGGCTGCTGATTTGGCAAAGCTGAAAGACCTTTTATCAACTCAGGCTACTAATTCTTAGGCTCTGCTTAATTTCTAGGAGAGCTGAGAAAATCTTGGCAAGCATTGAAGCCGACTTGTCAAGTTTTACTGGATCAAGAAACGTAAGTAAGATGACGGGTGCTGTAGCTCTTAGTTTGTTATAAAGCTTGGGGATACAGCACCCGTATCATTTTCACGGTAGCCCTATTCCGTTTAGAGCCAACTGCCCACGAGAACAAAAGGTGCCCAGTAGCGGGGATGTTGGGAGCGAGGTTCTTGCAACAGCGATAGCTGAGCTAGACGCAAAGCTTCAGCTCGACTTACTTTAGTACGAGTTAACTCTCGGTAGAATGCACTCATCAGCACGGCAGTACTCTCATCGTTAACTGACCATAGTGTAGCCAGAGTGCTGCGTGCCCCAGCTCGTACCGCTACTCCCGCCAATCCTAAAGCGGCTCGTTTGTCCCCAGTCGCCGTTTGGCAAGCACTGAGGACAAGTAATTCGAGCGCATTTGGCTGATTTTCGTCTCGGTTACGAAGGACGTTCTCCAACTCGTTGACATTGAGGCGACCATCCCAAGTAAGAATAAACGTTTCTTCAGCTTCAGAGCTGAACTGCCCGTGTGTTGCTAGATGTATCACGGGAAAAGGTAACGATTTGATTTCGTTTTGGATGGTTTCGCTAGTAAACTCTCGATTGAGTAAGACTGTAGTAGGTACTTCGGATTGAATTTCTTCTACTTCTAACGCCACATTGCTAAGAGCCGAGAAGCCCCCACGGGATTCGGTAAGTCCAGCCGTCAAAGCCTTTAACTCTCCCTGTACAAGCGATTTTGGAGCCAGCAATTGTAGTCCTGGAGTCAAGGCGACAGCGTACTTTTGTACAAGATACTGTTGACCGTCATAAAGAGCTGCCATCGGAATATTCCGTAGAGAACCATCTAAGACAAATACCAAGGTTTTAATTTGGCTTTGTATGAAGGCATCCTCAGCAGGTTTGAGTAGCCAATCATAAACTCGCTTCGATAATGACTGCGTTCGTTTTAGGGAGAAAGGCTTTACCAGTTCCTGCCGCAGTTCTTCTAAGGTTTCTTCCACGTCACCCTGAGCAATAGAAGTAGCGTAGTGACGTAGAGGCACATTGGGCAACTTGAGGATGACTTCTAAGCGATCGGGCAAGATAATTGGGTAAACAACGGCGGCTGTTGGATCATCTTGATCAATCACTTGGTCAACTTGTACAGCCTGTCCCTGCAAGCAAGCGGTTCGGAAAAAGTTATCGAGTTCAGCGAGTTGGAGTGATTCAATGACGTTACGAGCTTGGACTAGGTTTTGCTGACTCGGCTCACTTTGGGTATTGGTGGATTGTAGGAGTAAATCGACTAACTGCCGATAGATAGGCTCTACTTCCTCCCGAAAGGAAAACTGAATGTCGGGATTAATGGTTACTAAATCACTGCGGAGAGATTGTAAAGTGTTGACGGCTTCGGTGTAAGCTGCGATCGCTTCTTGATTTTTTCCAGTTGCTTTGAGAAGCCGCCCCAACTGCCATTGCCAACGATAGGTAATGTCTGAAGCATTAATACCTTGGGCAATCAGTAGCGCTTGCTCGGTGAGATCTTGAGCGTTGCTCAATTGCTGAGTTTGTTCATAGAGTCCACCAAGATGCCCAAGGGCATAGGCTTCTGCACGACTATCTTTTAGGCTTTTCGCTTGTTGAACGGCTTTTGCCAAGACTTGACTGATGTCTGCCCATGAAGGAGTGTTATCTGTATTACTTTTGTTAAGTCGTGTGAGACTCTGAGCAAAGTTAATCTGGGCATAGACAGAGGCACGGCTGACAGGCAAACTAGCGATTTGACCCTGAATTTTTGAACCCAATGTTAATGCCTCACTGAGTTGCTGCGTTTCGAGTAACAAGCTCAGTTGATTTAATTGGGCTTGTGTGCGTGTCATCGGTGAGGTGGATGTAGCTTCTGCCTGTTGATAAAACCCCAAAGCCGCTTCGGTTTCTTTCTGGGCACGGGTTGTATTTCCTAAACTGAGTAGAGTGACACTGATATCTGAGGGAGATTGTAGTTGCTCAGCTACCGCCAAACTTTGCTCTAAACTCTGCCGAGATTTCTTCAAGTTACCGATAACTCGAAGGGTATTACCCAGGCTACGCAAACCCATAGACTGAATCGGGTTGGGTTGGTTTTGCAGTGCTGCTTCCACCTGAGTTAAGGTCTTCTCGGCTTGACGATAAAGCCCTAATGCTTGCATCGCTTGAGCTTGGTTAATTCGGCTGCCAATAATTCCTATCTGGTCATCAGCTTGAGTATAAGCCGTAGTTGCTTGCTGCCAGGTTGCGATCGCTTTTTGCGCTTGTCCTTGTGCTAATTCCAACTGTCCTCGTGTATTGAGGGCTTGGGCGAGAATGAGTTGGGTATTCGTTGGGGTATCTTTTTTTGAGGACTGGAGTCCTGCCTCTTGGAGGAGTTGTAAGCTGGAGTTGATAGCGACACCCGCCTCAGCCCACTGCCCTAGCTGCTGGTAAGCTAAGGACAAAAAGCTTAATGCTGTAGCGTGGTTCAGCTTATCTCCTTCAGCTTGAAATGCCTGTGCTGCCTCCTGCCAAACGTTGGCGGCTTCACTGAATTGTCCTGTTTCATAGAATTCTCTACCCTGCTGCACTGGATCTGTCACAGATTGGGCAGTAGATGTGGGAGCTGAGGTAGCAAGAGATGCTAGTTGCGTTGTAGAGACGCAATTACTTGCACCCATACAATCTATATTTATCACCTGCCCCAAGGCAATGCATAAAATGGTGCTGAATGCAAGAAAGACGTACTTTAGAAAGGGTTGTACTGCACGGACATACACAGACCATTTTCTTTCCCTCATCCTCCTTTCTCTAGTCATCTCAAGCCCGGTTGACTACTTGATTTAATTTAAAAATTGGGTAATTAGTTAGAAGTTAGTTGCCACTGACAACAAACAACAGACAATGAACAATAACTTAATATACGTTAGTGGAGCAGCTTCACATGAAGAAGTAAATTCGCTCAACTAAAATCACAATTTTTTGCACTCGATTGGTGTCTGCCAAGTCCTGTGCGGTAGTACATGGGCAGCTTGCGCGGTGAGAACCACCTTACCCCTATCATTAATTACCCATCCTTGGGCTTCTACTGGCGGCTTAGTATCAGCTGGCTGAGTAATTAAAGGTTCCGCTGAACGATTTCCGGTAGTAATTGTTGCTGGACGCAAATCTGTCCAAATGGTATCACTGCTGAGGGTTTCACTAGGAGTAGGCGGTAAGCCACCGCGCCCCGTTACGATAAATTCACTACGTGCTATCTGGGGAGTTCCACAACCGGAAGCAATTAATCCAGAGGCATCAACGACATCAGTAGGTAAACCCACTAATCCGCGACTAGGGTCAACATCTGGCGTTGTGATTTCTACCACACCGTCTAGTCCAAATTGGGAACTAGCAGTAATGTCACTTTCGGGAGTTAAGTCTTCTCGAAACTGGGTGCCAAAGATGGCTTGCACTTGGATTTGGATATTACCGCCATTGCCAGTAAAGGCATTGGCACTAATGTCACTATTTTCTTCTGGGACAGCAACGACAAAGCCGTCTGAAGTATCAATTGTAATGTTGCCGCCATTCCCACCAGCACCTACAACGCCTGCGGAGGTAGATATTCCACTTTCGCGGCGCAGCAGCAACAAATCCTCGACAGTTAGCGCAATATTGCCACCATCACCGGATGCGGTTTCTGCTGTGAGTTCGCCTTGATTATCTAAAGTGATACTTCGCGTGGTAATTTGAAGATTACCTGCACCTTGAGCATCATTACTGGAGTTGAGGCTGCTGACAGCGACTAGCGCCCTATCCCGAACAATTAACTCTCCTGTCTCAAGCGTCAAATCTCCACCTTGCCCTGTGGCTTCAGGAATACCACCAACTCCAGGAATTCCGCCAGACAGAGCAAGCAAGCTTGTGGGAAACCGATTATCAGCAAAGGTTCCAACGAGTTCCACGGATTCTGAAGCCTGAACAATTAAATCGCCCGCATCCCCTGCACCAAACGTCGTAGTTTGTAGAACGGCTCCATCTCGAAGGGTCAATCGCTCAGTTTCAACCCTTAAAGTTCCTCCATCTGCTGTAGAGCCTATACCTGTGCCAGCAAATAAACCACTACCAAATGACAAGCCTGTGTCATTAGTAAGGAATTGACCATCTGCTGAGAGTGCTACTCCAACCAGTTCTACATCAAAAGCCTGAACTGTCAAGTTACCTGCACTAGCTTGGCTAAATTCGCTAAAGGTCGTAACTGAAACTTGTGCCCCACCTTGAATACTTAAGCGCTCAGTATCGATGGTTAGATTACCGCCAGTCCCTGTAGCCCCTTGTTCAGAATTAGCAAGCAAACCACTAGAAATTATCTTATCGTCTGCTGAAGTGCCGTAACCCAGTAGTGTTACTTGGGTCGCTTGCACCGTTAAATCCCCAGCATCTCCTTGACCAAACGTAGACGTTGATACTTGCGCTCCATCTGAGACAAGCAACTCGCCCGTATCAATCGTCAAACTTCCGCCATCTCCGGTAGCTCCCCGTTGAACTGTAGCCTGTAATAAACTACTATTTTGGCGATCGCTTGATCTGCCACTTACCTCTACCAAGTCTGTTGCCCGTACAATTAGACTGCCACCCTGTCCTTGACCAAAAGTAGACGTTGAGACTCGCCCTCCATCCTGGATAATTAATTCTCTCGTTTCAATCGTTAAACTTCCCCCAAATCCTGTAGCATCCTCCTCTTCAACCCCAGCAAATAAACCACTAGGAAGCCCATTCATCGCCGTGCCAATTACTTCTATAGACTCTAAGGCGTTGATTGTTAGGGCCCCTGCCGCCCCTGCACCTAATGTACTGACGAGTATCTGTGCCCCATCCTGGACGATTAAGCGCCCCGTTTCCACAGATATATTGCTTCCAGCACCCGTGGCTTCAAAATCACTGAAAGAAAACAAACCACTCGCAAAATTGCCATCTGCTGTGGTTCCACTGAGTTCTACCGACTCCGAAGCATTGATGCTTAAGGTGCCTCCTGGTATTGAGCCTAGGGTATAAGCCTGAATCGCTGAACCCTCAGTGAGTGTAACCCGCCTACCTGAAAGCTGAACATTTCCACCACCCTCGCTAGTGACATCCACGAAAGCTTCATTGCTAAGTGATATATCAGCTCTGGCGACATCATCAGGAAAATTCAAACTAAGGCTATCACCATCAACATTTAGCCCTACTATTCCCGCCCCTGCCACTCCTCCTAATTCGACTCGACCACCTGGAGTTCGTAAATATCCACTATTCAAACTTACATTGCCGCCTACTAACGCTAATGTTTTATCAGGCTGCACCCGTAGACCAACAGGTATCCCTAGGCGGTTGCGTGCCTGAGATTGATTAAGAATGTTTCCTTGTGTCCCTCCAAATTGCAAACCAATCGGAACACTTACGGTAAGTAAAGGTGTAGTTTGAGGAGCAGTAGCACTAAACTGGCTACCATCAGCAAAGTTTAGGCTACTGGCTGTACTTGCTAGGAAAGAGCCGCCAATGTTCAACGAAGCATTAGAACCAAAAATAATCCCGTTGGGATTGATCAGAAAGAAGTTGGCAGGACTGACAGTACCATTAGCTTGAAGAACTTCAATTAATCCATCAATAGTTGAAACGGATAACCCAGTTACGCGAGAAATGATGTTTTCAACAGCTTGGTCAATTTCTTGAAAAGAGGCAACTTCTCCAGTGGGAACCGAAAATTCTCCAAAGCTATGAAACAAATTGGAACCCGATTGAGTACCCCCCGTGATAATGCTAGTGTTGCCGTTTGGCGTAATGATAGAAGGGTTTGGTAAGGTTGTATCCCCAACGATTTGTGCTGGTGTCGAGATGGTTGTTGTCAGCCAAAATAAACAAACACTATGAGCCAACCAAAATGACGGAAAACGTGGTTTCATCTGCCAACCCTGAAACTGGATGAGACACTCTCTAAAAGTCCACTAGACAAAGGTGAACTGTGATAAGTCAACATTTGTTGTGTCTTGTAGCACCCCAATTAACTCCTCTGGACCTGTACCACCTAGGTAGTAAATTCCTATGTCGTAATCTGCTGTACCAACCCAGTTTGTCTCAAACTCTAGCCGATAGTCACTAGAGCTACCAGACAATTGAATGGAATCAATTGAAGCTTCCCAGTCATTAATTGTGGCGTAGCCAGCCCCATCCTCCACGTAGTATGCGCCCCACCAGGAGCTACCAAGAATAAAGGTGTCACTTCCGGCTCCACCTGTTAGAGTGTCAAATTCTGTACCCCACCCGTAACCATCCAGGTAGTCGTCGCCATCTTCACTAATTAAGGTGTCATTCCCACCACCACCATATAGGTAGTCATCGCCGCCAAAGTAGGTATAGTCGTACTCGGTAACATAGTCAACTTCCTCATAAAGGTAGTCATCACCGTCATTGCCATACAGGGTGTCATTGCCAAGATCTCCAAGCAGCGTGTCACTGCCAGCACCGCCATCAAGGTAATCATCGCCATCCCAGCCGTCAAGAATATCGTTGTCTTCTCCTCCATATAGGTAGTCATCGTAATCACCACCATTCAGATAATCTTCACCAGAACCTCCATCTAAATAGTCATTTTCTGATCCTCCATAAAGGCTGTCATCTCCATCCTCTCCATAAAGGCTGTCAGCTCCGCCATTGCCTAAAAGAATGTCATTGCCCTCACGACCCGACAGAATATTGCTGCCGGAATAACCAACAATCTTGTTGTTGAGGGCGTTACCCGTGCCGTCGATATTGCCGGAAACAGTGAGGAACAGGTTATCGACTCTGTCTCCTAGCGTAAAGCTGACCGACGACTTGACAGTATCTACGCCTTGGTTGGGGTACTCGGTAGCTGTGTCTCCTAGGTCATCCACAATGTAGGTATCGTTCCCAGTTCCACCGAACATTGCATCACTACCATTACCACCATCTAGAATGTCGTTGCCTGCTCCACCATTGAGCGTATCGTTACCTGTCTCATCATAGTCATAGTCATTAAAGTCATCATCGCCAAACAGTTTGTCGTCACCCTCCCCTCCATTGAGGGTGTCATTACCAGCTTCGCCATAGATTGCATCGTTAGTGTTACTACCAGACAAAAAATTGTTAGCGGCATCGGCATTGAAAGTTTGGTCGATGACATCGTTATCATTAATCGTGATTACAACCTGGCTATAAGTGCCAGTCGTACTCACCTCAATAAAGCCCATGCCATCACTTTCACTGAAGGTGTATGTCTGTTGAGTAAAGCCATAGCCACTCTCAGTAATGTTCCAGATAACAGTTTGAGCCTCTTCGGACAAATTATTATCACTAATTTCGAGAGGTAGGAGAAACGACATCCCATCTACCAACGTAATGTCAGCTAGTGCAGACCAAACCCCAACCGACGAAAAGCTTTGATTCCACGTATCGGAAGGCAGTTGATAATCTGGGGGATTAGTGCCAGTAGATGCAGCGGTAGGAACCCCTGAACCATCATTGTTGTCTACAACAGCATTTCTACGGCGACGTGGTGGCATAATTTTATTCCTCAGAAAAGCTATAGTTCAAGATTCAATCTTGGTGAGCTGAAATATCTACTGAAGTAGAAATGATTTAAGACTTCTCTAAAGTTCAAAAAGATGATTACATCTTATACAGTCGGCTTTACTCTCAACAACAAATTTACAGAGCAACATAGAATTCTCATACCTTGAAGTAGAACTTATGTAAGTTCTTACAAAACTTTGCAAAGCTGCTGCACTTGTGCAGTCAGGTACGATTGTCGGGGTGGGTACAGGTTCAACCACTGCCTATGCGATCGAGTGATGCATTAATAATCTTTTTTTTAAACGTCCACTAGACAAAAGTGAACTGTGATAGATCCACATTTGTTGTGTCTTGTAGCACACCAATCAACTCCTCCGGGCCTGTACCACCCGTGTAGTAAATCCCTGTATCGTAAGCTGAAGTACCAACCCAATTTGTTCCAAACTCTAGCCGATAGTCACTAGAGCTACCAGACAATTGAATGGAATCAATTGAAGCTTCCCAGTCAGTAATTGTGGCGTAGCCAGCCGCATCCTCAACGTAGTATGCGCCCCACCAAGAGTTACCCAGAATAAAATAGTCAGTTCCAGTTCCACCTGTTAAGGTGTCAAATTCTGTACCTAAGCCATAACCATCCAGGTAGTCACTACCATTGCCACCTTCCAAGATATCGTTGCCAGAGTTGCCATATAAGCCATCGTCGCCATCCTCACTAACTAAGGTGTCATTGCCATTACCACCTTCTAGGTAGTCATTGCCGCCATAGATGGTACTCCCGAACTCATCAACATAGTCAACTTCCTCATAAAGGTAGTCGTCACCATCGTTGCCATACAGAGTATCATTGCCAAGATCTCCAAGCAGCGTGTCACTGCCAGCACCGCCATCGAGATAATCATCGCCATCCCAGCCGTCAAGAGTGTCGTTGCCCTCACCACCATACAAGGAGTCGTTGTCCTCACCACCATTTAGATAGTCTTCACCAGAACCGCCCTCTAAATAGTCATCGTCGAATCCTCCATAAAGCTTGTCATCTCCATCCTCTCCATAAAGGCTGTCATCTCCACTGTTGCCTAAGAGAATGTCATTGCCAGCGCCTCCTAGAAGGGAGTTGTTTTCAAAGTTCCCGATAATCTTGTTGTTGAGGGCATTGCCAGTCCCGTCTATAGCCTCGAAACCGGTGAGAAACAGGTTATCAATTCTCTCTCCTAGCGTAAAGCTGACTGAGGACTTGACAGTATCTACACCTTGGTTAGGGTACTCGGTAGCCGTGTCTTCCAAGTCGTCCACAATATAGGTATCGTTGCCAGTTCCACCGAACATCGCATCGCTACCATTACCCCCATCTAGAATGTCGTTACCTGCTCCACCATAGAGAGTATCGTCACCTTGCAGGTCGTTATCTTCATCGTCGCCAAACAGATTGTCGTTACCCTCTCCACCATTAAGGGTGTCATCGCCAGCTTCGCCATAGATGGCATCGTTAGTGTTACTACCAGACAATGAATTGTCAGCAACATCCCCATTCAAGGTTTGGTCGATGACATCGTTATCATTAATGGTGATTACAACTTGGTCATAACTGCCAGTCGTACTCACTTCAATAAATCCCATGCCATCACTTTCACTGAATGTATATGTTTCTTGAGTGAAGCCATAGCCACTTTCAGTAATGTTCCAAATAACAGTTTGAGCCTCTTCAGACAAATCATTATCAATGATGTCGAGAGGTAGTAGAAAAGACTCTCCATCTACCAACGTGATGTCAGCTAGGGCAGACCAAACCCCATCCGAAAAGTTCTCATTCCACATATCGGGAAGAGGTTGATAATCCCAGGCATTATCGGAACTAATTCCAGCGGAAGGAACCCCTGAACCATCATTGTTGTCTACAACAGCATTTCTACGGCGACGTGGCATAATTTTATTCCTAAAAGAAAGCTATAGTTCAAGATTCAAACTTAGTGAGCTGAAATATCTACTGAAGTAGAAATGATTTAAGACTTCTCTAAAAGTTGAAAAAGGCGATCGCCTCTCATACATCCCCCTTTACTCTCAACAACGAATTTACAGGGCAACGTAGACTTCTCAGACCTTGAGGCGGAAGTTATGCAACTTTCTTACAAAACTTTACATTCACGGCTAGACATGAGAACGTAACGCCTAGATAGTAGACTGGCTCTTGCAGCATCCCAGTAGAGGATCGCTGTACGCCATCAAAAGCCAGTAACTACTAGGTGTAGCCTCAAAGGAGTTCTTATTATGACCGCAGGAAATGACCCCGTTAAGGTAATGAAGCAGGAAGTCGGCAAAGCTGCTGCTGCGTTAGTGAAGTCGGGTACCATTGTTGGGCTGGGTACGGGTTCAACCACTGCCTATGCGATCGAGTATCTAGGAAATCGCCTCAGGTCGGGTGATCTAAAAGACATTAAGGGTGTCCCAACTTCGTTTCAGGCAGAAGTCTTGGCAAAACAATACGGCATTCCTTTAACAACTCTTGATGCCGTTGACCATATTGATATTGCGATCGATGGTGCTGATGAAGTCGATCCGCAGAAGAACTTGATTAAAGGTGGTGGTGCTGCCCATACTCGCGAGAAAATTGTTGATGCCCTAGCAGACCAATTTGTTGTTGTTGTGGATGGGAATAAATTAGTCGATCGCTTAGGTTCAACATTCTTGCTACCCGTAGAAGTGATACCCATGGCGATCGCACCTGTCATGCGTGCGATTGAAAAGCTAGGTGGAAAACCAGAACTCCGCATGGGCATCAAAAAAGCTGGCCCCGTAATCACCGACCAAGGCAACATGGTTGTTGATGTAAAATTTGACTCCATTGATAACCCTGCTGAACTTGAAAAGACGCTGAATAACATTCCAGGTGTTCTAGAGAATGGCTTATTTGTAGGTGTTGCTGATATCGTTCTGGTTGGCGAAGTCAAAGATGGTCAACCTATTGTCCGGGAAATGTAAGAGTCGTAGAGACGTTCTGCTGGAACGTCTCTTTCTCAAAATGCAACCCAGTCTGAACTGTATGGCGGTATGCAGCACTTTGGAAAGCACAGTAATTTAGATTTAGAGAGGGTTTTGCTGTAGCTGTGTAGATACACAAAGCCAGTTCTATGTTCAAAGCGTGTTTATGACGATGCAATACCGAAGATTTGGGCGTACAAACTTACAAATGCCAGTGTTTTCTTGCGGTGGCATGAGATATCAGTTCAAGTGGCAGGATGTCCCAGGATGGCAAATTCCCAAAGATAATCAGCAGAATCTAGAGGCGACGATTCGTAGAGCTGTTGAAGTTGGTATTAATCATATTGAAACGGCGCGTGGGTATGGGACTTCAGAGGTTCAGCTAGGGCGAATTTTGCCGACATTTCCTCGTGAACGGTTAATTGTCCAGACCAAAATTAGCCCAACTTCAGATTCCAAAGAGTTTCAACGTACTTTTGATAAGTCACTGGCGAATCTGAAACTAGACTACGTTGACTTATTAGGGATACACGGCATTAATACTCCTGAATTGCTGCATGATAGTGTCCGTCCGGGTGGTTGTGTCGATGTAGCGCGGCAGTTGCAAGCCCAAGGCAAGGTGCAATTTCTTGGTTTTTCCACGCATGGGCCAACGGACGTGATTGTCAAGACGATTGAAACAAATCAGTTTGACTACGTTAACCTGCACTGGTACTACATCAATCAATTGAATTGGACTGCTATTGAAGCGGCAACACGCCATGATATGGGTGTCTTTATCATCAGTCCTGCGGATAAGGGAGGGATGCTCTATAAGCCGCCACAAAAGCTAGTGGAACTGTGTAAACCGCTTAGCCCGATGGTGTTTAATGACTTGTTTTGTTTAAGCCATCCTCAGGTGCATACGTTGAGTATAGGGGCATCACGACCAACGGATTTTGATGAACACCTTAAGGCAGTGGAATTATTGGATCGGGCTTCGGAGATTTTGCCGCCGATTCTGGTACGGCTAGAGGAAGAAGCGACCGCAATTCTAGGAGAAGATTGGGCTAAAACTTGGGACGTCGGCTTACCGAAGCCAGAAGAAACGCCAGGAGGTTTAAATATCCGGGTGATTCTGTGGTTGAGGAATCTTGCTCTCGCGTATGACATGATCGAATACGGAAAAATGCGGTACAACATGTTGGGTAATGCGAGTCACTGGTTCCCCGGTAATAAAGCAGACCGAGTGAGAGGATTAGACTTACAACAATGTTTGCGTAAGAGTCCTCATGCTGACAAAATTCCCACCCTTTTGGAAGATGCTCATCAATTATTAGGTGGTCAAGAGGTTAAACGCTTATCACAGCAATAACCTACTTAACCACTCTCAATTAACTTTCCTTAAAGGTCGAGGGGTTTTAACTTCTGTAGCTGATACTTTCCGAAGGTAAAGACAGTGACGGATGCTGTTGCTGATTGGTGTTGTGAAGCCTTCAACTGAGGCAATCTCAGCACCTAATGGTTCAAGGACGGGTTTTAGATCTTCGGTTTCCTCGTCTGTCCAATGACCTCGGTAGAGAATGGCTAAACCACCTTTTTTCAAGAGTGGTAATGAATATTCAGCGCAGATGGATGCGGGTGCAACAGCTCTCAGGAGTGCTATATCGTAAGCTTGTCGATGTTGTGGTTGTTTGGCGATCGCTTCTGCTCTACCGTTCAATGTCGTAGCATTTTCAAGACCGAGTTTAGTGATGAGTGTTTCGAGAAAAGTGATTTTCTTACGGGTGGAATCGAGTAAGGTAATGGCAGTATCAGGAAATGCGATCGCCACAGGAAATCCTGGAAACCCTGCACCTGTACCAATATCAATAATTTTTGATGTCGGACTAATCTCACATTTACCTTCTGATTCCTGACTCCATACACCCCGCAAAGAATCCCATAAGTGTTTTTCCCAAAACTCCACAGGTTCAGTAATGCGGGTTAAATTTAACTGCTGGTTGCCTTCTAAGATTCCTTCATAAAGCTGCTGGAATAATTGCTGCTGTTGAGCCGTTGGCTGCCAACCTAGTGTTTGCTGCCAGATGTGTACCATCTCCGGTAACATCAATAGTTCAAGTTCACTCATGGGGGATTGTTCGCTGCTCAAGATTAGACAAATACGGGTAGGCTAAGTTCAACCTTGTTTCAATCTGACATGTTATAGAGCTGTTCTCACTGCCTTGGGTCAAATTATTGCGATCGCTTTTCGGTTCAAAGAGCCTCCTCTAGATAGCTGCAATACCTTGATAAGGTTTGCCCACCACAAAGAATAAACCTCTCTTCCCCTACTCTCACTTTTAAGAAAGCTTTCAGATTCACTAGCTATACTGACATCCTCAAAAAGTGTTGAATATATACGCAAGGTTCTTCTAAAGAAGACCACTCCCTACTTTCAAATTTGCCAGTTATGGCTTGACTTGCATGAAAACTCTTTTCCTCGACCTTCACCAGCGCCAAACTCGTTTCCAAGTTACTGGCAAATTCATCACACTTAGCGTGTTGCTAGGGCTACTGAGTACCCTCAGTACACCTGTCAATGCTCAACCGCAAGTTACACCTTTAGTCGCTCAAGCCCAAAGCACTTCTACAACAAATCCTGTAGAAACACAATTGCAGGGACGATGGGAAGTGGAAGATCCATCGGGTCAGAAGCTTACGTTGATTTTCGCGCCAGAGGGCAAATTCTTTATGCTTTTGCCTTTAGTCCCTGATTCTCCTGTTGCCCTACCATTTGGCTATCGAATTGACTCAACTGTGCAACCCATGCACATTGATGTGCTTTTGCCAGAACAGAATGAAACGGTAATGACTATTTTTGAGCTGACTGATGATGGTCAGCTACGTTTGCAATTGAGTGATACAAACCCTGGACAACCCAGACCTACGGCGTTTACGGATGGGGCTGTCTTACTTCAGAAGATTTCTGACGAAACAACAGTGCCGTCGGGGGTTCCAGTTCTATCTGACATTGAGACACCAGCAGAACAAGAGCAAGTTATAGCCGACCTTGAAACACAAGCTAGGGAGGCACGAGAAGCAGAAGGCAAACTGATGACTGGGGCGATGAACCGCGCACAACAGGCTTTTTACCTCGAAAATGAAAAATTTGGCACAACAATTGAGGATTTAAGTATCGGCATCAAACCAGAAAGCGAGAATTATCGCTACCAAATTGTGCCTCAAGGCAACCAGACTCAGAGTGTGATGATGACAGCCCAAGCCAAACGTCCTGAACTTAGAAGCTATACGGGTACAGTATTTGTCGTCAAAGATGGTGATGATCTTCTTACTGTTGCAGGGATTTGTGAAACGGACACACCTTCATCTACTCCTCCAGCGATGCCAACCGCTCCTAGTAAGACACAGGGCAGGTGGATGATTCAATGTCTCGCAGGTTCCCATCCATTAGAACGATAAATAAGGCGGCATGAATACCAATCCAACGCTAGCTGATTCTACTCCTTGCCTGATTTCACCAACTGTTTCGACCGTAAGAGCGCAAGGGCAGCCATTGAAACTAGGGATTATGGCTTCGGGAAGTGGCAGTAACTTTGAGGCAGTGGCTGATGCGATCGCATCCCAACAACTGAACGCCGAGATTCAAGTCCTAATTTACAATAATCCCGGTATCAAGGCAGTAGCGAGAGCCGAGCGTTGGGGGGTTCCGGCTGTCCTACTCAATCACCGAGACTACAAGCGCCGTGAAGACTTGGACACAGCAATTGTCGAAGTCTTTCGGCAGTACAAGGTGGAGTGGGTAGTGATGGCAGGCTGGATGCGCTTGGTAACACCTGTACTCATCAATGCCTTTCCTGACCGAATTATTAACATTCATCCGAGCTTATTACCCAGTTTCAAAGGCGTAAAAGCTGTAGAACAAGCAATTGAAGCAGGTGTCAAAATTGCAGGTTGTACTGTTCACCTGGTACGCATAGAAGTTGATAGTGGTCCAATTTTGCTACAAGCGGCTGTCCCGGTTTTGCCAGACGATAGGCCAGAAACCCTCCACGCTCGTATTCAAGTCCAGGAACATCGAATTTTACCGCAAGCGATCGCACTAGTGCAGCGCGGCAGAAGTTTGTAACCACTTCCCAGCGACAAGGGAGAGATTTTAGCGGGTCACTTATTTCCGCTATGCTGCACTAGCCAGACAATTGTTTAATGGTTGACGGTTGACGAAATTCAAATTCAACCAACAACCAACAACTAATAACCATCATCTAAGCTTCAACTTGCCTATTTTTTAGTTTCCACAGGTAACTAGAAACCAAATTTGTGACGACATGAGCCACAATCGGGACTAACAAATTGCCAGTTGCCAAGGCGCTCAATCCTAGCAACAATCCGACGACTGATGCCCAAGCGACATAGGGCCATTGTTGGGGGCTACTGAGGTGCAAAACGCCAAACAATAAACTGGAGGCAAGTAAGCCTGTGGCATTCAAGCCAACTGCTGGTAACATTACGCCTCGAAATAACAATTCTTCGCTCATGCCAGGTAGTAGCCCTAGCCAAATGATGTCTGGTAATACTAAAGGCTTCAGTACCAACTGTAGGTAAAAGTCTGCGCTTTCGCGGTAAGCCGGCCAAAGGCGATAAACTAAGCTACTTGCCCCACTAATTGCTACCGCTAGACCCAACCCTAAAAGGATTGCATCAACAGTTCCGCGTAAAGGGAGGAGGTTAACGGAGCCGAGACGCAGCCATAGCTTGGCAACGATTAATAACACGGCAGCCGTTACACCCATCGCAATTAAAATTTGGGTGCGCGTCAGGGGTTCAATTTCAGGATTATCAGGAAGCTGTTTTGCCACGAACAGATAAGCAGTGCAAGGACGAGAGAGATGGGCTGAGGGCATCAGCACTAATACCGGCACGATGAGTAACCAGATAGCCTAGCGCCTCTAAATACGAGTGTACTCTGATTGCCTTAATCCCTAAATGTTCCGGGGGAACTTGCATGGAAGTTTGGTTTTCCTCAACGGCAATAATTTGTGATCGCGACTGGCTCAAACTCAACAAAGCACTGCCACCACAAGCACTTGCGGGGACAACGACAGCATCTACATCCGTTGCCCAGATGTCTCCAGGTAGAGATGTAACGTTTGATGTCTTGTCAACAAACTGGGGCGCACGACTTAGCCCAACGAGAACGCAAGGTAAGAAGGTATAGCCCAATTCTTCAGCGGCTGAACGAGGTGATAAATCAGGGTCAAGAGCTAGAGGCGTGAGTGCGGGGGCGTGAGCGCAAGGGATTTGAAAGGTACGAACAATTAGGTGACTAATGACGGCTTCGGCACCTGCAAGAGGGTCTACTCCCTGTCCATGACGATAAGCGACGAGAGCTTCACTACCAGAATCATCGGGAAATCGAGCAACAACTGCGATCGCTTCTGCCCTTGCCTGATGAATCAATACATCAGCCGCTCGTAGTAGGCTGTCAGGATTCCCAATCGTGCCCCAACTTGCTCCCGATGCGGCTGTCCGCAGTTCTACATTTAAGGGAGCGTCTGTCACCACATAATCTGTAAGATTTAACCCTAATGTCGCTCTGGTAGCATCGGCTGCCTGGATGTGTCTTAATCGCAAGTCTGGTTCAATTCCTTGGTCAAGGATTAATCCTACTCGATTTTGATGCCTGGGTTGTAATCCCCAGCATCCAGCCGCGAATTTGTCAAGTCCGTAGCCTTCCACATAAAGAGCATTGGGTAAGTTCCAGTACAACTGGGCACCATTGAGGACGTTGGGGTGAGTGATTAAGCGATCTGAGCAGGATGCGATCGCTCTTGCCACGGGTAGCGCATCCCCTGCATAGCCACCAATGGCTGCTCCAATCCCAGTCGGAATGATTAAAACAACGGTGTAAGGTCGCTGGTTCACGCTTCGCTAGAAGTCTCTTGTGCTACTGTTACAATCGCTTCCACAGACACTTTCTGCTGCTCCACATCCACAGCCGTTATTGCCCAGCGCAGGGGTTCACCTTGTTTTTGGAGTTCGGATTCAATGCAAGCCTGTAATTCCGTTGTTGTCTGTTGTAGGTCAATTTCTGCCGTGATGAAGTGTGTTGTCATTGGCTTCGTGTTGTATTTGTAAGTTTAATTAGTGTATCAATCACTAGCAGTGCCGTCAGCTAGCAACTACTAGTAAATTTTTTAATAACCTGTATTTTTAGGGCTTGAGTGTAAACATTTAGTTAGATCCAACTGACAATTGCAGTTATTGCAAATTATTATGCGATCGCAAGTCTAACGTTTGCATTCTAAGCATCAACCTCAACGATAATCAAACCAACCCTTATAGGGTAAAGGATAGATGTGAGATGGAACATCCCTCTCTGCTAAAGCAAGTAATGCTGCAATTTCAGGATTCTTTTAAGCCTCTTCATGAAGATTTATCAGCCGCTCTCCTCACTCCTGATAAACACTTATGGGTTGGTTCAGATGAGACAACGACACTTGAACGTCTAACATTTGATGATGATACTTTTACTTTTACTAATCATCAGCATATTGATCTTGGACAGTTTATTGAATTACCAGCAGGCAAGGATGAAGAGATTGATATTGAAGGGCTAGCTTATGCTGATTATTACCTCTGGATTGTCGGCTCACACAGTTGGAAACGCAAAAAGCCAAAAGAGGATAAAAAAGAACAAAAGAATGTTGAACGACTGGCAACTGTAGCCTCAGAAAAAAATCGTTATCTGCTTGCTCGTATCCCCCTTGTCAATGGTGAATTATTCAAATCCTGCCCCCATCCGGAGAATCCCAATGAGCAGCTAACAGCCGCTAACTTAAAATTCACTGAACGGGGCAATTTATTAATGGATGCTCTGGACTCAGACCCCCATCTTCACCCCTTTATTCTTGCTGAAATCCCTAGCAAAGACAATGGCTTTGATATCGAGGGTATCCTTATTTCCAGAGAAAAAGTTTTTATTGGGATGCGAGGACCAGTACTCCGAGGCTGGGCAATAATTCTAGAGTTAGAGTTAGAGCTTGAAGCAAACAATCCAACAACTCTACAGTTAAAAGAAATAGGAGATGCAGGTAAACTCTACAAAAAGCATTTTGTCAAGTTAAATGGCTTAGGGATTCGTGATTTGTGTGTAGATGGTCAAGACTTATTAATCCTCGCAGGACCAACAATGGATTTAGATGGTCCTGTTAAGCTTTTTCGGTTGCCAAATGGGTTCAATGAACTAGGCAAAAGCCTCTCTTGGGAACCTACACCAATCCTCGACTTACCTTATGGCGAGGGCAATCATCATGCAGAAGGCATCACGCTATTTGATCCAATTTCCCAACAGCCGTCCATTTTAGTTGTTTATGACTCACCTTCTCCAATAACACATCTAGAAGGTGCTACTGTTCTTGCTGATATCTTCCTATTAGGTTAGGCAGAATACTAATAATGAAGTGCCGCAGGTTAACGACACTTCATCTAACAAATGTTTTGAAAGGAGTTCAGAAGTTCAGAGTTCTCCCGAACTTCTAAACTTCTGTATTCTTCTTGTTCAAGGCTTACCAAACTGACGTTGGTACACAATCTCTTCTTTTTCTGTCTCAATTTTTAAGTTAGAACGCGGATAGGCAACACATAGTAGTGCGTAACCTTCTTCTTGGAGTTCGGGACTGATACCCATCCCGTCGCTTTGCTCGACTGTTCCTTCTAAGATCTGTGCAGCACAGGTGGTACAAACTCCTGCGTTGCAAGAACTGGGTAAATCTATGCCAGCGGCATAAGCAGCCGAGAGAATCTGTTTATCCTCTGGTACTTCTATAATGTGGGTTTTCCCTTCGTGTTGGATTTCGACAGTATAAGTCTTCGGCATGAATGGCAGTGGTGTAGGTACAGTTCTCCTACACGAAAATACTTGTGAAAATCGTGGTGGAGCATATGGAATTAGATTTTACTGTAAACCTGATCGAGATAGCATAACGAGTTTGGCTTCAGCTAAAAAAAGCTAGAGCGATCGCTCTAGCTTCATCATGTTGTCTCTACTTATCTATACTGATTTAAATAAAATTGTGTAAATGACCTTTTATACACTTATTTATCAGGTTGATTCAAGTTTAATCACGCTCTATTAAAAATACATTCGAGAAATTACTGGCACATCTCAATGTTCTCGAAAAAAGCATCCGTGACTTCCCTGATACCTTCACACAACCTAGTTCTGCTTCAATCAAAATCTGTTGGCAAATCAGGCTGGCGGTGATGCTCAAAAAGCCGCGCTATTTGAGACGGGACAATGCGAGTAAGAGAGAGTTGTGGAAGCTCATGCTCCCGAAAAAATTCTGCTCCGTCCGTTTCTATATTTTGTTTAGGGGAACCACCGATAAGTTCACACTGAATAAAAAGCTGGTAGGTATGATGTCGTGAAGGGGGATATTCGTACTTATTGCGATCGCAAACCGCTAGCAGCTTAGTGGCGCGTGTCTCATAGCCTGACTCTTCATACACTTCTCGGACAACGGCTTCACTCGGAGACTCGCCAACATCAGCCCATCCCCCTGGTAATGTCCAACAACCATCAGCGCGTTCCCTTACTAACAAGATGGTATCGTCGCGAAATACGGCTCCTCGCACCACGACTTTGGGCGTTGCATAGCCAATTTCGTGAGCAAGAAGATCGAGGACGTAGCTAGGTTCTACGTTGGAATAGGTGGCTAAGATTTCTGCTGCGATCGCTTGTAGTGCCTTGTAGCGTTCCCTATCAAAAACTCCGTCAGTGTAGGTAAGACCATTTTGTGCGATCGCTTGTAGTTGTTTCCCCCATTCCAGCCATCTCAAATCCACAAGTTTTCCTCGCTTTGATAGGCAACATTTCAGTAAGCTTGTAAACAAAAAGGTGCCTGAGTCACCCCAGACACCTTTAATTACTTTGGAAAACAAAATCTAACCTAGTGCTTCAGCACCACCGACGACTTCTAGGATTTCCTGCGTAATTGCCGCTTGCCGTGCCTTGTTATAAGACAACGTGAGTGACTTCACTAAGTCGGAAGCATTATCGCTAGCGTTGTTCATCGCCGTCATCCGGGCAGCAAGTTCACTCGCCGCTGACTCTTGCAGTGCCCGTAGCAATTGGTTGTTTAGATACAGTGGCAAGAGAGCATCCAGAATTTGCACTGGGTCTTGTTCAAAGATCATGTCACGAGGGAAGGTACGCTGTGTCGCTGTAACTTTCTCCCGTGTCACCTCAAAGTCACCACCACGAGTTGTCAATCTAAAGATTTCATCATCTTGTACTTCTAGTCCTTGTGCCGTCAATGGCAATAGGGTTTGAATTACGGGACGAGAACTAATCAGGGAGACAAACTTGGTGTAGACCAATTCCACTCGATCTACAGACTCTGACAAGAATAAGGAGAGCAATTCATCGGCAATCATTGATGCCTCTGCTGCTGTGGGAATCTGCTCCAAGCCTGTGTAATTTGCACTAATCGGTTGGTCACGGCGTTGGAAGTACTGGAGGGATTTGCGCCCGACTAACACGTACTTGTAGTCGATTCCGTCCTTCTGGAGTTCCTTAGCGCGGTTTTCAGCACGACGGATGACGTTGGTATTATAAGCGCCACACAGACCCCGATCGCCTGTAATGACGAGTATGCCAACTGTTCCGACTTCCCGTTGCCTCAGTAGGGGTAAATCAGCCTCTTCAAACTGCAGACGGTTTTGTAAGCCGTAGAGAACTCGTGCCAAGCGGTCGGCAAAAGGGCGGGTAGCCGTTACCTGTTCCTGAGCGCGACGCACTTTGGCAGCCGCGACGAGACGCATGGCTTCAGTAATTTTTCTGGTATTTTTGACCGACTGAATGCGATCGCGAATTGATTTTAGATTAGGCATAATCTTGTTGTTTGTTGTTTGCTGTTTGTTGTTTGTTGCTTGTTGTTAGAATTTTTTCCTAACAACAAACAACTAATAACCAACAACTAGTTACACCGATACGAGGAAGGTCTGCTTGTATTCTGCGATCGATTCCTTCAGAATGCCTTCCGCCTCATCATTGAGCTGCTTCGTATTCCGAAGGATATCCATGTACTGCGGCTTGCTTGTTTTCAAGTATTCACGCAGCCCTCTTGCAAAGTCAGCGACTTTCTCAACAGCAATGTCATCCAGATAGCCATTCAGTCCTGCATATACAACTGCCACTTGCTCAGCTACTGATAGTGGTGAGTATTGAGGCTGCTTCAAGAGTTCCCGCAAGCGCTGACCTCGTGCCAACTGATCTTGCGTCGCTTTGTCTAAATCTGAAGCAAACTGAGCAAAGGCTTGCAAATCATCAAACTGCGCCAGTTCCAGCTTCAATTTACCCGCAACCTTCTTCATGGCTTTGGTTTGCGCGGCAGAACCCACTCGTGATACAGAAATACCAGGATTAACGGCTGGACGCAAGCCAGAGTTGAATAGGTCTGAAGTTAGGAAGATCTGACCATCCGTAATCGAAATCACGTTGGTGGGGATGTATGCCGAAACGTCACCCGCTTGGGTTTCAATAATTGGAAGAGCAGTCATGCTGCCTCCACCCAGTTCATCACTCAGCTTCGCCGCCCGTTCCAGCAAGCGTGAGTGGATGTAGAAAACGTCTCCAGGATAAGCTTCGCGACCGGGTGGGCGACGCAGTAGTAGAGACATCTGGCGATAAGCTTGTGCTTGCTTGGAGAGGTCGTCGTAAATGATTAGGGTTGCCTTACCCTTGTACATGAAGTATTCGGCAATTGTCGCCCCTGTGTAAGGAGCTAAGTACTGAAGGGTAGCTGGGTCGTTGGCATTCGCGGCAACCACAATTGTGTAATCTAATGCGCCTCGTTCCTGAAGCACATCCACCACCTGGGCAACGGTAGATGCCTTCTGACCAATCGCGACGTAAACACAAATAACGTCTTCCTCTTTCTGGTTGAGGATGGTGTCAACGGCAATGGACGTTTTTCCAGTTTGGCGGTCACCAATAATCAGTTCTCGCTGTCCTCGTCCGATTGGAATCATTGCGTCGATAGCGGTGATTCCCGTTTGCATTGGTTCATGAACTGAACGCCGTGCAATAATCCCTGGAGCCATGGATTCGATTAGACGCGATTCACTTGTCTGAATGTCTCCCTTCCCATCTATCGGACGAGCAAGGGCATCGACTACGCGACCAATCAAGGCTTCTCCCACTGGCACCTGGGCAATCTTACCTGTAGCCGTAACGGGGCTACCCTCTTGGATGCCGCGACCATCGCCCATCAATACAGCACCGACATTGTCTTCTTCCAAGTTGAGGGCAAGACCAACCTCACCATCTTCAAACTCGACCAATTCCCCAGACATGCACTTGTCCAAGCCATAAATCCGAGCAATGCCGTCACCAACTTGTAAGACGGTACCAACGTTAGTGGGCTTAACGTCTTGGTCGTATTGTTCAATTTGCTGCCGAATAATACTGCTGATTTCGTCGGGTCTAATGCTAATCATGTCAGTTGTTCGTTATTTGTTGTTTGTTGTTTGTTGGAGACGAGAGGTAGTATTTCTTATTTTCTTCTAGTCTCTAGGTACTACTGCTCAGGCGCAGACCAATACGACGTAGTTGTCCCCGCAAGCTGGCATCAATTACCTGAGACCCTACTGTGATGATGACACCACCAATTAACTCTGGGTCAATTTTTGTATCCAGTTCTACCTGCTGGGCACCCGTCATGGCGGTGACTTTCTCTCGAACCGACTGCTGCTGAGATTCTGATAGTTCTACGGCTGAAGTGACCTCCGCGAGAACTGTCTGCTTCAACTGTCGTAGAAGAGTCTGATACTGCTTGCAGATTCCTTCTAGAAAAATGATGCGCCGCCGATCAATCAAAATATTCACAAAATTCTTGGTGTAGGGGTCAAATTGATCCCCACTAATTCGTTGCAGTACGGCTTTCTTGTCTTCAGCTTTCACAATTGGACTGCTTAGAAACTCGTCCAACTCCGGTGATTCTTTCAACAGATTCAGTAAGGCTGCAACATCCTCACCAATACGCTCTACCTTATCACTGGACTGAGCCAGAGACATTAACGCATCTGCGTAAGGCTCTAGTATCTCACCACTCACCATACTTCCTTTCACGATCCACCTCCCAGTAGAGCAATGCTGCGGTCAATTAATTGTTGTTGAGCCGAGTCGTCTAAGTGATCTTGAAGCTGCGACTCGACTCGCTGCATTGCCATCGCTGCTACTCGCTCTCGAAGTTCTGCGATCGCACGTTCTCTGTCTGCGTTCAAATCCTGAGTCGCGGTTTTTCTAACGGCTTCAACATCTTTAGCTGCCTTCTCTAGAATCGCCGCTCTTGCTGCCTGGGCATTTTCTTCACCCTTGGCTCGGATTCTCTCCGCCTCGGCTTGGGCTTGTGCTAATTTCTGCTGAGCATCTGCTAGAGAAGCAGCAGCCTCTTTCTGCCGTTTTTCGGCATCTTGAATCGCTTGTTCAATGTTTGAGCGTCTTTCTGATAGGGTTTTACCTAAAAATTTACGCCCAAAGAAAAATAGTACCCCGATAATGATTACGAGGTTAATCAAGTTGGTTTCTAGAAGGTCAAAGTTTAGACCCAAACCTCCTTCTGAACCGCCTTCCGCTGCGACTTCTGCCGCTGCGGTAGCCAGGAATGAGAAAGTACTCATAATATCCATATACAACTCTTGAAGATTGAGTATTGCAAATACTTTTGAAGGATACACGGAAGGCAAAAATAACGTTGCGATTAACGTTTCTAGGAAACATAACTGTCCTACTACCGCAACGGGCAATCTGATGAGAAACGGTTTAGTAATCTAGGGGGGCGTGTGAAGCAAAGCTATTCTTTAGGAAGTCGCTTACTTTTATTGCCTATTTAGAGCCTCGTTTATAGCAATGCCACTTTCACACCGCCACAGGCTTGTATCACACCCACTGCTAAAACGCTTCCACAAGATAATGCCAGCCATCACTTGCTTTACTTAACCAACTCTCGTCCCAAGAGTTTTTCGAGAATCTGGCGACTCAAGGCATCCACTTCTTGTTCAAGGGACGTTAGTGCCTCAGCTTTTTGCTGTTCAATCTCTCGTTGGGCTTGCTCTCGTTGTGCCTGAGCCTCAGCTTGAGCTTGAGCTATTTTTTGAGCCGCAACTTTCTGGGCATCTGCTTGTGCTGCCGCGATTGTCGCTTGCGACTTCCGGCGAGTTTCTCCTAGCTCTTGCTCATACTGCTTGGCTAGATTCTCTGCCTTGGCTAAACGTTCACGCGACTCCAACAAATTCTTGCGGATATAGTCATCCCGTCCATCAATTGACTTGCTCAATGGTTTGTAGAACACTACATTCAACACCACCACCAAAAGCAAAAACTGTAGTGCCATTATCGGCAGGGTGGCATCAAAATCAAACAACCCCCCTTCTTTGGCAGCTTCGGTCGCAGCTTCAGCTGTTTCGACAGCTAGTAAAATTGTCCAATGTGTCATCATTATTTTCAGATCCCACGGCTTAAAAAAGGTCAGCTACTCAGTTGGGATGGGGATACTTTTGGTATAAATTGTGTCAACTTTTCCAGCGCTCAGACTCCATTATTTTGGTAAGCTGAGCGCTGAAAAAGAACCCTACTATTACGAGAAGGGGTTAGCAAACAGCAGGACGAGGGCGACGACCAGACCGTAAATTGTTAGCGCTTCCATGAAGGCTAAGCTCAACAGCAGCGTACCGCGAATTTTTCCTTCGGCTTCTGGCTGGCGTGCAATTCCTTCTACTGCCTGACCCGCTGCATTTCCCTGACCAATGCCAGGACCAATAGCAGCAAGACCAACAGCCAGAGCAGCAGCGATAACGGAAGCAGCAGCAATTAATGGGTCCATCTTGATTTTCCTTAAATTAACTAAACAACTACAGGTTAGACTCCTACCTCGAAAAATCCGCTTCTAAGGCGGACTAATGATAGGAGGTGAGCCAAAACTGAAACATCTTGATAAGTGAGGCGAACTTCACTCATGATGCTCTTCGCCATGATCCTCCATTGCCTCTCCGATGTAAGCGGCTGCCAAAGTGGCGAAGATGAGCGCTTGAATGGCGCTGGTAAATAAGCCCAGTGCCATCACCGGTAGAGGAACAAACAAAGGAACTAGAAACACCAGCACTCCCACTACCAGTTCATCTGCCAGAATGTTGCCGAACAGACGGAAACTCAGGGAAAGAGGTTTGGTGAAATCTTCCAAAATCTTGAAAGGTACCATGATTGGTATCGGTTGGGCGTAACCAGCAAAGTATCCTAAACCCTTTTTGCTCAAGCCAGCGTAGAAATACGCTAAGGAAGTCAGTAGGGCAAAGGCAACTGTTGTGTTGATGTCGCTTGTTGGAGCTGCTAACTCCCCTTCTGGCAGCTTAATCAGCTTCCAAGGAACAAGCGCCCCAGACCAATTTGCCACAAAAATGAACAAGAATAGAGTACCGACAAAAGGTACCCAAGGGCGATACTCTTTCTCACCAATCTGAGTTTTTGCCAAATCCCGCAGAAATTCCAGAGCATACTCCATAAAATTTTGGATGCCGCTAGGAATTCTCTGGATATTTCGAGTTGCTGCAATTGAAGCCGTGACGAGAATGGCAATCACAACCCAAGAGGTAATGAGAACCTGCCCGTGTACTTTCAAATTGCCGAGGTGCCAGTACAAATGCTGACCAACTTCTAATTCAGCAAGTGGCAAAGAATTCAAAAGCGAAAAACCATTTATCATTTCCATTCCGGAGATTTCCCCAGATAGCTGTCATAAGTGGAACGGGCTTAGCTGACTAACAACTTAACCTACTTAGAAGTAGGAAGCAGTGTGCTTTGCAGTACATAGACGATGAGTGCGGCTTTGTAAGTCAGAAATCCTAAAAATATGGGCAAAATCTGCAACTTTTGCCATTGAGTGGCAACGATAAATAGCCCAATAAAAATTGCGAACCGGGCAGGACTCGGACGCCTTTTTTGTTGGCCTAGCCGCTCAACGTCTTTAGCCAACATTCTCAAGTAAACCACACCTGTGCACGCCCCGATCAAATAATTCAAGGCAATGTCAAGCGAGTAAAAAATCCAAACAGAGATAAAGATGATTCCTGCCAATGCAAGTGTGACCAACAACAACGTTTGTTTGAGTTGGTAGAACTCCTGCATGGAGGAACTCATTGGGGAGGGTGGGGAACTCGCTTGAGAAAGTTCCTCTGTTGCCGATGTCGGTTGAGGAGAGTCGTCTGACAAGTTCACAGGTAGCAGCAAAAGCAATTCCACAAAGTTGGCTTGTATTCAACAAGTCCTAGGTAATCATACCACGCAGTAGTAACAATACTTAAAAAATAGTTAATGTTCGGTATTTTTTTCCCAATCAAAGCGACTAACCTAAATTGACACAATCAGTTACTGATAAGGCGATCGCATATTTTTAAGTTTCAGTTTCATCACCATTACTTTCAAATAGTATGCCGTTTGATAGAGACGTATAAGAGCAACCTCACGTAGATTGATTCTGTGGCTTTACAAAACGTAGCATTTAGGAGCTATTGGTTCATGAAAAGTCGAACTCAGTTGCTAGTTGGCATCCTTGGAATGAGTGCCTTCATCAGTCTCCCTGCATTCGCTACACAAAACAATCAACTTGAGCGCTCATCCAGTGGCACCTCTGTCTACACCGCAGATGCTACTCCGGCTTCACCCGCCCCAGAAGCCCAAACTGGTACAACGCCAAATTCTTCCCTAGAACCTGCACCACAAGTTGCACCACCCGCTACAGCGCCAGCCTCACCAGAAGCGTCATCAGCAAGCAACAACATCGTAGAAGCGGCGACTGACCAATTCAAAACTCTTGCCAAAGCGATTGAGGCAGCAGATTTAGCAGAAACCTTATCCTCAGAAGGACCTTACACCGTTTTTGCTCCTACCGATGAAGCCTTCGCTGCATTGCCAGAAGGAGTATTAGAACAGCTACTACTGCCAGAAAACAAAGAAATACTTGTACAACTGCTGAGCTATCATGTGGTTCCCGGTGCAGTGACAAGTTCTCAAATCCAGTCAGGAGAAGTTGAAACTCTTGCTGGAGAGTCGTTAGCTGTACAACTTGGTACAGATGGTACAGTCGCTATCAACAATGCAAAAGTCACTCAAGCTGATATTCAGGCAAGCAACGGCGTTATTCATGCGGTTGACCAAGTGATTCTACCCCGACAAGCTCTACTGGAATTGGGAGTACCACAGCAAGTTACTCAGAACAAAAATTAAGCCTACGAATCTCTTCGTTTCGCTACAACTAGAGTGTTGATTTCTAAGCCTCCAGAGTTTTAAGGAGGCTTATTTTTTAGTCATGCGGTCGTTGAATAATCTTCTCTAGAACCCGCCGCTTCGCTTTGGTGTCAATGCCGATCAAGCGAACATACTCACCCCTATGCTCACCTAAGCTTTCTGCTAAAGTAATGATTGCTTCTGATGCTTCATTACCTTGGAACGAAGTACCACTTTGCCAAGCATTAGTGCGGACTCGACGCTCATTGGCGTACTCGATACTAAGTCGGTAACCTTGAGCCAAAAGCTCACGAATTTGCTCTTGGGTTTCTAGATCTAATGGAATACTCGGTACCTGTTTACTGCTGTTACTAGAATCGCTAAAGCCATTAGAAGCGCTAGTACTTGTTGACTCGTCCCCTAAATTATTAGAAGCGATCGCATTCCCATTTTCCGGCTTTGTCGGGGCAGGACGACTGGAACCTCTTGGTTCTTGAGGAGTTACCCGTAATCCGAGACCTTGATTGTACTCCCTGACTAGTCGCATATCCTCTATCTGCTTCTGTTCACCAGTCAACAGATTGCCAAACTCGATTAAGCGAGGTAGTTGAAAATTCGGCTTGGGAAACTTTGGTGGTTCTTCTGCACTGTTTACTATTCGTGAGGAGACTCTGTCAATTCCAATCTTGTGAATGAACTCACGGATTTGTTCATCGTAAACACGCGATCGCAACGCACTAAAGAAATCAATCGCTTGATTCGAGAACGTCTCAACTAACTGTTCGATCTCGCGGCGAGGTAGTCCATCTTCAGAAAAGATACCTTCAACAACACCGATTTTGTCTTCTCGATTAGGTTCCCAGAAGAACTTCTCCATCCGACCATCCCGAATTAATGGGGCATACAGTGTGGAAAAGTCATTCCCGGTGACAATGATTGGCACACGAGGGAGAGGTGTTGAGTCGTAACTGCCTGGGAGTTGTACATCTGTCGGGTTATCGGCAATGTTCATCAAGGTGCCGTTCACCAACTGAGTATTGACCGTATATTGAGTGCCTTGATCAAAGCGCCCAGCCCCAGCATCTAAATCATTAATCATCAGTACAGCCATCTTGCCTCGTACCTTGATCAATTCTGCCGCTTCCCGATAGCGTAAGCGAATCAAACGTGAAGGATCGCCAGCATCTGGGCTTTCGAGTTCACCCGCTGACATGTGGACAGCTTCAACACCCATGCGCTCAAACACGAGTTCACACTGAAAGGATTTTCCCTCTCCTTTGCGACCATGAATCCCTAAAATGAGAGGAACTCGGACTCCAGGTAAGTCAAGATAATTTTTGGTGATGTGAACAGCGAGTTTGTCAAGGAATCGGGGAGAAATGTAATAGCTCATCGGTGTAGATGTAAATAAGGCATCGCCAAAACTTAATCATACATAAGCGATCGCAGGGGAAGGCGGGGAAGGTAGGGCAGAAATTCTCCCTCATCACCCTGATTCATCTATGGCTGTAGACCTCTTTGTGAGTAATATTGCTTAACTTAGCTGCTCAACGCTTTGCGATCGCCGCTAATATTAGACTAAAGTAAACAAGTGTAAAGAAAATCTTACTTTTACCTGCTCCCTGATTTAAAGCCTCCTTTGGTGTCCACGCTAAAAACTTGGATAAAAACTCACAATGCAGCATCTTTTTCCAAAACGAATACTGGTATCTCTAGCGGCGTTTTTCCTTGCCCTCTCGGTTTGGGCGATCGCGCCTGTAGCACAAGCCTACGACAACCCCGATCTCTTGCCTAATACTCAAACACCAGTAATTGACCTAGCCAACTTCCTCCCAACGCTTCAGGAACAAGCACTCATTAAAGATTTAGAAAATTTCGAGGCGGAAACTGGCTGGAAATTGCGAGTTTTGACTCAGTATGACCGCACACCGGGTCGAGCCGTCAAAGAGTTCTGGGGACTTAACGATAAAAGTGTACTACTGATCGCTGACTCACGCGGTGGTAATCTACTTGGGTTTAATGTGGGTGATGCCCTTTATCCATTCCTTCCACGCACGTTCTGGGTTGAGTTGCAGACGCGCTTCGGCAATCTCTACTATGTCCGTGACAATGGTGAAAACCAATCAATTGTTGACTCCCTAGAGACAATTAAGACCTGTCTGCGTCAGGGGGGCTGTAGGGTTGTCCCCGGTTTGCCAAGGGAACAGTGGCTTCTCACCCTTATTACTTCAACCTTGGGTGGTGTAATTTGCGGGTTTGCTGCTATCCCCCGTAAAGAAGGACAAGTCTTTGCTTGGCAATGGGCATTAATTTTCTCACCTCTGTGGGGTATTCTATTTATTGCTTTTGGGATTGGGCCTGTCATTACACGAACCTCGGATTGGTTACCGCTATTTCGTAACGTTATCGGCTTTGTCCTTGGGGCATTAGTCGCTTACTTATCACCGATCATTAATCAATCCTCCACATCTGAAACCTAAACCGTCGAATACAGTAGATAATTAATTGTTGGTGGCGTCTAGCTTTTTGCGAGAGCTTCACAGCTAGATGCCTTTAGCCCTATGTGAGACAAACCCTTAAAAAAACTCAGAATAATTAACACTATTTGTATAGTGAATTACAGTAAAATAATTAACCTTCTCACACAAGGGCTTAAAAACAGCAAATCAGATTGGGATTGAAAAAGTCATGGAATGGCATGCAACGGATGCCCAAAGTTTGGCAATTATTGACCGAGAAATGGGCGAGCACGTCTTTTCACCAGCAGAATATGAGATTGTGCGCCGAGTGATTTATGCAACTGCTGACTTTGAATATCAGTCTCTAATTCATTTTTCTGAGCGAGCTTTACAAGCGGGAGCAGCAGCGCTAGCGGCTCGTAGCACGATTGTGGTTGATGTCCCAATGGTACAAGTTGGCATTACTCCCCATATCCAAAACACCTTTGCCAATCCCGTGTATTGCAGCATGGAAGCGCTAACGCGACCCCAAAAAGAAAAGACACGAGCGGCTTGGGGTATACAAACGTTAGCCAGACGCTACCCGGAAGGGATTTTTGTTGTTGGTCAGGCTCAGACGGCACTGACAGCACTAGTTGAGTTAATCGAGGCAGAGGAAATTCGACCAGCCTTGGTCATTGGCACACCTTCGGGATTTGTTGAAGTGGATGTCGCCAAAGATCGACTAAAAGACTCGTTTATCCCCCATATTCGGATTGAAGGTCGTAAGGGTAGCGCAGTGGTTGCGGCTGCAATTGTCAACGGTTTAGTAGATTTGGCTTGGCAAGCGTATGGTCAGGACACTAATGGTGTTAGCTGACAGGACTGGTTATTAATAACGATTGGGTCAATTAGAGAGAAAGCTCTAGAAGATTCTGGGAGAACCATTGCAGCAACCACAAAGCGTGATGGTAGAGGAAGGAGGCGATCGCAAATGGTAAAAACACCGACAAAAACACTCACCCTAGATGAGTTTCTGAAACTACCAGAAACGAAGCCAGCGAGTGAATACATTAACGATCAAATCATCCAAAAGCCAATGCCTCAGGGGAAGCACAGCCAGTTACAGGGTAAGCTACTCACTGCCATTAACGAGGTTTTCGAGGCTCAGCAGATTGCCCTTGCCTTTCCAGAACTGCGATGTACCTTTGGGGGACGCTCAATCGTACCCGATGTAGCGATGTTTGCCTGGGAGAGGATACCCCTTGATGAGAATGGGGATGTTGCCAATGTATTTGAGGCTGCTCCTGATTGGACGATTGAAATTCTCTCTCCTGACCAAAGCTAAACCAAAGTTACAGAACAACGAGCAAAGCCCACCTCATTCATGGGTGGGATGTAGCGTTAGCGCTTTTAAGCGCCGTCAGTTTTTTCCTTGAGCTTCAATATACTTTTGAATTGTTGAACTAGCTACATTGCCAGCGGTAGACACAAAGTATGCCCTAGTCCACATACTAGGAAGCTTCATTAACTCAGGAAACTCTTTTCTCAAGAATCTAGCCGTCCGTCCTTTGATTCGATGCATCAACTCTGATGGAGCAATATTGGGTGGGGAGTTGATAAACAAGTGGACGTGTTCGGGTTCTATGGCAAGACTTAAAACCTCGCACTCTAGCGCACTCGCTGCATCATGAATAAGTATGTCTAGTCGCTGTTTGATGCTCCCAGTTAGTACTCTTCGCCTTCTACGGACAATCCAGCAGAAGTGGTAGTTCACCAGTGAAACCGATGTGTGTTTATGTCGATACTCTTGAGCCATGTGTCTATCGCAATAAGTCTATAGACATCGTACAATAGACAACATGAAAACTTTGAAGTTCAAGCTATACAGTCACAAGCGCAATCGGTATCTTAAGCGGTCAATCAATGCTGCTGGAGTTATCTATAACCATGCGATTGCACTTCACAAACGGTACTACCGGATGTGGGGAAAGCGCTTGAACTGTGCGCGACTTCAGAAGCATATTGCCAAGTTGCGCAAGCGTAACCCGTTTTGGCAGTTGGTAGGTTCTCAAGCTGTTCAGGATATCTGCCAGCGGATTGATAAAGCCTACCAACTCTTCTTCAAGCATCACAAGAAAGAAGTTAGACCACCAGGGTTTAAGAAGGTCAAGAAATATAAGTCATTCACCCTTAAGCAAGCTGGCTATAAGTTCTTGGGTGGTAACCGAATCAAGATAGGTAGCAGAGTTTATCAATACTGGAACTCAAGGAAAATCGAAGGGACGGTCAAGACGCTGACCATTAAGCGGACACCTCTAGGTGAGTTGTTTATGGTGGTCGTTGTTGACAGTGTTCTGGAGCCAGAACTCAAAATCATGACTGGTAAAATAGCGGGTTTTGATTTCGGCTTAAAGACATTCCTCACTTGTTCTGAAGGGTTTGGTGTTGACTCGCCTCAGTTTCTGAAGGTTTCACTCAATGCTATTGGCAAGGCATCGCGCCAACACTCTCTTAAACAGAAGGGGTCAAACAATCGAGAGCAAGCAAGAAAGCACTTAGTCCGTCAACATGAGGCTGTCTCTAGCCGAAGACGTGATTGGTTCTGGAAGCTGGCACACGATTTGACCAACAAGTTTGATGTGTTGTGCTTTGAGACTCTAAACCTCAAGGGAATGCAACGCCTGTGGGGACGCAAGATTGGGGATTTAGCATTAGGTGAATTCCTGGCGATTCTAGAATGGGTAGCTAAAAAGAAGGGCAAGCAGGTTGTCTACATTGACCCCTGGTATCCCTCTAGTAAAACCTGTTGTTGTTGTAGCCATGTCTTAGAATCCCTGGATTTATCGGTCAGGCGTTGGCGTTGCCCGTCTTGTCATTCGGTTAATGACCGAGACAGGAACGCTGCGTTAAATATCAAAAGAGTTGGGAGTCCGACTCTAGGCGTAGAGGATGTTAGACAGGATTTAATCCTGCAATCCTTGCTAGATGCCTGAATCCCATCGACTTCTAGCCGTGGGAGTGGCTCAATGGGAATATCCTGCACTGCCTCAAGCACGGTAGTCGGTTAGGTTGGCTGATTGACCCAGATGAACGCTCTGTGCTGGTATACCCACTGGGACAGCAGCCGGAACTGTTTCGAGAACCAAAAGACGTGCTACCTGTCCCAGACCTTGTAGCAGACTGGCAAATCACTGTGGGAGATTTGTTTGGTTGGTTGAGGTTAGGAGGCAATTCTTTTACATAGATGCTACGCGATCAATAGAATAACTTAACGATCGCATGGCAATTCCTTTAGCGAATGCGACGCTTCGTCTTGGCGGCACGTTTTTTTGGAGAAGTTGCCTCTCTAGATTCGCCCAACTGACGGCTAACCTGATCAAAAACATCTCGTTGCACATAGGGATAGTCACTGACCCAAAGATTCAGGCTAGGAATATAGACATCAGATGTCTTAGCGATGCGTCCTAGGTCAGATTGATTGGACATCACTAGCATTTCAGCAATTTGACCAGGAGCAATTCCTTTATGAGTACGACGTAGCGGCACTTGTAGCTGGGTTTCAAATCCTGTCTCATCACCCACATCTAAGTTGAGGCGTCGCTCTCGATTTTCAACAATCAATAATTCACCTCGGTTATTGACATTTTCCTCGGTACCAATCAACTCTTCTGTTACAAAAACATCCAAGACTTCACCACGCCAGAAGCCGCTATATTTGTAGCGTCGTATCTCAAGGTTACGCCTGGTTGCCCAGTAAATAGGTGCCCACAGCCAGTAAAGTGCAGCAATGATACCGAGTAACAAGCGTACAGGATTGAAACCTTCTCCTAATGCTAGTCCCAAAATTAGAACAACGACGACTGCTATCACAGAAATCAGCAGTCGTTTTATAAAAACAGGGAATTTTCCCCAACAGTAGGCGTATTGAGGCCCTGTCGCAAGGATAGGAATGACTTGTTCA
This sequence comes from Microcoleus sp. FACHB-SPT15, assembly GCF_014849525.1. Taxonomy (NCBI): domain Bacteria; kingdom Bacillati; phylum Cyanobacteriota; class Cyanophyceae; order Oscillatoriales; family Microcoleaceae; genus Microcoleus; species Microcoleus sp. FACHB-SPT15. Next base: position 275,965 of record NZ_JACJNU010000053.1, on the reverse strand, counting down.
AACTTCTGGCGTGTGATGGGAACTAGCATAGTTGTTGTTTGTTGTTTGTTGTTTGTTGTTGGGGATTTGCTAAAAACAAATAACCAACAACGAGTTAGAGGATTTTTTCTAATCCGTAGAGAAGGGATTTAAGCTGGGTGACTTTACGAATTGCCAGCAGTACTCCTGGCATATAGCAGGAGCGATCTGTAGTATCGTGACGTAGAGTGTAGATTTGACCAGGCGCACCGAAGATGACTTCCTGGTGAGCGATAAGACCTGGTAAGCGAACGCTGTGGATACGAATATTGTCATCCGCAACACTGCCCCTTGCCCCTGCTAATTTTTCTGTTTCTTTAACAACAGCCTGATTGTAAGTTTTTCCCAGCCCTGATAGCTGTTGAGCCGTTTGAATAGCCGTGCCGCTAGGGGCATCGGCTTTTTGATTGTGGTGCAGCTCAATAATTTCAACGTGGTCAAAGTATTGAGAGGCTTGAACGGCTGCCTGCTGAAGCAACACCATGCCAATGGAGAAGTTGGGAATAATTAAGGCACCCGTGCTGGCTTTTTCGGCAAAGTCTGCGAGTTCTTGAATTTGCTCTGAACTGAGTCCTGTCGTGCCAACAACAGGTCGAACGCCATATGCGATCGCACTCCGCACATTTTCATAAACACCGCTGGGGTGAGTAAAATCTACCATGACACCCTGCACTTTTTCCTGGGTCGCCATTACTAGTGTCGCTTGTAAGTCATTCAAGATGGGAATCTCAACAGGACCACACCCAGCGACTTCACCCGCATCTTGACCCAGGTAATTTGGGTTACGGTCAATAGCACCCAGCAAGGTCATATCTTCGGCTTCGGTAACAGCCTTAATGACCTCACGACCCATTTTGCCACCAGCACCATTGACCACGACGGGGATGGGAGATTGATTAGACATAATTCCAGGATATCCTTGGGAACGATCAAGCGAATTTTAGACCAAGACGTGGGAACGAAGCGAGTTGGCTGAAAAACAATGCCTTACACGAAGTTGTTGACAGTTGACTGCTGATTGTTCACGGTCGATTACAGGACAAGGTTACCTTTAACTGATGCGGCTTGGTAATAGCTCATCTTGAGTACTGACTGGAAAACTTAGATACAGTTGCAGTACAGTGAAATTTAGGCGAAAAAATGTTTGTGGAGAACAGCACTTTTGGAACGATTTGAGGTAGCTGAAACTGTACCCCTCCCTGTGGCATCAGTTTGGAAAGCCCATGAAGATGTGCAGCTTTTGGAGCGTGTTGCTCCACCTTTTCCCCTAGTCCGGCTTAAAGAATCGAACATTGTTTGTACTCTGGGCACTCAATTTACAGTGCGAGTCGAGTTGTTCGGCATTGGGATTGACTGGCAAGCCAAAATTACTCATTGGGACCCCCCAGTTTGTTTCGTAGACGAACAAGTCAGTGGTCCTTTCCGCATCTGGGAGCATACTCATCAGTTTATGGCAATTACCTCTGAATCAACCCGCATCGTTGATTCGGTGAAATTTGAACTCAATCCCCTGGTGGATGGTACATTGATTCGCCTAGGGTTGGAGACAATGTTTAAGCTGCGGATGCAAAACCTTAAGCAGACGCTTATGTATAGCTAAGTAGCCCTGTGTCTTGGTTAAGCTGAAGTTTTTTTTCAAAAAGCGCCCAAAAGCCTTGTAGCTACAAGGAAAACTGCTATTTTGCCCTGTGCAGTTACTGGGTACATTAGAGGGAGATACCCAATAGCTCAAACGCTTTGTGCTGCAAGGGTGAATGGGTCGAACTTGCAGGTCAACTGACTCTTCATATTCAACCCTGCCTAAATAGTAGCTCTATTCCCGCCGAGGTCTACTAGCCAAATCTGCCTAGCTATACTTGGGTAGCTGAATTTTTGGTGCAAATAAACTTTGCAGACGATGTTGTTGAGCACCACCTTGGTAAAGTAAATCTCCTTTCCCCAACAAATAAGCTGCTGCCGTGAGTTTTCCGCCTAGAACAATGCTTGAATCTGCCTCGCTAGCGGTACGCAGGGCAACTCGTCCTGGTAAATTGGAGCGGATGATTGGTGTGACAACGCTAGCTTCTGGGCGTTGAGTTGCAATAATAAGGTGAATTCCAGCCGCCCTTGCCATAGCACCGAGGCGTTTGATACTCAGTTCCAAAGCTTTGCGGGTGTCTTTTTCTGCCATGAAATCAGCATATTCATCAAAGATACAGACAATACGAGGCAAAGGTTGGGCAACGTGTTGATTATAGGTAGTCAAGTCGGCACAACCAGCAGCTTCAAACAACTGATAACGATGCTCCATTTGTGCTACCAACTCATCCATTAGTTCAATTGCACTATCGCTATCTTTGACAATTGGTGACAATAACCAGGGCATCTGTTCAAATTCTGGAAAGGTAACACGCTTAGGGTCTACCAACGCAATTTTTAGTTGGGATGGGGAATGACGGTAAAGTAGGGAGAGGAGAAGCGATCGCAAAAACTCACTCTTGCCACTGCCAGTTGTGCCTCCTACTAAAAAGTGACAAGTATTTGGATCAGATAAATCAGCCTCTTTCAACTGCCCATCCAAATCCACCCCGATTGCAATTCGTACTCGTACCTCAGCAGAAGATTTTTGGGGCTGAATGTACTGCTCAAAGCTAGCAACTTGCCTGTCTGGACGGGGCAAATCAACACTGACATACCCTGCTTGAGGAGCAATTAGTGGAGGATTTTCTATCCCCAACTGCACTTGCAAATCAGCAGACAATTTCAGGAGAGAGTTTACCTTAACACCCAGATGAGGTTTGAGCTTCACCCGAATGAAAGCAGGGCCAACAGCCGCCCCACAATAATCGACTCCAATATTAAAGGATTGAAGAGTCGCTACCAAGTTTTTCCCAATTGCCTCAGCATCAACTGGCGATAGCGGCGGTGGTAGCTGGGTAGGTACTGATACTGTTGGCGAGTCAATGGAGAACTCCTCTTCTAAAGGGAGAGAGAAGTCTTTCTCCCCCTTCCCTGGCAGGGAAGGGGGTTGGGGGGTTAGGTTTTTTAATTCGCTAGCAACATTAGATACTTCACCACCCACATCAAAATAGGTTTGGCACTTTTTTCGCTGAGGGCAAATATCACAGAATAAGTGTGGATGAGGTGTAGGTGGTGGTGGATTGGGTTCAGGCGGTTCCCAATCGATCCATTGGCGCATCTGTTGTAATTTCTGGGGAATCAACTGATGCACCGTGTTTTCGAGTTCGTGCCAAGTGAAGGTAAGTTCGTCCCAGTTGGGCAAAACACTGTAGACGGCTGAGTCTATAGGTACTCCAAGCTTTTCCCGTAGCATATAGCTGTAGAGGGCAACTTGAGCTAGCTGAGCCGATTTATCTGGTGACTGATAGGTTTTATACTCCACCACGCAGAGGCGGTGGTGTTCAAAGTCATAAACCAGGCTATCAAATCTCCCCTGCACTAATTGCTGCGTACCATCGGACAGTTGGAAGTAATGCTTAACGCTGGGTTTAAAATCGATCAGCGTTTTGCTAAGGACATCCGATGCATTGCAATAGCGCCGATTTTGCACCAACAATTGTGCCCAGCGTCGGATTAGTCCTTTCAATCCTTCCCAAAGCTGGAACAAAGCAGGTGCTTTCCCTGGATCAGTTTGGCTAGCCGCTTGCAGATGGGGATAAAAGGCTAATTCGTAAAATAGCTGCTGTAAGTCTTGAGCGATCGCATCTACATTTAGTTCATCTGCCTCTGGCTCAAGCAAGGCTTGGAACCTCGGTTCCTGTTTAGCCATAAACGCAAAATGGTCAGCTAATTGATGAAATTCCGTACCAACTTTAGGGGGATTACCTGATGGCTGAAACACCGTCTTTCCACCAAAGCGATGTCCCAGATAAAACAAGCGAGGACACTCAAAGGCAACTCGAACTTTGGTAACGCTCAAAGAGTGGTGTTCAGAATGGGAAATCTTAGCCACTGGCTCTGGTTTAATTGGGTTAGTTAGTTCTACTAAACAGCGATGAACATGAGCCAGATAAACCGTGTCCATCTTTGCATACTGTAGCTGCTTTTCGCTCAGAGGTCGCCGTCCCCAGTCGCTTCCCTGTTCTTCTTCATCTACATTGGAGAACTGGCAAATTTCTACTGCTAAGGTTTTGAGTTTCTTGTTGGATACTTTCAGGGGATTGGGGCGACTCGGTTTGGTCAAATTTTTGACCATTTTAAAGGTACAAGTTACATTTTTTGATTGCTCTTTACCTCCTAGATACTTTACATCGAAGCTAGCGTTGTGAAAGACTTTTTCAATATTGGGATTTCCCATGATTTGGTTAACAAAATATTTCACCAAATCAGGCTTATCTAAAACATCCAGAATGTAAGCGGCATCGCCAGTCAAATCTTTAGCATCGGCTAACACCTGAATCAAGGACAGTCTTGGGTTTGTAGTATGCCAGTCAGCGACTTCGGTATCTAACCAGAGAGTTTTTGCAGAAGCAATTTGGTTGATGAGCGCCTGGATATCTGCGACTTGTGTTAGGTAGGACATTGGCTAAGATAGCCTAATTATTTTTAAAGTAAACTTCAGACAATTGACAGCATTAACTAGCTTTCGGTACTAAACAGACTAACTGTGCTTTTGGTTTCGCACGAGGGTCAAGAATTTGAATTTTATCTTCCTGACACAGTTGGTCAATTAATTGGTCAATTTGAGATTCATCAACATCAGGAAACTGGCTGCTAGCATTTTGAATTAATGTTTGTCGCCCTAGAAATTGCTGGGTTATGACAAAATTCAACAAGAAATCTTTGACAGGCTCAAGGGATGGAGGTTTAATAGGGCTACCCGGAACAATTTCTAAATCTTGCAATAAAGGACAATCCTGCAAAACTTCAGATTCACGGATGAGGGCTTGTAAATTTTTCAAGCCAATAGTTTCGCCTCTAATAACGAAGTCTCCCTCACGCGCATCCTTCACCAAGTCGTAATAGGTAACTAAATATTGAACAGAGAGTGGGTTTGGGGTAATTCGGTGATGAGGAGAACCTGTGAAGATTTTCGTATAAAGTTTATAACCCTTATTATTGGGTTTGCCCAGTCCTTCTGCGCGAACCAAGTACAGAGTTTGGCACAAATTTTTCTCAACTGCCTTCCGACAAGCTTCCATTACATGGAAAAAAGTACCCATGTTTTGGTCTTCTGTCCAAACAACTCCTATTCGTTCCGGCTTGCCAGACATTTTATAGCTAAGTGAATGACTAGCAAATTTTGTTCCGGTTAGGAGTGGAGTCTTTACTTCTTCTGCTTGCAATGCAGTTAATCCTTCTTGCAGCATCTGAATTAATTCGGGTGAGGATTCCTGACGAACTTTAGTAATTCTCTGCTGAACTTTATTAAAATCCTCAATCCATTTCAATTTAAAGTTGGCTAGTAGCTCTTCGCGATCGCTTTCATCTGTTTTCTTTTTCTTCGTAGGTTTGAATGAGCCTTGTTGCCCGCCAGCAAGCCATTTTTTATAATCCTGAACTACATCCCGACCAAACATGAGTGCTTCTCTAGGATTAGTTTTACCCCGCTTAAACTCCTCTCCTAAAACTTGCTGAGTTAAAGGATAAATAGGAGAATTGGGTCTGGAATTCGCTTGATGATGCAGTGGGGAGAGACGAGTAGCCAGCAGGAATTCTGCATCCTTCAGGCTAATAGGTTTTAGATAAGCTTCTGTATCAATACGAGCTTTGTGAGATTGGTCAATACGACTCTCATTCTGTCTCCAGGTATCAGTAGTGATACTGATAATAATCAAAAAGTTATTGTTTTCGTCGTGAATTTTAGTTTTAACGCTGAATAAGGTTTGTAAATCAGGAGAGCCATTAAGCAAACGGGCAATACTTTCTAGTTGGTCGAAGCACAATACAATTGGCTGGGTTTCGGCAGAAATTCTACCAAAGTTGGCTAAGGTTTCACTTGCGGCTTCTTCTGTATCAATAGAGCCTTTAACTCCCAGTTCCTTTAGAGACTCTTCACTTAAATCATCTCCTTGTAGCCATTGGCAGGCTGAAGTGTACAATTCTGGATTGGTGAGATCGTGCAGTACTCCAAAAAAGTTGTCTGCATTGTAGATACCTGCTTGTTTGTAAGTGTTTTTGAGGTGATTGATGAAATGTTTCCGATCGCTTGTGAATAATTCCCAAAAGTTATCCTTCAGGACTCTCGCTCCTAGGCTGTGTTTTGTGAAAGCAGATAGACTCTTGAGCCAGAGCATTAACTGAGAATCTTTCTGTCCCTCTGGGACTTGTATCATACTATCTACGGTGTAGCGCAAGATATGCCGCCAGATACGATCGCTCTGTGGAAATGGCTTGATGTAGACAAAAAAGGCTTTATGATTTAGCTTCTTCTTGAGCCGTCCCAATAGATAAGTTTTACCAGAACCCGGATCGCCTTGAAGCATCACAGTGCGAGTGCAATGATCTTGGACAACTTGATCGAGGGTTTCTTCTATAGTAGCGATCGCATCTTGATGAATCGATTCAACTACAGGTTCTGGCTGTTTTTGCGGCTGCCAAAAGTTAACAGAGCGGTAGTTATCAAAAGGGTTGGTACTTTTGAGAATGACGTTATCAATGGATGTCATGTTGCTGATATCTTTGTTGGGCTGATTGCTTTAGAGTGCTAAGAATTGAGATGCTAATTTTTACTTCGTTGTAACCTTAATAAAAAACAGCGGACTACCTGAACGCTGCTTGATTCCTGCACTAATTTGCTCTTGAGAGTAGCGGCTTGCTTCTACCAAGGCACTTAGTTCAATCTGATCATTTCCTTCCAGACGGTAGAGTGCTTCATCGAAACCATCCCTGGACAGCAGTGGTTCTAACTTTTGGCGCAAATGAAAAATCGGCAGATAATTTCCCGTCCCCAGTTCTTGATCTAAATCCCGAATCATCTGCAAAATCTGTTCGTCACTAGGTTGACTCATCGGTGCAGTTGCCGATGGCGTCTGTGGAAGTTCCTGCTGTTTTTCCATCTGAATGCTCAGAGATTTCCGCAAAAAGCGCAGGTAACTGTTCAGCATATCTAGGCTAAGAACAGGTTGAGAGCCTTTGGAGGTGTACTCATCTCGAAGGCACTGTTGTCCTCGCTCAGAAAGTGAGACTTCTTTGACTTTAGTCTCTAGCTCAATTAGTCCCCTGTCTGCCAAGCGCTGAATAATTGCCTCTCGTTCCGCAACTGGAACCCCCGTCTTCCCAGGACTAATCTTTTCCTTTTCACTAGCCCGAAGCACTTTGAGTTCTTTGTCTGTCACTGGCACCCCAGTTGAGTCTGACTTGAGCAGTGCTTTACCTGGAGAAGTAAGCTTGAGTTTGGTCACTTCGTAGGAACACTCAACTAACTCGCGAGTCAGCAGTTTGCGACAAATCCGTTCTCGCTCAGTCGCTGACGTTTTAGAATTTGGCGTAATCTTGGATAAAGGTGCCCGGTAATCGGGAAAACCCAGCAACTTCAAGAGAAACTTCAGCTCATTCGTATCCATTCACCTACCCTCACCTATTTGTAACAACACCTCAGAAGCTACATAAACACCCGAAACCTGACCTGTAGTTATTGTTACGGCAGGTTGACAAAATAGCTTCCGAGAATATACGGAGGTTGGCAGTTGCACTCGCCGCAACTACTAAGTACCCATCTTCTGCTACCCTAACAAATCCTATTTCAAGGTGACAAAAAATAGTGGGCTACCTGCACGTTGGGGGATTCCTGCATCAAATTCCTCTACAGACTGGCACCATGCTCTTGGTAGCCTAAACCTACGTTCCGCTTATAGAAGAGAGCAATATGACAATCCCCTCAGGACTTAACCTGAAGGGATTTTTGGTAGGATGCGATCGCTTGAAGCGCCTTCATAAAGATTGGTAACCCTTGCTACTCTCTTTGTCCCTGATTAGTTTGTTTAGCTAATTGTTCCAACCTAATGATAAGGCGATCGCGCTTTTTCAACGGCTAAGAAAGAGAGTTACTTTGAGTTATACTTTCCTCTCAAGAAAACCTCTTTATGATTCACTTAGGACTCACACTGGGGATTAGGATTATTTAAACACATCCAAGTTCCCGGCTTGAGTCGATCTGAATCCCTAGAATACTGAGTATTCATATTATCATTAGTTTCAGTAGCAGAGGATGGCTCATTCATTTGCATTTGATTATTTTCTTCAGTAATCGGGTCTCCAGGCACTACCCGATCGACGCTTGGGTCACTTGGAGAAGGAGCTGTGGGAACATTTTGATCGCCTTCTGGTCTAGGAGATCCATTGGTATCCATTCCAGCCTGTGCTAAAAATTCTTGGTTCTTCCCATTTGATTCAGCCGAGGAAGTAGGAATTAATGCAAAAGCTGGAAAACTCAGTAAAAGACTAGCAGTAGCAAGTCCTGCTACGCTGAAAAGTTTACTGATTGAATTTTTATTCGACTGTGTACTCATCGGTATTTTCCTTATTGTTAGCTAAAAGAGGTTTAGGATTTCTGTTGTCTTGTTGAATTTCAAAAGCTCTTATTCGCTTCATTCAAACCTGACTAAGTTACCTCAATTCAGTCCAAAGAACTGAAAGGTAAAACTTGTTACTAATATTAATACCCTTAATCACTCAGTTTATCTATCTAAAGAGTTGTATCTCAATATTTTTTTATATCTAAAGTAGGTCAAATTTTTTACATCTATCTACAGCAATAATCAAGTGAAGAGATAAAGTAGAAATTAGATTATATTCAACCTTAAAATAAAGCTTTCAGCCCTTAATACCAATTTTCTAAACTCTTTCTCGACTAGCAAAGTGCGATCGCATTTCACAAAGAATCAACGAGATCGCATACCTTGATCACAACACTTCAGCTTCTTTAGCCTTTTATCACTGAAGAGCTGATGTAATCTATCTTCGCAGCTGAAGTCTGTAACTACCACCCAAAAGTTGAACTACGCGGTAGCGGTTGCGGAACAGAGGTGAGAGTGTTTGTGAACCGCAGCTTAAGCAAAACTTATTTCCATTCGGATTGAAGGGGTTTGAGCAGTTAGGATTGGAACAATAGAGCATATTTGGGAAAGCATCAGCAGATTGTGTCTATACCTAAAGTTTTCCCAAAACTCAGGTGAATAGTGAGCCTCATGCCAACAACTCATCTACCGCTACACTAAAACCCAGCAGTATCTTTTGAGTGCTAACTACCTCACCCGATTTAAACCCTAATATCTGAGTTTGAGTCATCACCAAGACTAAACGACTCTTAGGGAACACTAACCAAACTTCCTCACAACCTGATTGTAGATATTCCTGTGCTTTGATAAATACGTCCTCAGCCACATCAGTAGGCGAAACAATTTCAGCAATTAGCGGGAAACTTTGTGGCAATATATCTGCCTTACTAAACTGCGTGACTAGTTCAGGCGTAAGATAGGCAACATCTGGACGCCGCACTTGCTTAGTCGTGCGACAAGGTACATCAGTATAGACTTTTCCCCCTTGTCCACTGGAGATTGTGTAACTCCTCCAGTAAAAGTACAAATTTCCCTGAATTTCACTATGCTGTAATGTCATCCCATCTTTCTCTATAAATTGCCCATCCACCCACTCCATGTGTTCCGGGAGATTGAACATCAAGTCATCTAAAGAGACATTTTCCGATACAACCGCAGTCGCTACCATAGCTATAACTCCTTTGCAGTCTTGATTCAGAGGAATAGTTCTGCTGCTGTCAGCTTAGCGCTTCACACCCTCTTGCAGCTAACGCCCTAAAATGGAAAGAAAGACTGTTTAGATTTGTGTAGCCTTTCCTGGCGGAAAAATATTTATGGTAGCTGCTGTTTTAATCCAGAACCTCCAGAAGCGCTATGGCTCAGTGGAAGCCGTTAAGGATATTTCCTTTCAAGTGGAACCTGGAGAAATCTTTGGGTTACTGGGTCCCAATGGTGCAGGTAAAACCACGACAATTCGCTGTCTTTGTACTTTAACGACACCCGATGCAGGTAAGGTTGAGATATCGGGGATTTCTGTTATTGCTCAGCCGAGGTTAGCGAGACGACGTTTAGGTTATGTGGCTCAAGAAGTTGCCTTAGATAAGGTACTCACCGGACGAGAACTTTTGCAACTGCAAGCAGCCCTTTATCACCTCCCTAATGCGGCTGCTAAAAAACGGATTGAAGAAGTGATCAATCTGTTGGGCTTAGAAGAATATGCTGATAAAAAGACTGGCACCTATTCTGGGGGCTTGCAAAGACGCATCGACTTAGCCGCAGGATTGCTGCATCAACCGGATGTTTTGGTGCTAGATGAACCAACGGTTGGGTTAGATATCGAAAGCCGCTTCGTCGTGTGGGATTTGTTGCGTAAGCTGCGAGAAACGGGAACCACGGTTTTGATTACCAGCCACTATTTAGAAGAGATTGATGCACTAGCTAACCGAGTGGCGATTATTGATCGGGGAGTTGTGATTGCAGAGGGGACACCTTCCCAATTGAAAGATCAGGTAGGAGGCGATCGCATTACACTTCGCCTCCGTGAGTTTTCTCCCATTGAGGAAGCCCAAAAAGCTAAAGATATGCTTCAAACTCTACCCTTTGTGCAAGAAATCATTATTAATAACGCTCAGGGTAACTCTCTAAATCTTGTCGTGAAACCCCAAAGTGATGCGTTAATGAGCATTCAACAATCGTTGAAAGACGCTGACTTACCAACGTTTGGAATTGCTCAAGCACGACCGAGTTTGGATGATGTCTATCTTGCGGCTACTGGTCGAACCTTACTAGATGCTGAACTCGCCGCTGCCGGGAAACGCGACCCTAAAGCCGAGAAAAAGCAAAATATGCGGTAGTTTAGGCGGTTTTGTAGGAGAGGCACAGCAGCCTACCTTATGTGACACTAGCCGCCAAATTAACGACTCTCCAAAAGACAAAGAAATTCATTTGAAACAAAGAAAAAATTAAGATGAGCGGAACTATTACTCCTTCTAAACCTGACATCAAATTGCAGTCAGAACTATCTAGTCAAATCCCAGCTAATGATACTCCTAGCCTCGGTGAATTTGTCCAAGAAACTTTTGCTTTAACCAAGCGTCTATTCATTCAGCTACAACGGCGTCCTTCCACATTAATTGCTGGAATTATTCAACCTGTTATGTGGCTGGTTCTATTTGGGGCACTATTTCAAAACGCGCCTCAAGGACTATTTGGCAATGAACTCTCCTATGGGCGATTTCTCGGTGCTGGTGTGATTGTTTTCACCGCTTTTGCTGGTGCGCTGAATGCTGGGTTGCCAGTGATGTTTGATCGGGAATTTGGTTTTTTGAACCGTTTACTGGTTGCCCCTCTCGCCTCTCGCTTCTCAATTGTTGCCGCGAGTGCGATTTACATTATTGTCCTCAGCTTGCTTCAGGCTGGGGCAATTGTTGCCGTGAGTGCCTTTTTAGGCGCAGGTTTACCGGATCTTTTGGGTTTGGGAATCATTGCCCTGATTGTCTTTTTGCTGGTTGTGGGTGTCACAGCCTTGAGTTTGGGACTCGCTTTTGCACTACCGGGGCACATTGAGCTAATTGCGGTAATTTTTGTGACGAACTTGCCTCTACTGTTTGCTAGTACTGCCCTTGCACCTCTTTCCTTTATGCCGAGATGGTTGCAGGTTGTGGCAAGTCTCAATCCGTTGAGTTATGCGATCGAGCCAATCCGTTATCTTTATACTCATTCTGGATGGTCGCTCGGTAGTATTGTCATGCAAGCACCTTGGGTATCCATTACGTTTGGTGGCGCACTTCTTGTCCTTTTAGCCTTTGATGCTGTAGTACTAGTGGCAATTCAGCCCCTACTGCGTCGTCGTTTTTCGTAGCCTAGAATCGTTAAAATCAGTCTATTGAGCTGTAAACTGCCATGAAAATAAGCAACCCATTGGTTTCTGGATTTGCCTTAACGTTGCTAGTTCGTCTTGCTTTAGGTGTTGGACTCTCAGCTACCCTAGCCGCAATCTCGTCGGCTATACTACCCCAAACGGCGTTGGCACAACCAGCCGACAGAGTTCAACCCCTACAAGACTTCAACACTCAGCAAAATGAGGTAGATCCTTTCACAGGTAGCGCTGGTGGTGGTGGTTTTAGCGTTTTTGACTTGATTCACAACTCCAGACTGTACAATTCGCGTGACATGAATGACTTCACGACTGAAAGCCGCGAAAACATAGATGATGCGGCTGCACAGTTTCGTCAGCAACAGTTACAGAGATTAGGTAATCCAGTGTCTCCTATGACTCCAGAGACAACGCCGCAGGTAGAAAGCGTACAGTAGACGTTTTGGTTGCAGCCAATTTTCGCCCCCCTAGGGCGTGTTTTCTGGCTTTCCCCGTCAGATTCAGATCCCCCAAAATCCCCCTTTTTAAGGGGGACTTTGACTGAATTCTTCCCCTTTTTTTAAGTGGGGCAGGGGGGATCGAAGGGTTTAAAAACACACCCTTGCCCCTCAATTCAGGGGAAATCAAAATTCAAAGTCCCCCAGAATTGGGGGATTTAGGGCGCATTCCGGGATTTATGCAAGATGTCTAGTTAACTCAGTAAAAGACTTAACACAAATAGGGGCACAGCATCATGCCGTGCCCCTCGTTTATGCAATCTCTCGTTTATTTTCTAAGTGGCTTAGCCCGCAGCAGCCAGAATATCTTGGGCATGGCTAGCGGTGTTGACACTGGCATCAACATGGGTAATTTTGCCATTGCCGTCAATGATGTAGGTGACACGCTTAGCATAACCGCCACCATCAACATCGTAAGCTTTGGTAATGGTTCCATCGACATCTGCTAGCAACTGAAAGGGCAAACCATACTTCTCTTGAAAGAGTTTATGGGATGCCTCGTCATCCCGACTCACACCCAGTACAACCATGTCTTTGCCTTGATATTCGGCGTAGTTGTCCCGAAAACTTTGAGCTTGCTTGGTGCAGCCAGGGGTGTCGTCTTTAGGATAAAAATATAAAACAACAGTTTTACCAGCAAAGTCTGATAGGGAAACGGTCTTTCCCTCGCTATCTTTGGCAGTAAATGCAGGTGCATCCGTACCAACTGCTAAAGCCATAAATCTTATATTCCTGTTGGTTTAAGTGATCGTCCAACTTTAGATATTACAATAAATTAAAATTTTTCCGGCTTTAACTCAGAAGTGGTTGAAAGAAATGGCTAAGTCCTGAACGCTTCTATACCGCCCGTGAGGAATGCGCTTGTTGAAACCGCTTAAGATAGAAAAAATGATTCGCTAATCAGCGTTGTGTTAATATATCAGCCGTTGCAATGACTTTAATTCAGCCTTTAGAGAGCCAATCTATTCAATATCCTGCCCGTACTGTTAAACGAGCAGAACTGGCGATGCGTTGTTTACCATTCCTGCTTCCTCTATTTGTCGCAATGCGCTCAAAGAGTGTTCCCTTACAGGCGATCGCAGGACAAGAGGCTGTCAAACAGCATTATACAAAACGCCCAATGTCAGAGTTGGCAGTAGAAAGCGGATTAATGTGGCTAATCCAAGTCGGTGTTTTGCGGCGAGAAGTTGATGGTCAAGGCATCACTGATAGTTTTCGCTTAACCCCATTAGGACGCCAACTGATAAAAACCTGGGAAGCTCAGGGAGGGACGTTGCCTCCCCCATCTTTTATGGATCGGCTTTATAATGCGTTGAGCCGATGGTTGCGATTACCTATCTAAGCAACATTTTAAGGGTACCTTCTACAAGTCTTGCCTCACCTATCCCCTACCCGTAACCCTGATTTATGAAAGCTATTATGGTCGTGGGGACAACGTCCCATGCAGGAAAATCATTAGTTGCAACAGCATTGTGCCGCATTCTTTCGCGGCGTGGTTGGCGCGTTTCGCCTTTCAAGGGGCAAAATATGGCGCTAAATGCTTATGTAACACCGACTGGGGGAGAAATTGGTCATGCACAGGCAGTACAAGCTTGGGCGGCGGGTGTGATGCCTTGTGTAGAAATGAACCCGATTCTCCTTAAACCTCAAGGAGATATGACTTCCCAAGTCATTCTCATGGGTAGGGCAGTCGGTCAGGTTAGCGCCTCTGATTATTACGAACAGTATTTTGCTAAAGGTTGGCAGGCAATAGAAGAATCCCTACGGCGTCTGGGCAATGAGTTTGATTTGATTGTTTGCGAGGGCGCTGGTAGTCCAGCAGAGATTAACCTCAAGCACCGCGACTTAACGAATATGCGAGTTGCGATGCATTTAAATGCTCCCACATTGCTAGTCGTTGATATTGATCGGGGTGGGGCATTTGCTCATGTTGTTGGGACTCTGGAACTCTTGGAACCAGAGGAACGCGCCTTGATTAAGGGTGTGGTGATTAACAAGTTTCGGGGACAGCGATCGCTTTTGGAACCAGGAATCAAGTGGTTAGAAGAACGCACTGGTATTCCTGTTGTCGGTGTCATTCCCTGGATGGAACAGTTGTTCCCTGCTGAAGATTCTCTAGATTTGCTTGAGCGCAACTTCAAGAAAAAGCAAAATAGTGAACTAACAATCGCTGTAATTCGGCTTCCCCGAATTTCTAACTTTACTGACTTTGACCCCCTCGAAGCTGAACCTAGCGTTACTGTAAGATACATTTCCCCCAATCAATCGTTGGGACATCCCGATGCCGTAATTCTTCCAGGCACTAAGACAACAATCGCAGACTTGATGCTACTGCAAAAAACGGGCATGGCGGCAGAAATTCAAAGCTATGCCGCCGCAGGTGGTACAGTTCTTGGCATTTGTGGGGGATTCCAAATGCTGGGGAAAATGCTAGCTGACCCAGAAGGTGTAGAAGGTCAAGAGGGACGCTATCAGGGGTTAGATTTATTGCCCTTAAAAACAGTCATTACAGGTAACAAAGTTGCACGTCAGCGACTTGTATCGTCCAATTATCCCCAGGTAGGTTTACCTGTTGCAGGATATGAAATTCATCAAGGGCGGTCGCGACTCATCGAATCGGAAAATGCAGACAAACAGTCTTCCTATAAACCTCTTTTTGATGACCCAGGTTTAGGAATTGTTGATGTGAGTCAATCTATTTGGGGCAGTTATCTCCACGGTCTTTTTGACAATGGACCTTGGCGACGCGCTTGGTTGAATTACCTTCGACAGCAACGGGGACTACCCTCCCTCCCTACAGGTGTCGCGAACTACCGCGAACAACGGGAGACAGTTTTAAACTCACTTGCCGATATTGTGGAAGCTCATTTAGATTTAAGTCCGATTTTACCGTCCCAAAAAGCATGAGTATTAGCATTCGATTTTTGCCAGACAATGTGAAAATTGACGCCGAAGCGGGAGAACCGATGCTTCAGGTCGCTGAACGGGCTGGCGTTTTCATTCCTACGGGTTGCCTAATGGGGACTTGTCATGCCTGTGAGGTCGAAATTGAGGATGGTGCAACCATTTGTGCCTGTATCAGTGCTGTACCAGCAGGTCATGAAGAGTTGACGATTAATCTCTACAGTGACCCTACTTGGTAAAATAAGCGCTCAGCTATCAGTGGCTAGCTTTTGAAACATCCTTAGCGATGTGTTTGTTGTAGTCCTTTATTAAGCTTTTGGCTGAAAGCTGAGCGCTGATAGCTACTTCATGAATCAGCTCTAATTGTTTTAGATGATTTACCGTGAAAATGAATTCCTAAAAACACGTCGTATAAAAAACTCCAAAAGTTTTTTGGTTTTAGAAGTCCCAATGTTTGCTCACAACCTTTTTCATCTAAAAGAGGCTTAGTTGCATAGTAAGCAGGTTGATAGTTATACCAGGGAATAGATGGCCATAGATGATGAATCAAATGGTAATTCTGTCCCATGATTAATACATTGAGAATCGCATTAGGATAAACCCTGGCATTTTTCCAGCGATCGCGTTCTTGATGAGGGCGATGAGGCAAGTAATCAAAAAATAATCCCAACGCTAGCCCGACTATTGCAGTTGGGATAAACCAGAAGTTGAGAACGTAACCTAAAAAGTCATACTTGCAGGAAGCATAGACAATACTTATGACAATTAATCGGCTGATAAACCACTCCAACAACTCATACTTTCGCCACAGCCGTCGTTTGAAAAAGAAGATTTCATGATACAGAAAACGCACAAAAATTAGCCAGAGAGGGCCACCTGTTGAAACATAATGGTCAGGGTCATTCTCTGGGTCGTTGACATGAGCATGGTGCTGCAAATGGACTCGCGTGAACACTGGAAACGCAAAACCCAGCATCAGCGCACTGCCATGCCCCATCACGGCATTCATTATCCGATTGCGATGAGCAGCATTGTGGCAAGCATCGTGAATCACTGTTCCTGCCATGTGTATAGCGAGAACATTTATACAAAAGCAGCACCAATCAACCCAGTGCCAGAGCCAGTAACCACAATTAGAGATGACGAGTAACGCGATCGCTACTAGAAACATGAGTAGCGTTGGATTGAACTCATCGGGAGGCCCCAGAAACTCCTTGGGAACTGTTAGCGGCTTCTCTGCCTCCAACATTGTTGTCTTTGCTCCTTCTTCAATCAATGTTATTTGTAGTATACTATACAATCACTGAATTATAAAGTTTTGTGAATATGAATGCGTTTAATCATAAAATCACTAATTAATAAACAAAAGATTTTGAGGCAAAGGCGGCTTATTTCTGGGCTAGCTAGCCTTTAATGAAATGCTTTATTGTGGTTACTGAAGTTTTGCGATCGCACCCCTCTCTACTAATATCTGTCCCGTCAACAAATCTTTCACCGTCACTAATAATACCCGCTGTTCTGATACCGTAAACATTACCTTAATTCGGTCTACGCCTGTTTCCCCCGGTGGTTCTAGATGCGCCACACAAACTTCACTTTGAGTCCCACCCATTGAGCGAAAGCAAGATTGTTGATTGAGGAAACTACTCGTCATCCTACCTTGAGCATCGTAGGTTACCTCAGCGGCTGAGACATCTGCCACTTCCCCAATATCCAAACGTATCTCCCGTTGTCCATTGATAGCTACTTGCAGCGTTAGGGGTTCAGCGCGAGAACAAGGATAGCGCCTTCCTTTTTCAAATAGCGTGAAATAGGAATATTGTCGGGTATAAGGTTCCCACAAACGAATGGCATAACTGTGTCGTAGATAGTCCTCTACTTCAACTAACTCTCCTAAAGCTAAGGCTCCGTAAGCAACAGCTTCAAAAGGCTTGTTTAACTTAACTTTATTCCGTCCAAAGTAAGTATTCACCAACTGCTGAACAGCCGGAATCTGACAACTCCCTCCCACAAGAAGTACCTGTTCAATATCCACTTTACTAATACCCTTTGAGATGGCACGAGCTAAGACTTCATCTATTGCTTGTCGTAGTTCTTCTAATAACTGACTTTCTTCCAGAATTTCTGCTAATTCATGTTGTGTGAGATGCAAATCGTGAGCAAAAAAGTTCTCATCGTCAAACCAGCTTTCAGTTGCTTCGATTGCATTTGAAAGTCGGATTTTTAGCTTTTCTGCTAGTTCTAGCAAATTCTGCCAACCTATTTCTTTTACCTCTTCCCGTGAAGAATTGATTTGCCTTAGGTAATGCTCGACAATCCAGACATCAATATCCACGCCACCGATATAAGCATCAGACTTCGCTAGCACTTCAGCGCGTAAAACCTTCTTTGTATTATCAGCAGCCACCGTCCGAATTAGACTTAGATCCAGCGTCCCGCCGCCAAAATCTACGACCAAAACAACAGAACCAGGACGTTTTACTGCATAACCTAAAGCTGCTGCTGTAGACTCATCCACCAGTTGAACATTTGGCAGACCCAATGAATCTGCGAAGTCACGGAACCAATCAAGATATCGCTCAAAAGCACCAACAGGTACAGTAAAAATGGTGCGAGTGACTGGTGCTTGTTGTAGTACCTGTTGCCAAATCTGTTTTAAAAAGAGTTCACAAATTGTTTCGGCTGTGTAGAGTGTGCCATCTAGTTGACGTGGGGGTGGGCGGTAATCGGCAACTAAGTCCCGTTTAAAAGCTTGAAACAATCGCTCAGGCTGAGTAAATCCGAGACGTTGCGATCGCACTTGTTCGCCAATTACTAATTGATTGGGTTCCTGAACAAATACCAAACTCGGCACGACATTCACCTGATCTGCCCCTGTTTCAAATCGGCGTGATTGATTAAACTTCAGAGTTCTTGGTATCTTCGTCACAGGGTCAGTGGTACAAACAACAGTGTTGCTCGTTCCGAAGTCGATCGCAATAACTGTCATTTGACGCCTCCTGGTAGCGTCCGACTGACTTTCGCAGGACAGAGTATCCGTTCTCCTTCCTTGTATCCGATAAACCGAATATAAACTAACTCTCCAACTTCAATATCACTAACATCTGCTTGATGTAATTGAGGATTGTAGGGAACTTGCTCCCAAGCTTGACCAATCCGTTCATAACCCCAAGTTTCGATGAGATTATCGAGAGGCGTGAATAGCGAAACGATGTTTTTAGCAGGGAGATCGGGTTTCACGTTTATAGAAGCGCGAAGACTGGGATAGTTGGTGAGTAAAGTCTGCAATTGAGAGAATATTGAGTGTTGAAACTCGGTGGTTAATTCACGGCTTAGGTTTTGCAACTCTTGGCGTAGTTGCAAACACTCACGCCGCAGGAGTTCCGTTTCTGACACCTGTTTCCTGGAATTCGTCTTGAATCCACCCAATTCCAAGAGTTCTTCTATCGTCCAGTCCAAAGCAGTGGCAAGCTTAGTCAGATCTTTGAGCTTGAGTAATGATAGCTCTCCACGCCGGACTTGGCGTAGGTGTGTGGACGTTAAACCAGATTTTTGCTGTAAATCTAGAAAGCTACTGATTCCCAGCTGCTTGAGTCGCTCTTTGAGGAGTTGGTCATATTTCAGAGGAGACACTTGAGCGTTTTCTGAGAGTGAATAAATGTACAGCAGCACCAAAAAAAGACCCCCTAAAACCAGTAACGTTCCAAAGCTGGGCACTGGTACCTTGAGGCTGTCAATCATTGTGTTACCTGCTACATCTGGTTAAGAGAAATATCTTCTGATGTGGTGAGGTTTTCTTCCTCTGCGTAATACTCTGGCAATAGCTCTTGATTGGATACTTCCCCTAACGCCTGTTCAATGCCCTTTGTGGTATCGGTACAACTCGCGCCTGTGGCGTTAATGACAGTTTCAAGGATTTTGCCGTCTTTTCCGATACGATACTCAACTTGTTGGTACTCAGCCATAAAGTTACTAGAGAAGTTCAATGCAATGGTTAATCTGATGGTAACTGTTTGAGGGGATTATAAAAGGTCAGAAGGTTTCTCAGTTCCATGAAATAGGCGATTCTCTATGGGGTAGCTGCGCTTCACGTTTTTTGGTTGTGCCAACCGCAACTGAAGCTAAGTGCCACACTGCTTTACTGAAGCTGGGTTACAGCTTGCCGAAATAACTCTGCGCGGTAAGACTCGTGACTTCTGCCGAAAGAGTGTTGTTAAACTGAGATTGCCTAAGGCGAGGCTGTTTTAAATGACTATTAGCAAAAGTCAATTTTACATCTCAAGAGAAGATTATCTAGAGGGAGAACGAGTCAGCCCCATCAAACATGAGTATAGGCGTGGACAAGTCTATGCAATGGTAGGGGCAAAGAAACCTCATATTGTTATTGCTGGCAACTTAGTCACCCTGTTTAATAATCATCTGGATAACACCCCCTGCCTCGTTCTCAGTTCCGATATTAAAATCAGACTTGAGGAAGCCGACTGCTATTACTATCCTGATCTCGCGGTAACGTGTGATGAGCGAGATACAAACTCTATAGAGGATTTCATTCTCTATCCCATTTTGGTAATTGAGATGCTATCTCCCTCAACAGCAGCGTTTGACAGAGGGGAAAAATTTGCTGACTATCAAACGTCGCCATCCTTACGGGAATATGTATTAATTAATCAATCTCAGATGAGCCTTGAGTGTTTTCGCCTTTCTGAGTCAGGGAGTTGGGTTTCTCAAACCTATGGACAAGGAGAGGAAGTCTACTTCGCTAGCATAGATTTTCGCTGCGATATTGCCTCTATCTATCGCAAAGTCCCTGGTATTCAGAATGCTGATGCCTGAAGGTATAAGGAATATTGCTTGCACAGTAAGCTTTTTAACCTTTTTTAACTGGATAGTTATTTCCGCCGTGCTGCACTAGTGATGAAGAAAATTAATGAGAGTTCATACAAATGTATACATCTCACCTTTATGAAACAGATTTTTATGGCTGGACTCAAGAGCAGGTAACGCTGCTCAAAGCTCAGCAGTGGGATCGATTAGACACGATCAACCTGATTGAGGAGATTGAATCGTTGGGCAGGAAAGAGCGACAAGAACTGAGAAATCGACTAGGAGTGTTGTTAGGACACCTTCTGAAGTGGCAATTTCAACCTGACAAACGTAGCAATAGCTGGTTGAGTACAATTCGAGAGCAACGGGTTCAGATTCGGTTACTTTTGCAGGATAGCCCTAGTTTGAAGCCTTATCTCGATGAGGTTTTCCTCGCCACTTACGAACTCGGCTTAGCTCTGGGGATTCGAGAGACTCAGTTGGGCGAACAGGTTTTTCCAGAAGAATGTCCCTACACTCCAGAGCAAGTTATGAATCCTGAATTCCTACCGGAATCGAATCAGGTTGATGATTAAGGAGCGCGATCGCTCTTTACTGATGCCAATCATAAATACTCCTCTAATTTTTATTCATTGTTTGCTTACTAAAAAAAAGCTAGTCATTATTTGCCACCTCTTCTTTATTAGTGAAGATAATTTTCCTAACACCAAAACCCTTTATAGTCTTATAGCCTGAAGAAATTTCTTCTTTAGTAAACGGGATAATAAATTCGGATATAATCTGAATCTTAGGGGTTGTTACGGCTGCAAAATCATTCCAATGATTAACATATGTAAAATCTTCCGGATATTGAAGCTGAACCTCTGAGACTCCATGCATCAACTTCAAAGTTGATTGAATGTTTGAAATAGAAATTGATGCTAGCATTAGCCGTAAGGCAATATCTTTTGGATTCCAGTTTCGGCAATGTTCTTTAAAATAGATGTGATGTTTCTCGCTCCCAATCTTTTCGTTAACTAGGAAGCTTGAACCAAATTGACTATCAGACACTACCTCCATTTTGTCTGCTGGTGGAGGTACGTCTGGTTTATCTAAAAGACCAACACTAAACTTGAAGCCCCCTGAGCGCACCCTTAGCCCGTGCTTTATGCTGTTGTACTCTTGACTATGTTCCTTATCTAGAAAATCCTGAGCAAAATTAGACCAGAGTTGAGCAAAACCTGCCTCCACTGAGGATTTTTGTGCCTCGTTTTCAAAAGGACACTGCTGAAATATAAATGCACAAATAGAAGACCAAGAGGGTGATTCACCCCCTAACAAGGAACGTATCGGCTTTTTGGTGTGAATCTTTTCAACGAGTTGACGAAGCTCATCATTCTTATAGGCATTAATCCAAGCCGGTACACACCAAGGAGCTTGAATAGCAGCACAGATAAGAGCAAACAGAGTTTCAAGAGCTTGAGAATAGGCTGTCCGAAGTGCGAGAGCAGCATATTGTGACTCTTTATCAGTAGATTTGTCTCCCTGGTTTAGAGTCTGCAAATGGACATTCACTATGTAATCAAAATAGCCTGAGTCAATATTTTCAAGAAATTTTAATGTTTTTTGTCTTATATCCTTATCCCAAATACAAAGCGGTCGTTCATCTACAAGAAAGAACCGATGTTGAAGGTTTAAGACATTTGAAGCCAATTCGTTTGGTTCGGGAATGCGCCATTTTGCCTTGGCAAAAAACTCCTCTGATAACGGTGCAATATCAGAGGTATCAATATCCTCATCGGTCATGGCATCGACCCTAGCCCAATCGGTTTTTGAGGTATTGCTCATAGCGTTTTCGTTCATGAGATAGTGCCTTTCGCAGTGAGATGATGCGAATTGTTTCGTCATCAGGCTCAGTGTATACAACAACTACGACTCGTCCATTTAGTAGCCCAATGCCAATCCATCGATCTTCGCCATAGTCTTCTCGCTCATCAAGGGCGACCAGCATTGGTAGATCGAAGATACGAGGGGCATCAGCGAAATTAAAACCATGTTTAGCAATGTTAATCTCGTTCTTTCGCTCGTCCCACTCAAAATTCGTCGCCTCAATCTAACATACCTCATGACTTAGTATCCCCTCTAATCGAAACTGCTTACTATCGGCGTGGCGATGGCAGTAAATTAAGTATTTGTCTGCTAGTCTTGCGAGTGATTTCATTAATATCAGTTCGTTGGTCTTCTGAAAGATTCTGAACCTCGTTTAATCCCTCAACTATTCCAGCACCTCTACGTCTAGCAGACTTGTATTGATTCTGTTGTTCTGGACTAAGCAAGGCTTCGATCTGAGCCACTGCTGCTGCTTGAATTTGATTGATTCGAGCCTGTTGTTGCTGAAGCGGAGATGGAGGTTGTGGGGGACGTGGGGGTTGAGGTAGTTGAGCTAAAGCAGTGCTTGGAGTTGCCAAGAGGATGGCAGCGACAACGAGCCGGGTGCAATTTCGTTTCAGCATAGGTTTCTTGAAGTAAGGCTGTTGAAATCTATCCTACCCAAGAGGTGACGATTATCTTAGCTCGTTAATGTGCGATCGCCTTTGATACTGGGTTCACGCGATCGCTACATCAACCATTCCGACCCTCTGCGCTGTTCTCTATTTCACGACGAATTTGCTCCAATGACCAGCCACAGAAGCCAAGGGAGGGAACCTAAGTGGTTTAGGAAGCTTGGTTCGATTGGCTCTGTGTTGGACTAAACTCTGTGCAAACCCCGGCTGGATCGACTTGAAGATTAAACAAAGCGCTATCTTCACACTGACAGCTTCCCTGACCGAAAAACTGGCATACAGCACAACAATCTTGTCCTGATGCGATCGCTTGTTGTCTTGCTTTTTGTCTGACTAGACTTTGTTGTGTTAGAGGAATCAGTCTGAGCGCTATCCCATCCCACTTGGCGAGGACTGTACCACTCGCTGCAAATATCTGCCAACGAGGGTCAGTCTCTACAATATCTTCTGGAATGCGTAACCACGCTCCCTCTACTTCCGCTTCTATTTCAACTTCAAACTCTTGTGGCTGTTCAATCTTAGTAATTTGCGTCGCACTTAAATGATTCGGTGCTTGACCATATTCCACTTCTTCTCCCACACAGGGGATATGAATGTAGTGCTTAGACCGTAAATCCCCACTTTTGGCAAGTTCATGCAAGGCTTGACCACTACCATGAACTAAAATCAAGTGCTTGGGATTGACCTTGTTAATCACTTGGGTCAAACCTATTTTGTCAGCATGAGCTGAAAGATTAAAGCGCTCAATCCGTGCTTTTACGGTAATCTCTTTACCATCTAATTCAACAGTATCGCCAGTTTGGAGACCTTGTAGCATTCGCCCAGGAGACTCTTCATCGGTGTAACCCGAAATAAAGATTGCTGCATTTTCTCTCTCTAGCAGCACTCCCGCATAATACACACTAGGGCCACCTGTGAGCATTCCTGAACTCGCAACTATCACACTTGGATGGGCAAGTGCTAAGGGTCTTTCTTTATGAGAGCCAATTGGAATAATTGGCGGATTAGGATTTTCATTAAAGAATGGTTCCTCTTGTTTTGCAAAGTTTTGTACTGAAAATGGTAGCAGTTCTAAATTATCTCGAAACGTATCCGTAATTGCCCGTACTAAACCATCGACATAGATAGGAATTTTGAGTTTTTTGAATAAAGCACTCGTCCGAATTGCGAGTAAGATTTCTTGGGCGCGTCCCAAGGCAAAACTGGGTAAAAGAACATTTCCTCCAGCTTCAACAACAGATGCGATCGCATTCATCAATGCTGTTTCTTGATTCCTTCTTGCTGGGTGTGTATCTGCCCCATAAGTAGACTCAGTAATTAGCATCTGCGCTTGAGGCAAATCCGCAAGTTTTAATCCTTCAGTCGTCCTACTAGAGGTTGTATTGTAGTCCCCGGTATACAACAGACTCCTCTCTCCATACTGGAGATAAATACAAGCCGCTCCCACAATATGACCTGCATTGATAAATTGCACCTTTAACCCCGGCAAGGGTTCAAAGTAGGAGCCAATCGGTTTTGTCTCCAAACGAAACAGCGTTCGTTGCAGCTCATTCTCATTAAATAACTCATTTGCATCCTCATTTCTCTGTTGAACTTTCAGACAGTCAGTTAACATTACATGAGCAATTTCACGAGTACCAGGAGTACAAATCATTGGCACTGCTGGATAGCGGCTGTGAAAGACTGGAACAGCCCCTAAATGGTCTTGATGAGCATGAGTAATGAGGAGAAGATCTGGATTTTTGAGGTGTTCTAGTGCTGGTAATGGGTCATAGCCTTTTGGTCTTGTACCGCAGTCCAGAACAACTTCATAAGGTCCGATGAAAACTTGAAAACAACTTGCGCCAATGCCACGAGCAGCACCTAACGGTTTAACAATTAAACGTTCTGTTACATCGTTACTAATCGGTGTGTTACTAGACAACTCATGGCTTTGGTTTTCTATATGTAATGGGTACTGGTAAACACTAGTCTGTAAGCTGAAGTGCCTAACAGTAACTCTTGCTCGATGTCCACTCTCACTTGCCGCTTCCCACTCCCAACCCTTTGAGCGACGTTTAGGTGCGAGAAGTTTCCAGCTATCTACACCTGTTTCTTGCTGTAAGGCGAAAAGAGCTTCTTTTGTTGGCAAGGAGATGTTCGGTAAAACTGTAGTAACAACACTTTGAGGGGGAATATTCTGGTTGTTTGAGGGAACCTTATGCTCTTTTACTGCTTTGGCAGGTGCTTGGTTAGCAGTGACACTGACTTGACTAGGCTCAATAGGATTATTAGCAGTGGCACTGACTTGACTAGCCTCAATAGGATTAGCTGTTTTAACTTTGAGAGTATTTCCGTCTCGTGTAAACACGATTTGCCATAACTGACCAATCTTCATCCGAGGGTCAGGTGATAGCAGGTTGACTTTTAGAGTTTTTTCTCCGGGACGGGGGATTTTGAGTTGCAGGTGACGTTTACCTACTTGCACAACTCTCCCAAGCGCCTCGCCTATTTCGGAATCTTCACTCGCTTCATCTAGCAAGCTGAGGTTTGCAATTACTCCTGTAGAATCTGTACTCGGAATAACTGACCAGAGTCCTTGACTCGCTGGTGGATTGGCTTGAGTTTTTACAATTAATTTTGTTGAGTCAGAACAAATAAGGTAGGTAACATCTTCTACTTTTTCTATAGAGCCATTTATTGTTAATTTAAAATAAAAAGTTACGGTGTCATCCATTGGAACTTTCAGGAATTATAGTTAGCAATATGGTATCGCACTCAATACCTATACAAAGCTATAGCACCAGAAGCCTTGCGATCGCATCTCAAGAGAAAAAGAGATAGCGGTCTCCTGGAGAGATGAGATGCAGCGCCAGCGGTGTGGAAACTAGACCAAAGCAAGGAAAATAAACAAGCTGATAGCTGATAGCTGACAGCTTTCTGCTCTTAAACACGTCTGATTTGACACCAAAATCGGCAAAATAGGGAATCATTAGACTCAGGAGATATACGCGATCGCACTTGACTGGGATGGATTCTACTGCCGATTTGCCTGCTGAACTGACGACTGTTGACCGGATACCTGTGGTGCAGACTGTTGACCTAAGAAAGGTCTATCGCACTGGATTTTGGCTCAATCAAAAAATTGAGTCCCTGAAAAATTGTACCCTTACCGTCTATCAGGGAGAAACCTTCGGCTTACTCGGCCCCAACGGAGCTGGAAAAACAACGCTACTGAAGACACTTCTCGGAATAGTACGCCCAACATCAGGACGAGCCTGGTTACTAGGGAGTCCAATCGGCAACATTAAAGTCAAACAACGAATCGGCTACTTGCCAGAAAACCCCTACTTTTACGACTATCTCACGGGCTGGGAGTTTTTGCAGTTTATCGCTGGGCTATTTGAAATCCCATCTGAAGTACAAAAGCAGCGTATCCCGATGCTGTTTGATTTAGTGGGGTTATCCCAATCAGCGGCTCGTAAAAAGCAGATGCGACAGTATTCTAAAGGGATGCTTCAGAGGGTTGGGATGGCACAAGCCTTGATTAATGACCCGGAAGTCGTGTTTTTCGATGAGCCGATGTCAGGGCTTGACCCGATGGGACGCTACCAGATTCGGGAGATTATTCTCTCACTCAAAGCGCAAGGCAAGACGATTTTCTTCAATAGTCATGTGCTGTCGGATGTCGAGAAAATCTGCGATCGCGTTGCTATCCTTGCTGAGGGAGAATTAATTTGTATCGGCTCCCTCGATGAACTACTTGGCACTTCTGAGATTTACTATGTCAAAGGTCAAGGTGGCAACTTAGAGATTATCAAACGCTGGGTAAAAGACTTCAACTTTGATTCAGGTTACTGGTACGGTAAGCTGCAAGGCGACCCCCAAGAGTTTCTTGCAACACTCCGCCTCACGGGTGGTCAAATCATTGCCATGAACCTCACACGTACTTCGTTAGAAGAGTTTTTTGTGCAGCAGTTGCGGCAACGGGGAATCACATCCAGCCATTAACTACAACTCCAACCTTTGAAAGATGCTTGTTAAATCTTCTATTTGTAACTCTTAACAAGACACACATTTTCAAAGAGACAAAACCCTATGGCTGATATCGTTGAGACTGCCATCAATGCAGGTTCATTCAACACACTGGTCAAGGCGGTTGAGGCTGCCGATTTAGTTGATTTCTTAAAAACTCCTGGTCCCTATACTGTCTTTGCACCTGTTGATGAGGCATTTGAAAGACTGCCAGAAGGCACATTAGATGAATTGTTACAGGACATCCCAAAGCTCAAGAAGATTTTGACGTATCACGTTGTCTTTGGTGATGTCAGAAGTGATAACCTGCTTGAAATTGAGGAAGCCGAAACCGTTGAAGGTTCAATTATTGCCGTTGATACCTCCAACGGCTACAAGGTAAATCAAGCCTTAGTTATTACACCAGATATCCTCACCGACAATGGTGTAATCCACGTTATTGATTCGATCCTGATGCCAGCCGTGCTGGAATTCCAAACACTCTAAACGTCTAGTTGCACTCTTCTTTAGGGTAATCGGAGGTATCAAGATAATTGATGCCTCCGATTTTTTTGCTAAGGTATCAATTAGCTGAACCAAGGATGCAACCTGAGCGCGGTGGCAGTTCTAGGGACAAGTAGTTGGATTCTCCTTCTGTCTTCCACTCTGCCGCTGCGCTACCATACAACATCTGGCTCGGCTGAGACTGTAGACCCGTTACCTGAAAGTTCACAGGCACGGCTGCTGTCCCGATGTTGACGGCAACTATCAGTTCCTCACCGCCTAAAATTCGAGCAAAGACATAAACCGTTCCTTCTGCAAACAGAACTTGGTAACGACCTGTCCGAAGTGCGGGGTAAGCATGACGTAAGGCAATCAGCTTGCGGTGGTACTCTAGGACATCACGCTCCCAGTTAGCTTCCATGGGAAAGCCGCGACGGGAGTCTGGATCGAGGCGACCCGGTAAGCCTACCTCATCGCCATAGTAGATGCTGGGCGCACCGGGAAAGGTTAAGAGTAGCAGCGTTGCTAACTCGACACTGGCTTTATCACCTCCAGCAATTGAAAGCAGCCGCGCTGTGTCGTGACTAGCGAGGAGGTTTAGCTGGGTTAGCTGAATTTCCCAAAGGTAGAGATCCAACAAGTACTGGATTTTTGCCCCATACTCAGCCGCAAATAGGGGTGGATAGGGTTGATAGGAGCGGTCTTGCACTTGTTCCATATCTACCCTGTCGCCTGCGGTAAATGCGATCGTTGGTGCGGTAAAGAGATAATTCATCACCCCATCAAACTGGGTACCATCCAACCACTCTCGCGAATCTTCCCAAACTTCCCCAACAATGTAAGCTTCGGGGTTGATGGCTTTAACGCGATCGCGAAACTCCTGCCAAAACCCTGGCGTTCTAATCTCAAACGGCACATCCAAACGCCAACCATCAATACCAAATTTAATCCAGTGTTCGGCAATCTCCATAATGTATTCCCGCACTTCTGGATTGTCATGATTAAATACGGGCAACGCTCGATTATCCGCCCAGCCAACATAGTTAGCAGGAAAATCTCCGTTGTACGCAGACAGCGGCCAGCCTTCAATTTTGAACCAATCTACCCAAGGTGAATGGGGACCGTTTTCCAGCACATCATGGAAAAAGAAGAAGCCGCGACTGGAATGGTTAAACACTCCATCCAAGACAACTTTGATGTCCCGTTCGTGACACGCCTCTAGCAAATCCCTAAAAGCCGCATTCCCGCCCAACATCGGATCGACTTGGTAGTAATCGTGAGTGTGATAGCGGTGATTGCTGGCGGATTGAAAAATGGGAGTGAAGTAAATCGCATTAACTCCCAACTCCTGCAAGTAATCTAGCTGCTCCACTACACCCCACAAATCGCCGCCTTTGTAGCCTTGGAGCGTTGGCATTTCATCCCAAGCTTCCCAGGAAGCATTCTTTAAAAGTAGCTTTCGTGGCTGCTGGCTGCGAGCAAAGCGATCTGGAAAAATTTGATAAAAAACAGCGTGCTTAACCCAATCTGGAGTTTGAATCTGCATAGATGAGTCCCTAGCTTTCCCTCACTAAGGTACAGATACGAGAAGTTTTCTGACTCAAACTTCTGGTAGAAAATCCTCGTTGAGGTATGGCTGATTCAATTCAAACCAACTTACTTATCTAGGACTTACGCACAAGCACAATATTTTGTAGGGGCGCACAGCTGTGCGCCCCTACAATTGGTGGTTCAAAGGTAGATTTGTCTAAGTCCTGTTATCTAGATGTTCCATAGGAAGAGTACCCATCAGGGTAATGTCAAGGCTTACCCAATTTTCCAAAATAATATAGAACAGATAGAAACTTAGGTCAATCACTTACTAATTAACTCAGTTTCGATCGCATCAGCTTTCTAGCTTGGTTGGTGAATAAAATCTGAGAAGATAAAATTAAGCGTCATTAGAGATACAGTATTCAATCAAATCCTGTGCAGTCTGTTGAACGAATAGGCGCAATATTGTTTTTGCACAGAATTACAAGGGAGGTCAGATATGCAACATGAAAAAATTTCTGCGGGACTGCTAGTTGCCCTACAAGACTACGAAGCAGAAGGACGAGTCGGGATAATTCCCCATACGCGATCGCTAGGGCTAATCTCCACCGTAGGTAGTCCGAAGCCAGCGCGAACTGTAGTCTTTATCTACTGTGATGAAGATGCAGACCTTGGTCATCTGGAACAGCATGGTATCCACGTCAACCAGTCTACAGGCAGAATCCGCACAGCAATTTTGCCAATCCAGAGTTTAGACCCCTTATCAGAAGACCCTGCTGTGCAACGCATTAAGCCATCGCGCTACTTGCAGAAGCGGATGGACGTTGCACCAGAGAAAGTCAATCTACCGCAGTTTCGGGAAGCAAGCGGACTGACGGGACAGGGAGTCGTCATCGGGATTGTCGATACTGGCATTGACCCCAACTACCCTGGATTCCAAGGACGGATTTTGCGAATTTGGGATCAAGCGCTACCGGGTTCAGGTGTGCTGGAGGGAGACTACGGCATTGAATTAACAGGAACGCAACTCACAACCTCTCGCGATACAGACGGTCACGGCACCCACGTTGCGGGGATTGCGGGTGCTGCCGATCCTACCTATGGTGGAGTTGCACCACAGGCAGAATATGTCATCGTCAAGACCGACTTTCAGGACGCTCACATTGCCGACGGGGTTCGCTATATCTTCCGAGTCGCTAGTGAATTGGGACGACCAGCCGTTGTGAATCTTAGCCTAGGTGGACACGCCGATGCTCATGATGGCAGCGATTCACTCTCACAAATTATTGATGCTGAGTCTGGGCCAGGACGAATTGTGTGCTGTGCAGCAGGCAACGAAGGCAACGACAATATTCATGCTCAAACTACCGTATCTAGCGGAATGCGTACTATACGCTTTCGTGTGCCAGATAATTTGGTCGGAATCGCTTGGTTAAATGGTTGGTACTCCGGAGATAACTCCTTTGAAGTGTCAGTGCGTAGTCCTGGCGGCTTCGTGACACCGTTTCAAGGGGTAATCACTGAAGGCAATCCAGCACAAGAGTATACTCTGGCAGATGCACGAGTGCAAATTGTGACACCAGGTCCTGACCCAGCCAATGGCGACCATAACTTCTTTGTTCAAATCCGGGGTACTGGACGGCAATCAGTTAAGGGAGGCGTGTGGCAACTGCGAGTCCGTAATGCTTCTTCAAATGAGGGACGGCTGGACGTGTGGACACTGGACGATCGCTCTGCTGTATTCTTCACTGGCGTAAGTGTACAAGACTCAGTGAAAATTGGTTCACCTGGAGCCTCGAACACTGCCATTACTGTTGCATCCTACACAACAAAAGTGAAGTGGACGGATATCGATGGTAATCCTCAAGAAGTTGGGTTGGAGTTGGATAACATTTCTGACTTCAGCAGCGAAGGCCCTCTGCGTAATGATGTCCAGAAGCCGGATGTCGCTGCACCTGGGGCGATGATTGTTTCTGCGTTGAGTGCTGATTCGGTTCCAGATCCCTCAAATCGGGTGGATGAACAGTATCTGGTTTTAGCGGGTACAAGTATGGCTTCGCCATTCATCGCTGGTCTTGTTGCACTGCTGCTAGAACGTGACCCGAACCTCGATCCTGATACAGTGAAGGCATTGCTGCGGGAAAATAGTTTGATTCCCGATCAGCCAGCCGGAACCTTCGACATAAAATGGGGCTTTGGGTTGATTAATACGGCTGGGTTATAAATTTATAGATTACTTGGTTGAGAGCTTTTCTGAAAGCCTTTCCCCATAGGTCTATACAAGCATTGAGGGCGCAAGGTTTTGCGCCCCTACTGTATTCTGAGGCGAAAATTTCGCGATGAATTATCAGAAACTAGATGCCGCACTGGCAATGGCGCTGAATGACGTTCAAAATCCTGAAGAACGGTGTTTGGTCGTCTTCATTCACACGGAACCAGTGCCAGATGCGATCGCAACCGCTTTTTTAGAAAGTTTAGGTGTTAGGGTTACGAGTGGGCGAGATATCTTTACAGCCACGTTGTCTGTTAATGCAATATCAGAGTTGTCTGATCAACCTTGGGTGCAGTACCTTAAGCTATCTCAGAGGTTGCGTCCGTTGGAACGGAGGTGAGGAACAGGAAATTTATATTAATTGGAACAGGCAAGATGCCCGTTCCACAATAACTAGAGCAAGCATCAATTGGTTAATTGAGATGCACAAAAGGCTATTGATTTGTTGGAAGCTTGCACTTTACCTGTATTTCTAAATTACTTTCAGCCGTGCCTTCAGTGATGTAAGGAATTCCCGCTTTACCACCTAGCTTTAACCCAAATTTAAGCGTTACTTCTTCAATTTCTGCTGCACCAAAATCCTTAAAAGCGTTGAGGGCATACTTGGTATACCCTCGAATCATGTGTCGAGCTTGCTGCATTTTTATAATTGCATCGTTGGATGGAAATCCGTAAGACTCATCATCGTCATCATCTTGAGGACTTTGCGCTACTGGCGGCATTGTCGGAGTCGATTTTGATTCGACGTAAACCTCGTAACTTTCACCGTCCTCTTCTAGCAATAGCCGTTGTACTTCTGCCATAATCGCTGCCTTAGTTAAGTTTTTCGTGTGTTTTGCGTAATATTCCAGGCAATCCCGGAAATCTTTAGATATCCTAGTGTTTGCCTAAAATGGCTAGGGTGCCAATCATCAAGGTTTCGCAATAGTAATATCAATTCTCATAAATGGCTCGTTACGCTCTCGTTGTTGGCATCTCCCAGTATTGCAGTCCCCTGAAAAGTTTAGAGAAGACAGCTACAGATGCGGAAGCTGTCGCACAGGTTTTGGAAGAATATGGCGACTTTGTGGAGGTGAAACGTCTTCCCTCACGGCGCAACCCACAGACTCAGAAACGCGAAATGGTGGCGAAGGCAGTTACGGGGGCTGAACTTGGACAAGCCTTACAAACACTACTACTAGAGCAAGCGTGTCAGAACGAGGCGCTAATCTACTTTACAGGGCATGGTATTACTGTGCCAGGTAACTTGGGTCAGCCGAGGGGGTATTTAGCGACTTCTGATTGTGAGATTGAAGCGGAAGGACAGCAGATAATTAACCAAAAGCACGGAATTGCCTTTGATGATCTCAATGATCTGATTAGTAAGTCTGAGCTGAGCAGTCTAGTTGTTTTATTAGATTGCTGCCACAGTGGTCATTTTCTGGAACGTAATCTGATTGAGCGCACCTTCAGAACCTTCAGTACACAAAAAGATTACTATTTGATTACAGCAGGTCGAAGTTTTCAACCTGTTTATGCTCGAAGAAATGAGCCACACAGCGTTTTCACTGGCGCACTGCTACAGGGACTCGCGGCAGAAAATGCTGATAGCGAACGGCGAGTGAGTGGCGATCGCTTATTTGATCATATTAGTCGAGAACTCCGAGGCAGTGAGCAAGAACCACTGCGTTTGGGATGGGGAAAGTCCCTTACCTTAGTTACTCATCCTCCCTTGGTAGTTCCTCCTACCGCTGACGTTCCTGGAACTACTGCCGTTAATCGAGAAAATCCTTATCTAGGATTACGTGCTTTTGACTCTGGACAAGCAGATTATTTCTTCGGACGAATTTTAGCAGTCCGAGCGTTGTTAGATCGGCTAAACAGTAGTCGTTTCTTGGGGGTGATTGGTTCTTCTGGTTGTGGTAAGTCTTCTTTAGTGAAAGCAGGATTACTGCCAGCACTGAAATGTAATTACATTCCGGGTAGTAGTCAGTGGATTGTTGAGTCGTTCACTCCTGGTACACGTCCTCTTGAATCACTACAGAAAGCTCTAGAACGACAGCGACAAAATCAACCACTTGTAGTGTTTATCGACCAGTTTGAGGAAGTCTTTACTCTCTGCGAAGATGAGACAGAACGGCGAGAGTTTATCTGTCGAATAACACAGGAAGCTACAAATTCTGACCGACTTACGCGAGTAATTGTAGCGATGCGAGGAGATTTTTTAGATCGTTGCGCGGCTTATCAAGAAGCCGCAGTCCTAATAAACCGGACGCAACCTACAACCTACTTTGTAACGCCGTTCACGCTTCCCGAATTAGAGGAAGTGATTGAAAAGCCAGCAGAGAAGCATGGTGTTACGCTTGAGCGAGGATTGGTGCCACAGATTATTGCAGATGTAATGAACCAACCGGGGGGCTTACCACTACTGCAATATGCTCTCGCTGAGTTATGGCGAGTCTGCATTACAGAATCTCCTCCCAACTCTCAACTTACCTGCAAAGGTTATGAACAGATTCGTGGTGTCAAGGGTGCGTTAGAAAAACGAGCGAATGATCTTTATCAAAATCTTGCTCCGGCAGACAAAGTATTTGTACGTCGTCTGTTTCTTGCACTAGTGCAACTTGGTGAAGCTAAAGAAGTGACGCGCCGCCGTGCTACTTGGCAAGAGTTGGAAGTAAGCGCTGATTCCCAAGAACAACTAATACGGGTAACGCGGCAACTAGCGAGTCAAGAGCAACGCTTGATTATCACGGATGAAAAAACGGTAGAAGTTGCTCATGAAGCACTGCTATTAGAGTGGGGGCAACTGAAAGAGTGGATTGAGCAAGATCGGGAAAATCTTCGTCTCAGTCGCCGCTTAGAGGCGGAGTGTAAGGAATGGCAAAGGAATGATTGCTCAGATGGGTTGCTACTAACAGATGCATGGCTGGCTGCGATCGCGGATTGGGTAAAAAAGACTCAACCTAGACTTTCCCCGTTGGAGCAAGAGTTCTTAGGGAAAAGTTTGGAAAAGCGCGATCAGAAGAAACAAGCCGAATTAGACCAAGAACGCCAACTGCGAAAAGCAGCAGAAGCTAAAGCTCGATTTACGCTTGCAGCAGGGATACTTGCAACCCTCACTTTTGGCTTTGGATTCGTAGCCAAACTACAGGAAGAACGAGCAATTAGGGGAGAAGCTTTTGCGGCTGGTGCCTTGGTTTCAAATGCAGTAAACCTTTATGAAAGTCAGAATCAGCTTGACTCACTAATAGAAAGTATAAAAGCACTCACTGCTTTGGGAAAAATTGGTGAAGCAACTCCCGAACAAATAAAAGAACTTCAATCAGTAATCTATAAAATACAAGAGAGAAATCGAGTTAAACATGATAGCAAAGTTTATGGAATAAGTTTTGGTGATAGTGGAGAAACTTTTGTTTCTGCTGGTGACAACAAAATTATTAAATTATGGAGTTTAGAAGGAAAGCTTCTAGATACAAGCAGTATTCAACAAGACAAAATTTATGATGTTAGATTTGGGACTGATGGTAAATTAGCTTCCGCCAGTTTTGATGGAACTGTAAAAATTTGGAAAGTTGAGCAGAATAAACTGATAGACACTCAACTTTCCACAAAAGTCTCAGAATCTGCTTATGGCATTGCTTTTAATCCTAAAAATTCTAATATTCTTGCTATTTCTGATGCTAAAGGAATGGTGAAAATATGGGATACAAATAAGACGGGTATGAATATCGTTGAAGAGATTGATGCCAGAAAATATATAAAAAAAGAGAATCTTAAAAATCTTAAAGGCTATGGAGTTTATAGTTTAGATTTTAGTCCAGATGGAGAAATAATTGCTTATGGTTATGAAGAGGGCGGAGTCTATATTTGGAATTGGAAAACTGGCAAACCTCCTCGCCTAATTGGTGAACATAAAACAGTTATCAATAAAGTTAGATTTAGTCCTGATGGACTCACTCTTGCTTCTGCCAGTCACGATGGCACGATACAGCTATGGAACGCAGAAAAAAACTACGCACTCAAAGGGCAAATTAAAGCTTATGAAAAATATATATTAGGGTTAGCATTTAGCCATAATAGCCAGAAATTGGCTTCTTCTAGCCTTAATGAACCAATTAAAGTCTGGGATTTGAGGCAAACTGAAGAACGTTATAAAATAGGTCAGCCGTTTCTAAGCAATGACCCAATGACTATTGCAGGATATAATTTATCAGTTAGACAAATAGAGTTTCATCCCAAAAATCAGAACCTAATTTTGTCTGCAAGTGATGATACAACGGCAAGGCTTTGGGATTGGAACTATAACAACTCGAATGATAAAGCCTCTCAAGATAGTGAAACCTTGTTAAGGGATAGTTGCAAAGCCGTATGGGATTACGCGAAAACCAATTCTAATCTAAAAGAAGTAAAGGATACTTGTTATAAATACAATAACTCTATGTGATATCGCATTTCTCCGAGTCATGAGGTACACATGATTTTACTATCCAATTTTAAATACGAGAAGAGGGATATAGACTTTATTACTAATAGGAGTTTGACATTTTCAACCCCTTTAAGGGGTTGAAAAGCTCTCTAGGCAGGGAAAAGACATCAATGGTCTAAAAATGCCTAAAACCATTGTGACTATTAGAAATATTAGATTGATGCACATTCGAGTTGAAAGGACTTCTCTATCTGAGTTTGAAGCTATTTTTGCGTCATTTTTTTGTCTAAGTCTCACTAGAGGTATTAGGAGTGCAGTCACAACCCCTTGTTCCAGGCGTACAATCGCAAGCTTCTAAAAGACCATCAGAACTGACTGCCAAACCAAAGCTTTCTGAAGCAACCCACTCACTCTTAACCAGTGACCACCAATCAATAGCTAAACGGTTCAATACATAATCATAGGGAAGCCAGCCATAACCGTCTTTGCCCCATTTTTGTCCCCAAGAATTTCTGATGCGGAAAGCACCTGGAGTTCTGGAACCTCTAATCAGTTTTTTATCGTCATAACCAACCGCAACAACGGCATGACCACCTACCATTTTCTCATCCTTAGCCGGGTAGGGAATTTTACCTGATTTTTCTGTCTTTTCAGAGAACAGCGAACTGTAAGCTGTAAAGCCAAACATCGGAGGGAAGCCAGCCGCCAAAGCGATTCTAATCCGAACTAGTATTTGCTCAGGTGAAAGATTAAATCGGTCAATATTAAAGTAGTTAATGGCTTGATAATTTTGGGCGTAAGCATAGGAGAAGTTTGAAGGCTCTTCGTCAAATGCATCAACATTATAAGGAAAGGCTTCCTCTGGAGGTATCCCAAAAAGTACCATTGCCCTCATTGTGTAACGAATAGATGCGCCACTATCTCCTGTTAGCTGCATCAATCTTCGGGTAGTTTTATAAAGAAAAAGCGGAGAGGCATCAATATATTCTCCAAATGCTCGCCGCTGAAAATATTCCACTAATGCAACACCTGCGTGTGCTGTGCATGAATTAAGTCTTCCTTGCTTCTCAACGGGGGAAAAAAATCCCCTTAAATCCACAGACTTTGGGAGATATAAATCATCTGAAATTTCTGAATCGCCGAAAGGTTGGTAATATTGGTTGGAGTTTGCAGAAGCTTTTAGAGGTAATACTAAATAGGGTTCCTGACGGCTTATTTTTCGTTGATTTTTATGTGTAGGTGTTTGTAATAATTGGATTGCTCTGTTCAATATTGGTGAGTTGTCATCCTCTGCAAAAGTTGCTCTTTTGAGTTGGATTACTTCTTGAGTTGATGGTGTTCCCTGATTTTGCAGTTTTTGAACTGCGGTTTCTATGGAGTAATCTCTAAAGTCAGGACGACTTGGCAACCACCCCATCTGATGCTTTTGCATTCCTATCTCACTATCTTCTATTTATAAAATTTAATCGAGTAAGTTCTCTTGAAGTAAGGTAATCTACTGATTGCCAAACACTACAAGGGAAGGGCTATCTGTTCCGGATAGCTTAGCAAGTCTTTAGAATGACGAGTTTTGCCATGCCATAAATATGAGCTACATTCATATAGCAGCTTTTCACAATAAGAGAATTGAAAAATGCGATCGCACAACTTTCCCAACTCAATAAAGCACTAATCGCCTAATCAAGCCTAAGTGCCAAAATTAGCTGTTGATGATTTGTATGCATAAATCACAACAGCTATAAGAATTCTTAAGAAAAGTTTTATATTTCAGTAATTCTGCTCTGCCTCTTGTGGCTTAGTCCAGAGCATCTTTATACTAAAGGTTTCACTCGAACGGTAGAGGGAGCAACGACTTCTTACCAAGTAAACTGTGGAATCAAACGATAATATACCGTTTACTAACGTCGCATCATGTTGTCCTGTCAGAACCCTGTTTTACGTGTTCTTGTTGTTGATGACCACGAATTAACACGCTTCAGTCTTAAGTTAGCGCTTTCTAACCAGAGGGACATTGAGCTGGTTGGTCTGGCAAGCAACGGGAAAGAAGCGATCGCAATGGTTGAGCGCTATCGTCCTGATGTCGTCATCCTCGATTTACAAATGCCTGTAATGGATGGCTTAAGCGCTTCTACTCACATCAAAGGCATTAACCCAAATACTCAAATCATTGCCTACTCTTCAGTGGATGACCCCCAGATTGAGGTCATGAGCCAAACGGCTAGGGTTGATTTCTTCTGTAAGAAAGACACTGCCACCAAAGATTTAATCAACATCGTCAAGGAAGTAGGTAGCCGCAGTCCTCAATCCCTTGACGGAAATAACAACCAAAGCTACACCGGACAATAAAAATTGCCGCTCTAGCAAAAGAAGTGTAAGAGCGGCAATTTTGAGCAGCTACAGTTAGCTAGCTCCTGTTGTTTCCGGGAAAGTACGCTTGAATTCCTCAATTAGGTCATCTAGCTCTTCCAGCGCCTGATTGACATCAATTCTTAGTGTGCCTAAATCTGGCTTTTCCAAAAGCTGCACTAGAGATTCCCGATGGCTTTCGATCAGGGCAATCCGTTCTTTAAGTGTTTGTGGGTCCATCATTGGCTTACGTTACCTTTCTTTATATCTAGATACTGACAAGACTAGCGCAGGAAAGGCGGACGTTTCGGGTTTGTAGGCTTGTTTTTGATAACTTCTGAGATAAATCGCTTCAGTGCTTTATCACGATTTTTCATAAAAGCAGCCCAGAAGCCTGGTTGAAACTCATCCATGGTCTTGGCTAACGCCCAAACATCTACAGCCAAAATGTTATACAGAGTTTCATCCTCCTGCTTCAGAGAATTGAGCTGGTCGAGGATGGTGCTACTTTTTTCTGTAGCGTGCTGGCGTTCTTCCTTAATCATATTGAAGACTGGGCTAGGGATAAAGGATGGCAGATAAATACAACTATAGGCTAGACACTTCAGAAGTCACCCACAGCCAACGATAATGAATCTGAAGTAGATGCTAGTTGGACAATCAGTGTGAAAATATTACCTCAAACTTCTCTAGGAACATTGGGTTTGTGGGTCGGTGGTGTTCTCACCATCACAGGCTTCATCGCCTATGCTACCGCCAATGCAACGTTAAATCTCGCAGGATTCTTCTACGGAATTCCCCTTTTACTCGGAGGTCTTGCCCTCAAAGCCTCGGAACTAAAGCCGATACCCTTCAGTCAGCCAACCACACCTGAAGTGCTGAAACTGCGATCGCTTAAAGCCACTTCCACTCAAAACCAGATTCGTGATGATGTTACGCGGTATCGTTATGGTCAAGAAGCCCATCTAGATAGTTCCCTTGAAGCTCTCAAGCTATCACCCACCGATGAGGAAAGACCTGTTTTGATCGGCTTACGAGAAACTGAAGTGGATGGTGAGTATGCTTTAGTGTTGGAGTTTAACTCTCCGCTTATTTCCTTTGAGACTTGGCAGCAAAAACGGGAAAAAGTAGAGAAATTTTTTGGTCCTGGTGTTCGAGTTGAGATCACACAGCCAGAAAGCGATCGCGCAGATCGCATTGATGTCGCCTTAATTACCACTCCTCAAGAAGCAACCAGCGTCTAGAGACATTCCCTGTAACCTCTCTACTTTTCCAGCCGCACAACGTACCACTGTAAGTACTGCCCAGGTTCAACATCAAGATCGCAAGACGTTTCCATTAAATACTGAGCTTGTTCCTCTACAGAAGCGAACTTCTGCAAATCTCGCGGCAAGTCATCCTGACGAGTCGCTAAAATTGCCTTGAGTTTTTCTAGTAATTCTTCTGGTGTCAGCAATTGCTCTGGTTGATTGGGTTCCAGAACAACAAAAGCGTCTTCCTGAAACATGATCGAGTCTGGCATTTTTAACTCCTAGCTTGCATGAAACTTAAGTGAACCCTTTCCCTAGAGAGGTTATCTAAGGGTAGGAAATCGCTATCGTCAAGTGTACTGCTATCAACCGATGACCTGAATATGTTCCTCTCCCTCAACTACGAACCCGCCTTGGAATCCTTGGGAACTGACTACTTTGACAAAGTAGCAGCAGCAGAATTTCCTCAGCATATCTTGAGGTTTCGCAATGACCACCTGTTACCCCTACTGGGACTCGACCCCAAAGAAGTCACCGACGCTGATTTTATCCAAGCCTTTGGCAAATTCGAGGGCGTGCGACCCTTTTTGGCACTACGGTACCACGGCTATCAGTTTGGCGAATATAACCCCAGGCTAGGGGATGGTAGAGGCTTTCTCTACGGTCAAGTGCGAGGAACCGATGGCGAACTCTACGACTTTGGGACAAAGGGTTCTGGAACAACCCCCTACTCTAGAGGTGGGGACGGGAAACTCACGCTTAAAGGTGGTGTTCGGGAAGTGCTTGCAGCAGAAGCGCTATACAGCCTCGGTGTTCGCACGTCCCGATGTCTAAGTTTGATTGAGACAGGTGAAGATTTGTGGCGGGGAGATGAACCCTCTCCTACCCGTTCTTCTGTGATGATACGTTTTAGTCGTTCTCACATCCGGTTTGGCACTTTTGAACGGTTGCACTATTTCAAGCGCCCGGATTTAATCAAAAAGCTGTTAAACCATGTGATCGAGCAGTATTACCCGAAGATTACCCCCTTAGCCCCCCTTACTAAGGGAATAAGAGATGAGGAGATTAAGGGGGGGGCAAGAGATGAGGAGCAATATATACAGTTTTATGCCGAGTTAGTAGAACGTGTTGCTCAACTGGTGGCACAGTGGATGGCTGCTGGTTTCTGTCATGCTGTTTTGAACACGGACAATATGTCAATCACGGGGGAAAGTTTTGATTATGGGCCTTATGCCTTTATCCCAACTTATAACCCAGAGTTTACGGCTGCTTATTTTGACTATTACGGGCGCTACAGTTACAGCAATCAACCAGGGATTTGTAAGTTGAACTTAGAGATGCTTCAGCTACCCTTAGGGGCGGTAATTCCCCAACCGGATATGGAAGCGGCGTTAGCAACGTTCGATGATCATTTTTACAACGCTTATGGGCAGTTAATGCTCAATAAGTTAGGGTTTGACGTGCTGCCAGAACCACAAACCGACGCGGTAGTGGGGGAGACAATTCAATTTCTCAAAGATAGTCAAGTCGGCTATCACGCTTTTTTTGCGGAACTCGCGCAACAGTTTAACTCTAGCTGGCGAGATGATAGGGCACAGAT
Organism: Microcoleus sp. FACHB-SPT15; assembly: GCF_014849525.1. Classification (NCBI taxonomy): domain Bacteria; kingdom Bacillati; phylum Cyanobacteriota; class Cyanophyceae; order Oscillatoriales; family Microcoleaceae; genus Microcoleus; species Microcoleus sp. FACHB-SPT15. Next base: position 235,420 of record NZ_JACJNU010000053.1, on the reverse strand, counting down.
TTTCAGTAGTGCATCGTTTTTGGAAACAGATGAGCAGCGTACACTTTTGGACAAATGGCGACAGACATACCATCACGCATTACAGAGTTTATCAGCGGTTGAGTTGGAGAATATTGCTACGCGATTACGGCATCATAACCCTAAAACGGCGTTACTTCGACCTGTGATTGAAGAAGTTTGGGATGCGATCGCACAGGACAATAATTGGCAGCCTTTTTCCGATCTAGTGAAGCGATTACAAACCAAGGATTGATAGTTTTAACTAAAGAATTTAGTATCACTAGCCGTCGCTAAGTGTTTCACTCTCAGGTTTTTGAGCAACTGCACGTCGTTCCTGCCAGACTTGCAAACTAAAAATACAGGTAATTAACCAAACTAAGCCTGCGGCGTACCCAGCAATGATATCAGTCGGCCAGTGAACACCAAGATACAGCCGACTTAAGCCAATCCCTGTTACTAACAGAATCGTTAAGCTGATAATCCCTATCCGCCACAAGGGAAACTTGGAACTCACTAAGTAGCCAATTATCCCAAAAATTACCATTGAAATCATGGCATGACCACTGGGGAAGCTGTACTGTCCGACATCGACAACTCGTTCCCAGAGCATTGGTCTTGCCCGACCAAATAGTACTTTGAGCAAAGTGTTTAACGCAACGGCACCACTGGCGGCAATTATGAGAATTGTAGCTTGCGATCGCTGTCCTCGCGTCAGTAACCAAGTGCCGATAACCAGACACACTATCAGTAAAATCACAGGTTCCCCCAGGAAGGTAAAACCTAGCATGACTTTATCCAGCACCGGGGTATGCAATTCTCTAAGGGTCAGTAAAATTTCCTTATCAAACGTAAAGCTTTCTTTATCGAGGATTTCATCAGCGATCGCACTAAATAACCACAAACCTAGGGCAGCTAGCAAAAATCCAGCCACCCGAATCGTCAATAGTAGTGGCAGCAGGTGTTCTCGCACCCTAGACGGCAAAGCTAAAATTAACTCTCGGCTGAGCTTAGGCATTATTGTGATCTCACAACTGGCGGCAGACTTTCCCAGGCTTGCGCCACAATATCACTGAGCCAGCGTCTTTGCGCCTGGTCAAGCAAAGTATCTTCCGCTAGCACTTCGGCGGTTAAATCGTCTAGAGACTGCCCCTGTTGGCGAGCAATCTGTATAACACCCGCGATCGCTGCCGCCACCAATTCTTCATCGACGGGTTTTTGACGTAGAGCCACAATTTCTTGAGGGCTAACTGGGATGGGATAATTCATGGCTAGTTAACAACGGCACCCCTTACATTAACAAAATGAGAAACGTGTAAACTTTTTTTTCTAATCTTAAACAAATCAGTATCCGGAAGCTTAGCGTATTTTGTCCGCTTTTGACCTCCGTCTTCTTTCGTAATTGACTACCCGATGAGATCACCAAGATGAAAGAACTTTTCTACGTAGAATTACCTACCCCGGATACAGATGCCGTCTGCACCTGGTTACAACAGGAATGGCAGCCTGAGCGTGGGAAGAAAATTATTACTCGTGACGGTATCCGTTTGCAATTCGAGGGTGTAACTTCCAGCAATCAAAATCCTACAGCGGCGACGGAAACGATTCCGGAAATATCCGTATTTGTTTGGTCAGTGCAGCGAACGACCTACCTTAAAGCCTTTCGCTGGGCTGTTGAGTCTATTAGAGGTGAGCATCAAATCTTACAACAGCTTGAGCGTAGTCTGAGACGTCAATTTCCCTACCAATATCCTGAACCACCAGCCGTTGATTTATCCAAGCAATCAATCTTTGAAGCCTTAGCGCCGTATTATCCTCAGACTGTCCATTTCTTTCAAAAAATGCCGAATGGGGAATATGACCTCAACCGCGTCTACTGGTGGGAGAAGCAATGGCGTGAGGGAGTCCGTAATCCCCAAAAGCCTAAGCAAGTCATATTTTCTCAGAAGGGTAAATCGGGAGATGGGGAGAACTTACCTGAACATCCCAGTTACGACTTAATCTATATCGGCGGTGCTTTGGGAGTCATCCATGCTGCTGTTATGGCACGACTGGGTTATCGAGTGTTGCTCATTGAGCGACTACCCTTTGGACGGATGAACCGGGAATGGAATATTTCACGGGATGAGTTCCAAAGCTTGATTGAGCTAGGTTTATTTACGAGCGCAGAGTTTGAGAGCCTCATTGCTAGAGAATACGTTGATGGCTTTAATAAATTCTTTGATGGCAACAATCCACCTCATCTCAAAGCCGCTGTTTTGCATACGCCTACAGTACTCAATATTGCATTGGATTCTGAGAAACTTTTACAGCTATGTAGCGAAAAGCTTAAAAAGGCTGGTGGAGAAATTTGGGATGAGACAGAGTTTATCCGGGCAGATATTCATCCCAATCAAGTCGTCGTTGAACTGCAACACCTACCAACTCAAGCGCATCGACAAGCTAGGGGGCATCTGTTAATTGATGCGATGGGAACCGCTTCACCGATCGCATGGCAATTGAATGGTGGTCGTGCTTTTGATAGTGTTTGCCCAACTGTAGGGGCTGTGGTTGCGAAGGGGTTTGAGCGGGGAGTGTGGGATTCTGATTACGGCGATGTTCTTTATAGCCATGGAGATGTCTCACGAGGGCGCCAGCTAATTTGGGAGTTATTCCCCGGTGCGGGTGAAGAACTCACCATTTATTTATTTCATTACCATCAGGTGAATCCGAGGAATCCTGGCTCACTGCTGGAGATGTATGAAGACTTTTTCACGATTCTCCCAGAGTACCGTCGCTGTGACATGGAAAAGCTGGTGTGGAAGAAGCCGACGTTTGGCTACATTCCAGGACATTTTAGTGTAGGAAGTCGCGATCGCATTGTTGCATTTGATCGCCTTGTGTCCGTCGGTGATGCTGCCTCACTCCAGTCTCCCCTGGTTTTCACGGGCTTTGGCTCCCTGATTCGCAATCTTTACCGCCTTACTAACCTTTTGGACACTGCGCTACGGCATAACCTTCTTAGTGCCCAAGACTTGAATCAGATTCGCGCCTATCAAAGCAATGTCTCAGTCACCTGGCTATTTTCCAAAGGCATGATGGTGCCTACAGGCCGCCACCTGCCACCTCAGCGGCTTAATTCAATGCTCAACACCTTCTTCGGGCTGTTAGCAGACGAACCCCCAGTTGTTGCCGACAACTTCATCAAAGACCGCGCCGACTGGTTCACCTTCAACAGACTGGCACTGAAGGCAGCAGGGAGAAACCCTGCACTCTTACCTTGGATTTGGGAACTGGCGGGTTCAAAAGATATCTTTCGCTGGCTAGGCAGTTACTTCAATTTCACAGCTTACGCCTTAGTTAGCTGGTTACTCAGAGGTTGGTTCCCTAGTTTCATCCGGCGTATACAGCCTTGGGTAGAAAATCGTTATCCTGCTCTCTGGCTCAGACTGTTGGCTCAAAGCTATGCGATTACTGCTGGTTTAGGTCGTCCTGAAAGAGTGAAGATTAAGGAAGTTCAAGTGACCAGTGAAACGCTTAATGAACTGCCCCGTCCTCAATAGGCAGGGGAAGTAGGGGAAGCAGGGGGAGCGAGTTTTTGCTCAAATTCTTCCTTGTCTCTCTTGTCCTAAGCTGAATGGCACTGACTTAAGAAAATTCATCACACCGATCACCATTTGTGCAGGGGGTCTGGGGGAGGCACTCCGTCCCCCAGTGGGGGGTTTGGGGGGAAGCCCCCCAATCCGGGTTTTTCCAACGAACAATTACTTTTCGCTAAGCTAGTGACATTCCATTTTCGCAGAAATAATTATTTATTGCGGGGTGGGCATTCTGCCCGCCCTATAGCTTTGACAGGCTTTCCAGCCTGTCCCACAAGAAAATGTATTTGCACAATTAGGATGCTCCCGAACAAAGTAGCTCTATTTCATCCCAATAAAGGCTGATACAGATAGGGCAGCCAAGCACGTCCGTCTTCCGGAAGAGACGGCAAGTACTCCTAAGGATTACGGTTGTGCCCACTGAGCAAAGTCCACCTTAGAGGGATACATTGTATTTACGAAGTACATAAAACTTTATATAGGGGTGATGTTCAGTTCACCCACTTATTAAACCGCTCGGTAAGGTGAACCCACCATGTTTGAACATTTCACAGATAGAGCCATCAAAGCCATCATGCTCGCTCAGGAAGAAGCACGTCGCCTGGGACACAATCTTGTGGGAACCGAGCAGATTCTCTTGGGGTTGATTGAAGAAGGAACGGGTGTTGCGGCGATTGTGCTGGCTGAGTTGGGCATTAACCTAGAAAACGCACGGGAAGAAGTTGAGAGAACTATTGGTCGTGGCTCTCGCTATGTTCAGTCTGAACTTCCCTTCACCCCGAAAGCCAAACGTATTTTCGAGCAAGCCTTCAAAGAGGCTCGTCAACTTGGACATGACTATATTGGTACAGAACACCTGTTGTTGGCAATTACTCAGGATAAAGAAGGTGTTGCTGCCAAAGTAATTGAAAATCTTGACGTTGACTTAGCGAAAGTCCGCACACAAGTCATTAGGGCATTAGGAGAAGTAGCTGCCGCCTCCACATCGACTAGACAAGACCCTTCAATGATGGGCGGTACCTCAAGGGCTAAAGCCACTTTGGATGAGTTTGGTACCAATCTGACGCAACTTGCCGCAGAAGGGAAGCTTGACCCAGTTGTCGGTCGCGCTAAGGAAATTGAACGTGTAATCCAGATTTTGGGTCGTCGTACCAAGAATAACCCTGTGTTAATCGGGGAGCCAGGAGTTGGTAAAACAGCGATCGCAGAGGGCTTAGCTCAACGCATTGTCAGCAAAAATGTCCCTGACCTTTTAGAAGATAAGCAGGTATTTACTCTGGACATGGGTTCAGTAGTGGCAGGTACTCGCTATCGGGGTGATTTTGAAGAGCGCATTAAGCAAATCATGGCGGAAGTGCGTCAATCTGGGAACATCATCTTGTTCATTGACGAAATCCACACCCTAGTTGGTGCAGGTTCACTGGAAGGCGGTATGGATGCCGCAAATATTCTTAAGCCTGCTCTAGCACGAGGTGAAATGCAGTGCTTAGGAGCGACCACGCTGGATGAATACCGCAAGCACATTGAGCGCGATGCGGCTCTAGAGCGTCGTTTCCAGCCAGTAATGGTCGGAGAACCTTCGGTGGATGACACCATTGAAATCCTGCACGGTCTGCGCGACGCTTACGAGCAGTACCACAAGGTTGAAATCTCTAATGATGCCCTAGAAGCGGCTGCGAAGCTCTCAGACCGTTACATCTCAGATCGCTTCCTACCTGATAAAGCAATTGACTTGATTGATGAAGCTGGAAGCCGTGTTCATTTGAGGCACTTCCAATCGTCTCCTGCAACCAAGGAACTGAAGAAGGAACTGCGTTGCTGCACGAAAGAGAAAGATGAGGCAGTCAAAGCTCAGGATTTTGATAAAGCGGGACAGTTACGCGATCGCGAATTGGAACTTGAAGCTCAACTCAAAGTACTTGTTGAGAACACAGAGGAACAAAACAATTCCCTCACGCCAATTGTTGACGAAGAAGATATCGCCCATATCGTCGCCTCTTGGACTGGAGTGCCTGTAAGCAAGCTGACTGAATCCGAATCAGAACTGCTGATGCACATAGAAGACACCCTACATCAGCGACTGATTGGTCAAGAGGAAGCTGTTACTGCTGTCTCTCGTGCGATTCGTCGGGCGCGGGTAGGCTTAAAGAGTCCTAATCGCCCAATCGCTAGCTTTATCTTTTCTGGCCCGACTGGAGTCGGTAAGACGGAACTCGCCAAATCCCTAGCGGCATACTTCTTCGGTTCAGAAGAGGCAATGATCAGGTTCGATATGTCCGAGTTCATGGAACGCCACACAGTCAGTAAGCTGATTGGTTCGCCTCCAGGATTTGTTGGGTATGACGAAGGCGGTCAACTCACCGAGGCTGTCCGACGCAAGCCCTACACAGTGCTGCTATTCGACGAAATCGAAAAAGCCCATCCTGATGTATTCAACGTGCTACTGCAACTTTTGGATGACGGTCGCTTAACCGATGCTCAAGGTCGCACCGTAGACTTCAAGAACACGTTGATCATCATGACTTCTAATATCGGTTCTAAGGCAATCGAAAAAGGTGGTAGTGGTTTCGGCTTTGACTACTCCGACAACGAAAATGAGGCACGGTACAACCGTATCCGTGAACAGGTGAATGAAAACCTTAAATCATTCTTCCGCCCTGAGTTTCTCAATCGCCTTGACGAGATTATCGTCTTCCGTCAGCTAACCAGAGATGAAGTTAAGCAAATCTCTGACATCATGCTCCGTGAAATCTCAATACGCTTACTTGAGCAGGGAATCACGCTGGAAGTCACTGAACGGTTTAAAGACCACTTGGTGGAACAAGGTTATGATGTCAACTACGGTGCAAGACCGTTACGTCGCGCCATCATGCGCCTCCTGGAAGATAGCTTAGCTGAGGCAATGCTCTCTGGTCAGGTAAACGATGGAGACACAGCATTGGTTGATGTTGATGCTGATGGTCAAGTGAAGGTATTGCCTAGCAAGCGCCAAGAGTTGTTGCTTCAAGCTGTTGGCTAAGATTACCCCCTCTATCTGCTAGTTAGGCAATAAAGACAATTCAACTCATCCGCTCTTGATGCTATGTAGCTAATACAAGAGCGGATTTTTTTGACAATTTCAAAGAAACATTTCAATCAGAAAAGAAACATTGCAGTCAGAGAAAATCATTGGCAAGACTTGCTAATGTGGAATTGAACCTTGAGACTGGCAACTTCCGTAGCTTTTAGACAATCTCTTCTGTCTAGGAAGATTCCAGGAAAAATTAAGTTAAATAGCATTAAGAGGGTTTTAATCGTGGCACAAACCTATGGGTTAGAGCGTGTTTCTGACAAACTGCAACAGATACTGAACCAAGAATCACGTAACCCTTCAGCGGATAGGAGAGATGAGGTGGCAACCCTAATAAATTCTGAGCATTCTATATCTTCCTACAATGCCTGTGTTTGGTGGGATGGCTGCTACTACTGTCAGGATGAGAGTAAGAATTGGTACTGCGTTAAATGCTGCTTCTTTTAGCGATCGCATAGATTAAACACCCAATAAATCTGTCTTGTTGTTGCATTTTAAGTGGCATAGTTGGGGTGTAGGGGAGAAGGAAGAGTTTTCGGTCTACGGCTTGCTTCTCACCTATTTCATGCCCATACATGGAAGCATTAAGTTTAGCGTCTTCCCTGATTTGGGTTCTTGACAAACGCCGAATCTTATCCTATATTTTAATTATTCTTTTTCCAGTGGGTAGCCTAATTTTTATCTGGCAAACGTAATCGTTTCAGAACGCCAGATAAAGAGCGGAGGAACCAAATCGTGGGGCTAATCTTGTAACCAAGAGAGACACCTTCCAGTCTTAGCCCGTCAGCTAACTCCGTCGGCAATGGGAGGAGCACCATAGGCATAAGCTTTTACAAGCCGTAGTCCTTGGGTCTCCTAAGCAGATATCTGTAACATCAGTTGCAGGGATATTCTGCTGCCTGACCCACCTCGTAAACCGCTACAAACTAATGGAGGTTAGGGCAATGATGAGTTACAAGGAATGGAATCTAGTCACGAGCGAAGAATTAAACGGTATCGCTATTGACTATATTGACCCAGAAGGACATTCTTACAGTGCGCCGTTCTGCTTTTACACGCTTGAAGAAGCCTTGAATTACGGTAAACTTTGCATCGACCAATCAATTCGATCCAAGACTTCGGTAAGCGATCGCATTGAGACCGCTAAAGAAGCAATGAGCAATTAGGTTGTATTACGCTATAATTGTTCTTTCGGTAAAAGAGTATGTCTCTTTTCATAGAAGCACTACTCCTGGTCTAAGGGTGTTGTAAGAAAAAACAAAGCTTACTTTGGGTGTATCTGCAAAGTGACTGAGTTTACTTTGCATAAGTAGGCTGAACACAACTAGCCAAGCTATTGTCATAGCTTTACTCCTGGTTTGGGTAGATTGGGAAACGACTGGTACTGTGTCAGCCTATATTTTTGCAAAATCTACAAATAGGCTCATAGAGCTATAAGTCAAAAGCCTCGGTGTAAGTACCGAGGTTTTTTGTTGTCAATATGCATCCCTTCTGCCCTCTGCCTTCTGCTATAGCTACTTGCCTGACTCACTTGAAAGGTTGTTCATGCACAGACTGTTTCAATTACTCCTCAAATTCTGCATAGCTTTTATTCTTGTTTTTTGTGTTACGTCTGCCTGTCAAGCACCGTTGAGCGAAGTTACCGAACATGAAACTCCTCCTTATGGTTCTTCTAGAGGCAATGAGGGAAAAGTTTCTAGTGCTGACGTAATTTATCAAGCGTTTGATATGCGGCTACGGGAGGTCAAAAAACAACTTCCTGAGCTTCAAAAGCAAGGCTTTACCTACATCCAAGTTTCGCCACCTCAGAAGAGTAATCCAGCATCCGATTGGTGGGCGCGATACCAACCGATTGACCATACTGTACTTGAAAGCCCTTTAGGGAATGAAAAAGACCTCAAAGCACTCATTGATTCTGCCCATAGTCGGAAGATGAAGATAATTGTCGATGTGGTTCTCAATCACATGGCGAACTATGGTGAATATGTCAAAACATTGAAGTATCCTCGCTTCTCATCCCAGGATTTTCATCCCAAAAATTGCATCGACTACAGTAACCGCGCTTCCGTTACACAAGGTTGGATTAATTGTAATCTTCCTGATTTGAATACCAATTTGCCTCATGTTCGACAAGAAGCCAAAAATTACCTGAAGAAACTCTTGGCACTTGGTGCTGATGGTTTCCGGTTTGATGCCGCAAAGCATATTGAACCTGACTACTTTCGTGATGTACTGACAGTAGTACCAGCCGATAAATTCGTTTATGGTGAAGTGATTGGACAAACACTTGAAGAAAGCAACGAATATACAGGCGTATTTTCAGTAACAGACTTTCATCTAGTGAGTGCAATGATTGAGGCTTTTAGTTTAGGCGGTGATTTGCGATCGCTTATCAATCCAGCAAGTTCGGGAAAAGCCCTACCGGGAACAAAAGCTGTCACGTTTGCCCAAAACCATGACATAGCAACCAATCAAATCGGCTTCAAATTTTCTAGCCAAGAAGATGCGATGTTAGCCAATGCTTTTGTCCTTGCTCGTCAGGAAGGATTCCCGATTGTCTACCGTGATGATGTACAGAATTCGATTACCAAATCCGGTGTTTACTTCCACCATAAAATGATGGGTGAGGCGCAATACTTTCGTAATGGTAATGAAATCGCACCAGGTGCCGATAATCCCAATATGCTTTTTATTGAACGTGGTGATAAGGGTTTTGCAATCATCAATAAAGCTGGCACATTTTTTGATGTGAAGGCGGCAAAAATGCCAGGTTTAGAAGTTGGCTGTTACCAAGAACTGCGCTATAACTTTACGATGGCAGTTGGTAAAGGTGGTGATGGTCAAAAATACATCACAAGATGGGGGACAAAACAAAGGGGAGGCATTCAAGTTAGCCCCAGAGATGTACTCTTTTTTGTGCCAACCTCTACAAGTAAATGCCAATGATATTTAATACTTCTTCAACTTTCCTAGAAGCGATTAAAGTTCAAGGCTAACATGGGTGAAACTGCCACTTGGAACCGTGGCAACGGTTAGCATTCTAATTGTTGGGGGAAATGCTTATGCCCGCTAATGCTCCGTTACACTCCAAGCCGTCGCTAGGAGGCTTATATGTCAAAACTGGCGAAAAACAGTTAGTCTTCCCGCTGAAACATACGAAAGTTCTTAGCAAAATTGCCGGAAATCTGTCACGAGTAGAGGTGACGCAGACCTTTGAAAATCCCTTCACTGAACCATTAGAAGCCATCTATGTATTTCCGTTGCCAGATGAAGCGGCAGTGGATGACATGGAAATTAAAATTGGTGAGCGTGTTATCAAAGGCAACATCAAAAAGCGGGAAGAAGCCAAAGAAATTTATGAACAAGCGCGACGAGAGGGGCGAACGGCTGGGCTTTTAGAGCAAGAGCGAGACAATATTTTCACCCAATCGCTAGCGAACATCAAACCCGGTGAAGCAATAGACGTTACCATCCGCTACACCGACAGCCTGAAATTCACAGGTGGCGACTATGAATTTGTCTTCCCGATGGTTGTTGGACCCCGATTCATTCCTGGTACACCGATTGATGAAAGTGGTGATACTGACCAAGTTCCCGATGCTTCGCGCATCACTCCGCCTGTGATACCTCCTGAAACTCGTTCTGGGCATGACATCGGTGTGACAGTGGAGATTGATGCGGGTGTGCCAGTTCGTAATGTTCGCTCCACTTCCCACCAACTCACAATTGAACAGGATGGACAAATTGTGCGGGTGAAACTGGGTAAGGAAGACACCATTCCCAACAAAGACCTGATTGTGCGTTATCAGGTGAGTAGTGACAACACTCAAGCAACGGTACTTAGCCAGTCAGATCAACGAGGCGGTCACTTCGCGGTTTATCTTATCCCGGCATTGGACTACCGCAGCAATGAGATTGTACCCAAGGATGTCGTGTTCCTGATGGATACTTCTGGTTCTCAACATGGTGACCCCTTACTGAAATCTCAGGAATTGATGCGTCGGTTTATCAATGGGCTAAATCCTGACGACACGTTCACGATTATTGATTTTTCTGATACCACGACTCAGTTATCGACCCACCCTTTGCCTAATACAGCGCAGAACCGTACTAAGGCAATTAACTACATCAATCAATTGCAAGCGAATGGGGGCACCTACTTACTCAATGGCATTCGTGCAGTCCTGAATTTCCCTGCCGCACCAGCAGGGCGTTTGCGGAGTATTGTGCTGCTAACAGATGGCTACATTGGCAATGACAACGAAATTCTTGCCGAGGTACAACAAAAGCTGCAACCGGGAAATCGCCTTTATAGCTTTGGTGTCGGCAGTTCACCGAACCGATTTTTGCTCAATCGCATTGCAGAGATTGGTCGAGGAACGTCTCAAATTGTCCGCCATAATGAACCGATAGAGGATGTTGCCGAGAAGTTCTTCCGCCAAATCAATAATCCTGTACTGACGAATATTCAAGTTGCGTTTGAAGGTACAGGGGAGGCAGTAATTTATCCTTCTGCGCCTCCTGACTTGTTTACCCAAGAACCGTTAGTTTTGTTTGGGCGAGTTTCCCCTTTACCAGAAGACGATTCGGTTGGTACGCTCCGCGTTACAGGGACGGCGGCACGTGGAACTCGTTACGAAAAGACATTTAACCTGAATTTTGAGAAAGCTGGCAATCCTGCCATTGCCCAGTTGTGGGGACGGGCGCGGATTAAATACTTGATGCAGCAAATGTTCGGCTATGAAACGAAGACTGGGGTTGAGGCAGTTACGAATACAGCTTTGATGTATCAGTTGTTATCACAATATACAGCCTTTGTTGCTGTGAGTGATGATGTGCGTGTCGATCCAGAACGCGAATCTATCTCAATGCAAGTTCCTGTTGAGATGCCCCAAGGCGTTAGCTATCAGGGAATTTTTGGCAGCGCTAATGTTTCTGGTATTCAGCTCCAGAGGGCGAAGCTTCGTGCTTATGGCTTAGCCGCACCGAAGTTTGAGAGTTTCGCGGCTCCAGAACAAGAGTGTCTAGATGCATTGGATACTACCTTAATTGATCCTGGGATGATTGATGATGAGGAAGTTACCTTAATCGGTCAAATGATTGATGATGAGGATTTGTCTTCTTCAAGATCAGTGAGAAGTAATGCCCAACTGCAAGTCGTCATCGTCACGGGATTGGATCAAGCAGCAGTGGCAGATCTAACGCGACATCTACAACAACTAAATTTACCTTCTGGATTCAGTGGTGAAATTGTCTTCGAGTTTGTAGTGAATAAAGGTCGTGTTGGACGAATTGTGTTGGATGAGGAGGCTTCAACGCTCACAGAGTTAGCCGTAATTGAGAGGATTAAGCGATCGCTTATCTCCTGGCGAGTCCCCCAATCTGCTACGGGTACAGTTTGCCTAACGTTGCGTATCCAAACTTAGGAACGCAACCGGAAAGCACTAGAACTCTTCAATTGTGACCAATCCATAACTAGCGGTGGTCTGGGGGTGGATAAGTCTCCCACGATAAATGAGTACAGACGACAGTCAAGGCGATCGCTTCATCGAATCGGCTAACGAGGGCAAAGGCTTTGCAAAAAAAATAAGAGAGTCACTTTAGGCGGCTCTCTCAGTCATCAGGGTGCATCTACTAACCTTATTATTACCTTTAGGAATGAGGGGTGTCACCCCCCCATTCATGAAGAATTAATGAAGTGTAAACAGGCACTCGCCCCCTGTCTTCTGACTCTTCTCTGGAAGCACTTAGATGAAGTTTCAAAGGAGCCAATATATTTGAGAATTAATTCAAGTATCTGTGCCCTGCCTCCACAAGAGCGTCGCCTCCTTTATTGAGGCGTGTCAACCTTGGGTTTAGGCTTAGGCTTAGGCTTAGGCTTGGAGGTAGCACCAGGGTTGGGTTGGGCAGCGTTGTTGCCTGAAACTGGCTTAGAAAAAGGCTTCCGAGCTTTTGATGCCGCAAGTTTTGTCCTCGCTGCCTCTTGCTTATCCTTCTTACCAGCTTTTAGGTAATTAGGTGGCGACTCAGAAGGGATTCCTAAAAGCGATACAAACTCAAAGTTGTCGCTTGCGCTGTTGAACCGGGCTTTGATCTGCACAAAGGACGCTTTGCCCTGAGTCTCTTTATCCAGGTTTTTGTTGAACCGGAATGGGGGCACAGGGGCATCTCGCCAGAGTACCGGAATGTGAGATGCCTTCATGAAGTTTACTTTTTTGTCCAAGGGTGCCGATTTGATGTACTCAAGCCGTTGCTTATCAAAGTTTTTAAATACTGAGATGCACGGCACCCGACAAACCGGAATGAACTGCCATAAACCACAGATTTTGAACTCGTTTTCTTCCAGAACACTCTCAATTCCCTCTCCAGACACAGAGTGACCGACAAACCCTGCCAGTTGGAAGGCTAGGCGGTAGGGCTGTTTTCCTCCAGGGAAGTGAGTAATCCTGGGATAGACGATTAACTTTTGCTGGGTAATCCCGGTACAAGTAATCTCTTTTTTAAGCGCCTCATAAGCCCGCTTGTGGGTGCTGGCATAATAGAGTGCATAGGACTTTTCACCGATTGTCACAAAGGTTTTGTCCTCCTCGCTGGTTATGTTACCGAAGATTATGCCAACCGCTTGAAATAAGACCGCCTCAGCGGGGTCAGAGGCGACTGGGTCGGGTACTGGCGACTGGGTCGATTCTGGGTCAGAGGCGATGGAGTCGGGCACTGGCTCCGGGTTCTGTTCTGGGTCAGAGGTGACTGGGTCGGGGATTGGCGACTGGGTCGATTCTGGGTCAGAGGCGATCGCATTACTCTCAGGGGAAGAGGTGGAAATGGAAGAAGAGGCAGGAGCAAGCTCATCCACTGGGTTGTGTGCCTCTGGCTCCGGGGTAGAGACCGCATCTATTTCAGGCTTTTCAATTTCTACCGTTGTTGGTTGTTCCTGTGACGGCTCGACTTGGGAAGCTGAACGCTTAAGTGCAAGAATATTCAATCCCTTGGTTGGGGGTGTTACTTGTTGTTGTGGACGTTTCTTTTTCATATTTGTGGTTCAACAGAGGATGCTTATCTCAGCCTAAACACTTAGCTGTACCAACTTACTTAATATTGAACTCATTGTGCCGAAAGAAGTCGAGGCGAAACCCTAAAAGTTAGGTTGAGGTAGAGCTAGGTCGGGCGTGTCAGTAGTCGGGACGAGGAAGTTTGTCAAGACAGACTTTTGAATAGGCATTGACAAGAAGCGGCAAAACATCTGTAGCCACCTTAAGTGAAATCCAGACTTGATTTGACATCCTCCCCAACAATCAAGGTGCGGGGATTCCAAAGATCACTCCTTGGGTTTCCTCTTTCCACGAGTTGATTTGCTTGAAGGAGTTTCCCCACTCAAGTATTGATCAGTCTCTCCAGAGGCGTTAGTTCCGACGTGACCCGCCGTACTTAGTCCTTTTTCTAATATGTTCCGCGCCGCGTTCCAGTCCCGGTCTTGGGTATGCCCACAATGAGGACAAATATGAGTTCTGGTGCTAAGAGTCTTTTTGACAACCTCACCACAGTTAGAGCAATTTTGACTGGTGAAATGGGGCGGAACTGCCACAGTTACCACACCAAACACCTTGCCAAAATATTCAACCCACTGTCGAAACAGCGACCACGACGCATCAGTAATCGACTTAGCCAAGCAATGATTCTTGACCATATTTCGCACCTGCAAATCTTCATACGCCACGAGGTCGTTAGACCTCACTACGCACCTTGCTGTCTTAACAGCAAAGTCTTTACGCTGGCGACTTACTTTGAGGTGTTTACGAGCAAGTTTATTTCTAAACTTGACTCTATTGTTGGAACCCTTTTTAGTCTTAGACAAACGGCGTTGCAGTCTTTTCAAAGACTTCTCGGATTTTCGCAGATGCTTGGGATTAGCAACTGTTTCCCCATTACTATCTGTATAGAAGTGGCTCAACCCTACATCAATACCGATGGTTTTACCCGTTGGTTCTCGCCTTTCTACTCGTTCTTGGTCAATGCAAAACTGGGCATAATACCCGTCAGCACGGCGCACAACCCGCACCCTTTTGAATTGCTTAAGTTGGTAGAAGTGCAAATCACGGGTTCCCCAAAGTTTAAAGGTTCCCGCCTTAAATCCGTCAGTGAAAGTGATGTATCTGCGGTCATCAGAAAGTCGCCATCCACAGGTTTTGTACTCAACGCTCCCGTGTGTTTGCTCTTTCTTAAAACGCGGGTATCCTTTCTTTCCTGGTAAGGATTTCTTGCAGTTATCAAAGAATCGAGCAATCGCAGACCACGCCTTTTCAGCGCTAGCTTGACGAGCCATTGAGTTCAGCTTGGCTACCCAAGGAAACTCAGTATTAGCAGCAAGCACAGCACAGAATTTACTCAGGTCATATCGCCCAATTCCCTTGTTATCCATCCAGTATCTCAGGCAAGCATTCCGAACGAAACGAGCAGTTCTAATTGCTTCATCCAGCGCTTGATACTGCTCATCGAGTCCTTCCAGTTTTGCCTCAAATACCAGCATGTTTACGTTATGTTCACTGACGTAATCATACCATGTTACGACCGAATCAATTCGGTTATTCGCTTATATCCCCCGGAGTAGAGCGCGGGGGCTTTACGCATCACGACTCGTAAATTTGAGGCACTGAGCGGGGTCTTACATACACTACATTTTGTGGGAGAACCAGCCTCTACTGTTGCTCCTACAGGAAGCTTATACCATTTATAATGATGGAGGTTTTTCTGGCTCAATGAAGTCAGTCAAAACTTCGTCCGGTTCATCTTCCAATTCATCAAAGCTATTACATCCAAACGTTACCGTAGTCGGCTGTACTAGGTTACGGATATGAGCCTCTTCATTACTTAAAGTAGATAGATCAAGAGCCGCTTGGGTCAGCATAGAACTCGCGATACTCTGGCGAAGTTGTGCGACTTGCTCACTCAAGCGAGTAACTTTTCCCTCAAGTCCTTCCACCTGCGCTAAAGCTGCATAACGCTTCGCCTGATTGCCCCTCTCAAAAAACTGAGTCAGGATTTCGCTGAGTGCGCTTGAAGTCTCCTCCAACCCTTTTTGCTCTTGATAGGACATGAGGGCTTCATAAAGCTCCTCCGGTAGGTAGATGCTAACTAGCTTTTTGTACGTGGTCATGAGCAATGTTTTCAGAACAACTTGGTTGTAGGAGGAAGCAACAATCTCTCAAATTTTAGCCCTGGTCAATTGAACATCCGAAAGTAAGGTTTTCTCATCCTCGCTAGAATGTTGAGTTGGAGATTAATTGAGCCGTCACACATCTCAAGAGTAATTCATGTCTAATTGGGTTTGGTTATCCAGAGTAACGTTACTGAGCTTTGTTGGGACAGGTGCCTTTGCCGTTTTATTGTTCTCAGGACGGGGTTTCAATCAATCAGCAAGTACGCCTAGCGATCGCATTCCATCTACAGTTACCTCTCCAGGGAAGATTGAAGCGGTGGATTTGTCCACATTTCCTCTGCCGACTTCGATGACTGGACGCGATCGCTCAATGAAATTTGCAGGTGACTCAAAAGTCCCCACTCGTCCTTTTGACCTTCAGCAAAGCCTAACAAGCTATTCTCCCCTGTTTGCCGCTCCGACATCATTAGGAATGGTAGCGATTGGTGTGGCAGAGGGAAATTATCGCTTACTTGTAAAAGACGGTACCCTCTATGTGCAGCAGACACCGTTCTACTTTGGACACACCGACCCCGGAAACTTAAGTTGGGGTGATGTCGTGAGTAACTATGGTCCCTGTAGCGACCAAGGACGTAGCAAGGGAGATATTGCCTTAGCAGAGCGGATATGCTTAGAACGAGCGCTCAATGGTCTGCCAACCCAGCTATTTGACTTAAACGCGGCGGGAATCGACCCAAATCTCGACTTAGAAGCAGTACTGAACACAGCAGACTTATACAATCAAGCTAGTCCAATTCACTCCCGCTACTTCCCAAAAGCCTTAGCGATTGCCCGAAATGGAGGATTGAAAGGAATTGAAGCGCTTGCTTGGGCAAGGACTGCGTCCTTCTACCTCAACTTCAATAATGAGATGGATATAGAAGGGGGTTCAAACAAGGCAACAGGACTGATAGGCATCTGTGCCAGAGAAAATCGTCCGACAACCGAGTGGCAATGTGTCTATGACGACCAAATGCGACGAGTAAAAGCGATCACTAACGTCTTAGAGAAATATCGCAGTCTCATCCCACAAGGAAAAACAAAGCCAAACTAGACTCAAAGAAACACACTACACACTCAACTCATGGTTCATCAGGAGCAAATTTCCCTTTCCACAGATAGTCATGGCGATATGCATGACATCACTGAGAAGGTGAATTCCATCGTCAAGAAGTCCGGCATCAAAACGGGAATGGCTCACATCTTCAATATTGGTAGTACGGGAGCAATTGGTACGATTGAGTTTGAGCCGGGACTACAACGTGATTTACCTGAGATTTTAAATAAGCTCATTCCACCAAGTCGGGACTACGGACACGAGCAGATGTGGCACGATGGCAATGGACACTCCCACCTGCAAGCGACTTGGCTTGGTCCTTCCCTAACTGTGCCTATCCAGAACGGCAAGCTAGAGTTAGGAACTTGGCAACAAATCTTCCACCTCGAATGTGACATCAAACCACGCCAACGCAAAGTCGTTGTAACGATTTATGGAGAGTAGTGACGTTAGTGCTATTCGTGGAATAGCTAGAGAGATTCCAACGGCTCAATTTATCATTGGGATACGCTCACTTAACTTCTGGGGAAAAAGAGCGATCGCTTTTTTCACCACAAATTTTTGTCTGACAGATAGCGCTACTCTATTTAAAATTAACTGCATCTAACTAAATCTGAACTTCGCCATGAAGCTAATTCGTCGCTCGTTTGTTCTGCTTGTACTTGCCTTGCTGACGACTCTCACAGTAATTGCGTGTGGGAGTGGTGGAAGTGGTGGAACCGTCAAAGTCGGCTCAAAAGATTTCACCGAGCAATTCATTTTGGGCGAAATGTATGCTCTAGTCCTAGAAAACAATGACATCAAAGTTGAACGTAAGTTGAACTTAGGAGGTACACCCGTCGCCCAAGCGGGTCTTGAAAGTGGTCAAATTGATTTGTACCCAGAGTACACTGGCACAGGTTTATTAACGGTTTTGAAGCAACCTGCCAATAGTGACCAAAAGCAGGTATTTGACACAGTTTCCAAAGCTTATAAAGAAAAATACAACTTAGTCTGGCTAGAGCCTGCGCCGATGAACAACACTCAAGCCTTGGCGATGAGTCAGGAAGATGCGGCAAAATATGGCATCAAGACAATCTCCGACATGGTGAAGAAGGCAAATCAACTCACAATCGCCAGCACAGCCGAGTTTCAGGAACGTGAGGATGGATTGCCTGGTCTTAAAAAAGTCTATGGTAACTTTGAATTCAAAAAACTGATTCCTCTCGATCCAGGATTGAGGTATCAAGCTTTAAAAAATGGTGAAGCCGATGTCGTTGAAGCGTTTGGCACAGATGGAGAGATTAGTGCCTTGAAGCTAGTTGTCCTAGAAGATGACAAAAAGTTATTCCCACCCTACCAAGTTGCGCCAGTTGTGCGTCAGGAAGTGTTGGATAAGAATCCAGGTATTCGTGATACTCTCAATACCCTTTCTCCTAAACTGACAGATGCGACAATGCAACGCCTAAACTATGAGGTAAGCGGTAAACAGCGTGAACCAGCAGAAGTAGCAAAAGAATTTCTGACTCAGGAAGGATTGTTAAAGTCTTGAGGAAATTGTTGGTAGATAGTGCAAGAAGGCAGAAGTTAGGAGGCAGAAGGCGATAAAGCTTGTATAGTAAGCTTTTTAACCTTTTTCAACTGGATAGTTATTTCTGCCGAACTGCACTAGTAGTTTGTTTAATCCTTAACTACTAACTATTCAAAGTTACGGCTGAATTCAGGAGTGATAAACGTAGTGAAAATTGTTGGTTGTAAATCATTAGGGATTCAACCCGTTTATGACATTGGTGTAGAGCGTGACCATAACTTTATTTTGGCAAATGGGAAAGTGGCATCAAATTGCTTCAACAAATCCCATTCAACAGCTTATGGTTATGTTACTTATCAAACCGCTTACCTAAAAGCGAATTATCCCGTTGAATATATGGCGGCACTACTCACGGCTAGTAGTGGAACCCAAGACAAGGTGCAGAAATATATCGGTACCTGCTCAAGCATGGGAATTGATGTATTGCAACCTGATATCAATCGTTCTGAGATTGATTTCACGCCTGTGGCTGGCAAAATCTTGTTTGGGTTATCAGCAGTACGAAATTTGGGACAAGGGGCGATTGAGTGTATTTTAAATGCCCGTAATACTGATGGTGCATTTAAGTCACTTGCCGATTTATGCGATCGCGTTGATTTACGTGCTGTTAACCGTAGAGCCTTGGAAGCCTTAATTTACTCTGGTGCTTTTGATAGTATCTCACCGAATCGTAAGCAACTGATTGAAAATCTAGAAGCATTAATTAGTTGGGCGCAAGATCGGGCGAAAGATCGAGATAGTGGACAGACTAATATTTTCGATATTTTAGGAAGCACGAATGGAACCAAAAACACTAATGATGCGGCATTAGAATCTGCCCCTCAGCCTCCTAATATTCCTGATTTTTCCGCGCAGGAAAAGCTACGCTTAGAAAAAGAACTGCTAGGTTTCTATGTATCTGACCATCCTCTAAAATCAGTGGGACAAGTCGCTAAACTTATGTCTCCAATTAACCTTTCGGACTTAGCTGAGCAAAATCAAAGAGCGACTCTTAGCGCAATCGTGATGCTGACGGATGTCAAGCCCATCATCACAAAAAAAGGTGAACCTATGGCAATTGTGCAGATGGAAGACCTGAGTGGTCAAGCCGAGGGTGTCGTCTTTCCTAAAAGTTATAAGCAAATCGAACAATTCATCAAAGCTGATGCCCGCATCATTGTTTGGGGCAAAGTAGATCGGAAAGATGAGCAAATTCAGATGATTATTGAGGATGCTGAGTTTATTGAAACTGTACAAATGGTAGTTGTTGAACTACCACCCGAGCGAGTCACTAAAGATGGACTGACCCATTTAAGAACTATTCTGAAAGAATACTCCGGGCAAAAAAATCATGCGAAAAGACCAGTCTTAGCAACAGTAGCCACATCACAGCAACACCAATTTGTTCGCTTTGATTCTAAATATTGGGTACAAGACTATAAGGCAGCAATTAACGCTCTCAACAATGCTGGATTTCCTGCTCGTGCGTCTTCGCTTAATCGATAACAGTTAAGCTGCAGTTACTACAAGTTCAGAAAGCTGCAAGCTTCAGGGTACTCTTGGAGAGGATTAATGCGATCGCATCTCCCCATTCCTCGTTAAGATCCTTTTCCCGTTCGTCCTGCCAGATTTGCAACTATCGCAACTAACTCTTCTGGATTGACAGGCTTAGGCATATGTAACTGAAAACCTGATGCAAGGGCACGGATTCGATCCTCCGCTCTAGCATATGCCGTCAACGCCACAGCCGGAATCTCTCCACCTTGCTCGGCATCCAATGCCCTCACTTTCCGAATTAGGGCATAGCCGTCTTCTCCTGGCATCCCAATATCGCTTACCAGTACACTCGGCTTTAACCGTGGCAGTGCCTCTAGTACCTCACTTGCTGTTGCAACAGTAGTCACTTCAACGCCGTACTGTCCAAGTATAGTAGTCAGCAAGTCACGGGCATCGGCTTCATCATCAACCACGAGAACCCGCAACCCATTCAAGTCGGGCAGGTTGTCAAGCGGCACATTATGCTCAATCGTTGAGTCAACGGGTGATTGATTGCTGCCTTCTGTAAGCCTCGATACCAGTGGTAGCTGCACTGAAAAGGTTGCTCCCTGCCCTTCACCTGGACTATCGGCATGAACAGTCCCTCCGTGCAGTTCCACTAAATGACGGACAATTGCCAAGCCTAACCCCAATCCTCCATAAGCTCTAGTGGTGGAGCTATTTTCTTGGCGGAAGCGGTCAAAAACATGGGGTAAAAATTCAGCAGCAATCCCCTTACCTGTGTCGCTCACCTGAATTTGGACATATTTATCCGTTGTCTGTTGTCGATTATCCGTTGTCCATGCCAACTGACCACTGACTATTGATAGTTGCACCTCAACTCGCCCACCTTTGGGGGTGAACTTAATAGCATTAGAGAGGAGATTCCAGACAACTTGCTGTAAGCGGTTGCCATCCCCTAAGATTGGTGCAATTGAGCAATCTAATCTCGACTCAATCTGAATATCCTTCGCCTGCGCTGCCGGACGTACTGTATCAATTGCTGCCTCAATCATAGAAGTCAGTTCGACTGGACGGGTATTGAGGTGGAGTTTGCCCCGAATAATCCGGGAAACGTCTAAAACGTCTTCAATGAGTGCAGCCAATGACTTTGTATTACGGTCGATTGTCTCTAGGGCACGAGCGGCGGTAGCCTCGTTAAACTTCCGGGTACGGAGTAGCTGAGTCCACCCCAACATGGCATTTAGCGGAGTACGCAATTCATGGGAGAGTGTCGCGAGAAATTCATCCTTCATGCGGTTGGCGGATTCCGCCTCACTACGGGCTGCCTGTTCACTCGCTAGCAACTGTTCGCGTTCTGCCTCTACCCGCTTGCGTTCAGTGATGTCAATCATGAATCCACGCAGTACAGAAGGCTTATCCTCACTCCGAACGACATTGACGATATCGTACAGCCACACAACTCGTCCATCAGCTGCCAACATTCTGTATTCAAATTCGTAGTTTTCAAGGGTAGCTGCAGAGTCTAAGCAATATTGAATCACCCAGTCTCGATCTTCTGGATGGATGTGTTCAGACCAGAAATTGTCAGTGTACCAATCTGATAAAGGATAACCAAGAATTTGTAGGCTCTGTGGGCCGACATAGGTAAAGCTCCCTGTTGTTGCGTCAGCCTCCCAAGGAATGACACAAACCTTTTCTGCCAGTTTCCGAAACCGTTCTTCGCTCTCTTTGAGTGCTGCCTCGGTATGTTTGCGATCGCTAATATCGGCAACAATCGACATACAGCTAACATTGCCTTTTGCATCACGTAGAGGGGCAGCCCAAACGTTGATATCAATGGCTCTACCCCCCTTCTTCTGACGACGAGTTTCCATACCTGTTAAGGTATTGCCTTGCCGAATAAAATCCAGATTTGCCAAGAATTCCGCTTGTTTGTCTTCAGGAACAGAGGGGAGAAAATGCCCTACTGCTTCCTGTTCACTCCAGCCGAAGATTTGCTCAGCGGCTGGATTCCACATCTTCACAAGCCCATCATCAAGACTAAAAACTGTAATCGCCAAGGGACAAGCTTGAATCAGCGCTTGCAGGGTTTGGTTGGTTTCGCTAAGCGCTTCCTCAGTCCGTTTACGCTCGGTGATGTCCTCAACCATCCCTAATCCAAAACAGACTGTCCCATCCTGATCAGAAACCATTGTCGAAGTCAGATTAACCCATAAACTTTCGCCATTCTTCTTGATGTAGCGTTTCTCAAGCTGATAGCTCGGTATCTCACCTTTAAATAGCTGTTCTACATAGGCAACATCGGTTTGAACATCGTCAGGGTGGGTAATTGCCGCAAAGGTAAGTTGATGCAATTCTGGTGCAGAGTATCCCAACATCTCACAGTAGGTTTTATTTACTGTCAGAAACCGACCGCTTAAGTCAACAACAGAGATGCCAATGGGTGCTTCTTCAAAAAACGTTCGGAATCGCTCCTCACTTTCTCGCAACGCCGACTCCGCTCGTTGACGTGCGATCGCAATTCCTGCTAAATGAGTAGATACCTCCACCAGTTTCCGGTCTTGAGGACTGGGTTCTTTCGGTGTTCGATAATACATCGCAAAGGTACCCAAAACCTCCTCATCCTTACCAAAAATCGGCATTGACCAGCAAGCTTGTAAACCATGAGCTAAAGGCAAATCTCGCCACTCTGCCCAAAGTGGATCGTTGGCAATATCCGATACAATTACAGGCTCCTGACGATAAACGGCTGTGCCGCAACTTCCGGCACAAACTCCAACAGCAACACCCTGGTTGATAATTTCTTTGTAGCTTTCTGGAATACTAGGAGCGATACACTCACCTAGCACTGTGCCATCTTGATTCAGTAGCAGAATAGAACAGAGAGCATTATCAGACTGTTCCTCAATGGATCGAGCTAGAACATCCAGCACATCAGGGAGTGCGGCACCCGTGGCAATTAGTTCTAGAATACGAGTTTGTGCAGCAAGTAACGCTTGGCTTCGCTTGTGTTCAGTTAAGTCTAGATAGAAGGCGACTAGTTCCTGTTGCTCATCATAAGGCTCTTGCAACATTGCCCCACCGATCAGAACAGGAACTCGCGTTCCGTCTTTTCGGATGTATTCTTTTTCAAAGGGAGTTGCAACACCTTGCCTCTTTAATTCTTCTGCTGCTTGTGCATCCAAGTGCAGAAATTCGGGCGGTGTCATCTGTGTCCAGTGGATTTGCCCTGAAAGCACTTCCTCCCGTGTATAACCCGTCATTTCCAAGAAGTAGTCGTTGGTGTAGTTGATTTTGCCGATAAAGTCACCGAAGGCAACCCCAAAAATGTTTGACTCAACCAGCCGTCGTAATCGCTTCTCACTCTCTTGGAGAGCGGCTTCGGCTTGTTTACGTTCTGTGATGTCACGCAGCGCCGACACTCGTACCGGACGACCTTGGTACAGAGAGCTTTTTCCTTCTACTTCTAAGGAAAAGGTTGTTCCGTCTTTCCTTAAACCCGTTAGCTCATAAGGCTTTTCATCACCTAATTGAATTTTTTCTAATGCGATCGCATAAGATTCAGGAGTCAAAAACTCAGATGCTGATAGCTGTATGACTTCTTTCAGTTCGTAGCCAAACATTCTCGCAAAGGCGAGGTTGGCATCCAGAACTTTTCCAGCTTCATGAATCAAAATGCCTTCAATTGTAGAATTTGCCAAGGCACGAAACCTTTCTTGGCTTTCACGCAACGACTGCTTGGCGCTTGAGCGATCGCGATCAATTCGATCTAATGTCTGGGCAATTTGCCAAATCCAAACGGCAAACACAACAATCGTCACTATAACCAGCAGCGATAACCCAAAGGAGGCGCTGTAAAGATTAGCGCGATAACCCTGGAGGACAACGTAACCGACAACGGAGGGAATCACAAGTGCCGCTACTAATAGACGACGTGCAATGAATCCGCCAAGGCTATCGCTTGTAACGACTTTCATTACTCCTTGTTGGGGATAGGTAAATAAAATACCAACACACAGAATAATGAACGTTACTACCGTGTGTATTGCCATTTGCGTATGGGAAGCGATGCCGTAGAGAAATTTAAATTGATAAGCATAGCCCAGTAGTGGTTGCCAGGACACTAAAGCCGCGACTAGAGCAAGAAACTGAGCCAATCCGTGGTAGCGACGACTTCTCTGGCTCAAAAGCAGCAAAGCAAAACCCAGTAAAGTCAAGTTCAAGGCTGTATTCGGAGCCATCCTACCTGGATGAGAGGTTCCGACGGCTTCCGGCAACTCACGAAACAGCAATTGATCAATCCCAAGGTTCCAGTTGAATAAATATTGACTCAGCGTCAGTAAGCCAATCAGCGCTACTGTGAAAGCACAGACTTGGGCAACCTGAGTCCGCGACTGCCTCGAAAAATATTGGTGATACCAACGAGGTATTCGATGCCTAGACGCAAAGATGCGAGTTTGCAAGGTACTATTTCGACTAGTAGCAGTCTCTGGATTTTCTTCCTGTATTCCCGTGTCCTCTTTTCGTACCTTGTTACTCTTGTCTGCTTCTTGCAACAACCACAGTGATACCCCAGACAGCAAAAAGGCCAATGCCGTATTCGCTTTCATGGTGACTAAGTTGGGAAGGACACTCTTCAAGATTGAGACATTGAACAACCAGCCAATGAGGACAATCAAGCCAACAAAAAACGCGATCGCACCTGAGGCTTGTGCAATCCGCTTTATCAAAGAGATTAGGGGAGAATCGGGAAGTGGAGAGCGATTCACTTTTACAATTATCGGGGGATTGAGAAGTTAAAACTAATGGTGCGTACCCCTACATTATCTTTTGACCGGGGAACTCTGGTCTTGCATCCACCCCCTAAAGGCAAAGCCTGGGTTGATTATGCCACTTGGGATGACCGGGTAGAAAAGTTTCGTATCCCTGGAATTCATTACCGCCAGTTAGTAGAAGCCTTGCAAGCAGAAGGAACTACCTTTAGTGATGACGCGAAGGAGTTTTCTCCGCTAGATTTGGTTCCCAGTTTTGAGATGGAACCTTACTCTCACCAAAGTGAGGCACTTTTAGCCTGGAAGCAAACAGGACGGCGAGGAGTAGTCGTGTTACCGACAGCGGCAGGAAAGACTTACTTAGCTCAGCTAGCGATGCAATCAACACCTCGCAGTACCCTGATTGTAGTGCCAACTCTGGATTTGATGCACCAGTGGTATGCTCAGCTAGAGGCGGCATTTCCCGATGTGGAGTTGGGGTTACTAGGGGGCGGTTCACGCGATCGCACTCCTTTACTCATTGCTACCTATGACAGTGCGGCTATCCATGCCGAAGCACTAGGAAACCTCTATGGATTGTTAATTTTTGATGAGTGTCACCACTTGCCGACAGACTTTTATAAAGTGATTGCGGAATATGCGATCGCACCCTACCGACTGGGACTGACGGCAACCCCAGAACGCTCGGATGGGCGTCATAATGACCTCAATGCTCTAATTGGGCCAGAAGTCTATCGCAAAACGCCTGAAGAACTTTCTGGTTCAGCACTAGCAGAGCATAAGGTTGTTCAGATTAAAGTCAAGCTCTCGCAAAAAGAACGCGATCGCTACAATGAGTGCGTTAAACTTCGCAATGACTTTTTGAAGGAATCAAATATCTACCTCGGTAGTCTACAAGGCTGGCAACAATTTGTCATGGCAAGTGCGCGATCGCCAGCCGGACGCAGAGCAATGCTTGCCCATCGAGAAGCCAAGGAAATTGCTTCTGGCACCGACGGCAAACTCCGGATTCTGATAGACTTACTTGCTCAACATTACCCAGAGCGTGTTCTAATTTTCACCAACGATAATGCCACTGTCTACCGCATCTCCCAAGAGTTACTGGTTCCATCAATTACTCATCAGACACCCGTAAAGGAACGCCATGATATCCTAACGCGCTTCCGAGAGGGAGAATACAAAACCTTAGCAGCGTCCCACGTTTTGAATGAAGGCGTAGATGTCCCAGATGCGCGTGTAGCGATTATCCTATCGGGTACAGGTTCAGCACGCGAGTATGTTCAGCGATTGGGGAGAGTGTTGCGTAAAGGTACAGACGATAACAAACTTGCCATTCTCTATGAAGTCGTGGCAGAAGATACTAGCGAAGAAGGAACATCCCAGCGTCGGCACGGTTCAGAATTCAAAAACGAACCTGCCAAGAAACGAAAAGAAGTCGAAAAGCCGAAATTGAAGCATCGACAGCTAGAAATTCTCCCGTCTTCAACGTATGAAGTAAATCGTTCTACAATTCCTAAAGCTGCTGAGTCACCTGCAAAATGGGGAGAAGAGGATACACCAGATAGCTTTTAATCATCACCGTTCTCAAAGTCAACTTAACGTTGATTTGGCGGTTGAAACCAACGAGGGACACTCAGGATTTGACACCTCTCCATTGGGCATTATAGTTTGACACATCAGAGTACTTCTTAAATTTGCGCCACCTAAGTTTGCCCCACTTAAGTCCGCAAAACTCAAATTTGCACAGCTCAAATTTGCACAACTCAAATTCGCATAAGTGAGATTCGCCCCGCACAAGTTTGCCCCAAATAAATTTGCCCCAAACAAATCAGCATCTCTTAGGTAAGCGTTATACAGCTCAGCATTTTTTAAGAGGGCACCGTTCAAGTAAGCATGATACAGGTCAGCGTGTCTGAGGAGCGCACCTCTTAAATTGGCATGATACAAATCAGCACCACTTAGGAAAGCACCAATCAAGATTGCACCACTCATCGTTGCACCACTCATAATTGCGCCACTCAGGTTGGCTCGACTCATAATGGTTCCACTCAGGACTGCGCGACTCATAAACGAATGACTCAGATTGGCTCGACTCATGATGGCTCGACTCAAGTTTGCATCACTTAAGTCAGCGTTACTCAAGTCGGCACGAATTAGTTTGACATCAAACAGCTCGGCACTTTTGAGACTCATGCCACTCAAGTTAATACCTTCCAGATTAGGAAAATAGAAACCTCGCTCTCCTGCTGAATAGCGCTCTAGAAGCTCACTAGCATCCATCGTAATGAGTCACTTTATAAATAACGGTTGCTTCCCATAAATCCCCTTTGCCTCCAGTAGTTTCTCTCCCCTCCCCGTCATCACAACCGTTAGTATTCCCTTTTCCCTCTACAGTTAAGCTACCACGCCTAACTTTCAGAGCATTTTGCCCAAGCTATTTACTTCCAAAATTCCTGTTATGTCGAAGGTTAACAACTGACCAAGGAGAAAAGGCGATCGCATAATGTTTCTTTTGCTACAATCTACCACTAAAAAAGTACCCGGCATGGGTACTGTTAGGCTGCTAAGAATTTCGCACAATTGAACCAGTAGAGCGTCACTTATCCTCCCCCACTTAAGAACGGCTACCACTAGGAATCAACTGTATGTTCACAATTCGGTTCAAAACAGCGAATTATACTCCAGATTGGCTAATTACCCTTCGGAACAATGTAGACGGATGGGAGAAAGATATTCCGGGCGAATATCAGAATGACGAATGGCGCTTTGAATTGTCTGAATCCAACTATCAGCAGGGTTTCTTCTTCAAGTTTGTACTCGAAGAAACTTACTGGATGGAAGGACTGAATATTAATCTCCAACCTGTAGCGGGTGGTGATTATGTTTATGAAGAAGGCGCAATCAAGTTTCCTCCAATCACAGAAGCGATTGTTGAAAACGGCTATGTACAACATCTCTTCTTCAAGCCGAATCTAGATGAAGACCACTTGTTTGATGTCATCGTTATTGGTTCAGGCATTGGTGGCGGAATTTTAGCTGACCAATTATCAGATCTGGGTGTTGATGTACTCATCCTAGAAGCTGGTAGCTATTTGTTTCCTACTCATGTCGCTAATCTCCCTCGTCAGCACAAAATTGGGCAATTTGACAAGCATGTCTGGGGATTATTTGATGAGTTTAAAATCCAGAACTACGTCAAGCCTAATGACTCTCAATATAAAGGGGCACAAGCCTTTAATTTGGGTGGTCGGTCAGTTTTTTGGGGTGGTTTGATTCCCCGGATGTCCTCTTGGGAAATGGATGCTTGGCCGACTCCAATCAAATGGTACTTAGAAGATAGTGGCTATCAGCTAGCAGAAGATTTGATGCGGTTGGCGCTACCCTCATCAACTTATCAGCAAAGTGTCAAGAAATTCCTGAAAGAGCAACTGCCTGAGTTCAATCATATTGATGCTCCAGTTGCCGTTAAGCACAGTAATGTTGACCTAAACACAATTCCTACGGGAATGTTTTCCACGGCTGATTTGCTGATGGAATCCCAACTCACTAATGGTGCAAGCGGCAATCAAAATCTATCAATTAATCTCAATCATCCTGTCGTTGAGCTAGAAACCACAGGTACCTCAGTTACTAAAGTCGTTGCCTATGACTTAATTGCTAAGAAATACCGAAAATTTCAAGCAAAGCAGGTTGTCCTTTCAGCAGGAACAATTGAGAGTGCAAAGCTAGCTAAGCTTAGTCAGCTTTTAGACCCGAATGGCAAAATTGGCGTTGGTATTACCGATCATCCCATCTTCTTCACCCATTTTGCTGTTCCCGCTACCTCCCCGTTTTACAACGTTGCGGCTGCTAGCAAAGTTCTCTCCTGGCATAAGCAGGCATCAGAAACTCAGCACCCCTACAATATTGTTTTGGAGTTGGGAGCTGACTTTAATCAGGGACGCTATCTTGACTCTGATATTGTCAATGCACACCGCCAGCAGAAAGGCAATGCAATGCTCTGTGAGATTGTCTTTCTATTCAATGCGCCCCTAATGGATCAGAATGGGGTTGATCACAATGGTGCCTCTTTTGTGAAGCCCTCTGTACGGATGCAGCCTAGCCCTAGTGCTAATGCTTTCTTTGGGGAAGTGAACGCGATTAAAGATAAGATTATTCAGCAGTTGGGCGGTGAGGCGCTAATGGGTGAAAATCTTGACCTCAAAGTGGGTGATTTAGGGGGAGTTGCCCACGAAGTTGGAACGTTACGGATGGGTGCGGAGAATGATGGCGTGGTTGATACAAACTTGAAATTCTTAAGTTACGACAACCTCTATGCTTGTGACTTGTCTGTATTTCCCACTTCTCCTGCTGCTAACCCAACATTAACGCTTGCAGCACTAGCGATGCGTTTGGCAGAGCATTTGAAGAACGTGCTGTAGTAGGTGCGATCGCTTTTCTATGAATGAGTAGGGGCGTATTCTTATATGTCCCTACATTTGTAATCTGGGATTCTAAATACAAAAGTAAGGTGCGATCGCTCATCCTACAATCAGCCTTCGCTTAAGCTGAACCTAGATATCATCTGGGTTTACTCCCATCTCACGTAGTCTAGCCGCTAATCGTTCGGCTCGTTGCCGCTCCTCATCAGCCCGTTGTCGCTCCTCATCAACCTGTTGCTCAAGCTGTCGTCGTTGCGCTTGTTCTTCCCTAATTAAGTCCTCTACTAATGGAGGAGAAAGAATTGTATCGACTGATAAAACTAATCCAGGAAACTGCACAAATTTCAATTCTTGCCCACGAGTGAACTCTTCCCGTTGATAACCTTCTTCACCCTCAGGATGATTTAAGACCCAGATTCGCTCTTTATTGGAGTCTACAATCAAATATTCAGGAATATCGATGAGAGCATACTCCGCCCTTTTACGAATGTAGTCCTCTCGCCAATTGTCACTGGTAACTTCCACTACCAACGTCGGTACTTCACCAAGGTCAAGAATTCCAGAACCAGGTCTGGTACAGGCTTGCTCCCAGAGCGCTGAAGTGCAAACAACAACATCTGGAATGCGGGAAGAATCAACTTCTGTTCTGACTCCAGTAGTAGTTATTGCAATCAGGGGTAGGTTTTGATCAGCAAAGTAAAACTTCAGCTTGTAGACTAGAAAATCACAAATTCTTGTATGTAAGGCTGTTGGCGTTGCCATCGGTATTAAATGTCCCCGAAATAGTTCATAGAGGACATCCGGCTCTCCCTGGTAGAACCGATATTCTTCAAATGTTAGGGTTTCTGTTGATGCAACAGACCGAGACATATCAATTCTCCCCATGATGATTGCGGCTTCTACTCCTCAGTATGGCGGATGTCTAGCAAGTGCATTGCATTTTGCATCTCTTTTGCAGGCAATGAAAGAGCATGGTGATATTGACTTTTATTTTAGTTTGTGTATGGAGATGAGCAATTTATCAACCCTTGTTGCTTCTTTCTGAGCCAAGCATTCTTATCAAACAGGAGAGTGAAGCTTGTGCGATCGCTTTCTTCAGCAGAAAGTTGGATAGTAAGGGTTTTGGATTCACTCTCATGTTTCCCGTGTAGGGGTTGGGTTGAGATGGGAGTGAAGCGTGCGATCGCACCTTTAACGGCTCAAGCAACTAACCTAAAAGTAGGAATACAAGCATCAAGAGATTAACTCATGGTTCAGCAACCTTTGATAGGTGATGATTACTATGTACCAGACGCTAACACCTTAGTTACCGAAGACGATACCCCTGTGGATAATTTCGCTTCTGCCAAACAACAACGCTTGTTAGTTGGCGCTCTCTACAGTTCTGCACAGGAACAAACTTTTTTGGCTGAAGCTAATGTTGGTATTTTCTATAAAGCTAATCAGCCTGCAATTATGCCAGATGTATTCCTTAGCCTTGATGTCGAGGTGCCTGAAAGTTGGTGGGATAAGCAAAACCGTTCTTACCTGGTTTGGCAGTTTGGTAAACCTCCAGAAGTTGTGATTGAAATTGTCTCCAACAAAATAGGGGAAGAACTAGGGAAGAAACTGAAAATTTATGAACAGGTTCGGGTGAGTTACTACATCGTATATGACCCTGGTCAGCATTTAGGACAGCAAGTACTGCGTGTTCATGAACTGAAGGGAAGGCGCTATACAGAAAGCCAAGAAAGCTGGTTAGAGCAAGTAGGGCTGGGTTTGAGGCTATGGGAAGGTGAATTTGAAGGTAGACAGGATATCTGGCTGCGCTGGTGCTACCGAGATGGAAATATTGTTTTGACTGGGGATGAACGTGCTGAACAAGCCGAACACCGTGCTGAACAAGCTGAACACCGCGCTCAACTCCTGGCAGAACAACTACGAGCTATGGGTATTGATCCAGAGACGCTTACTTAAGATGACTGGCACTGACTTAAGCGAAAAGTAATCGTTTGTTGGAAAACCCGGATTGGGGGACGTTGCCCCCCAATCCCCACTGGGGGAGACGCTTGTCCCCCAGTCCCCCCGCGCAAGGGTTGATCTGTCGTGATGAATTTTCTTAAGTCAGTGACATTTCACTTAAGATTATTGACAAACTCCTGTACTCGTTGCCACACCTTCTCTAGCAAATCAAGATTATCTGCATCAAACCATTCAATTTCTGGATAAGCGCGGAACCAGGTGCGTTGTCGCTTGGCAAATTGCCGAGTGTGCAAAACTGTGAGTTCTTTCGCTTGGGCAAGGGAAATATCACCTGCGAGATACTGCTTCATTTCTCGATAACCCAGTGTATCTAGCAGAGGCAAATCAATACCGTATTTCTGACAAAGGGCTTTTACTTCTGCTTCCCAACCAGAGGCTAACATTTGCTCAGTACGCTGTTCAATACGGCGAGTAAGAGTGTTAGAGTCGCTACAGTCCAAACCAATCTGGATAATGGGGTAACTCGGAGGATTCTCGCCTTGTTGCTTTGAAATTGGGCATCCGGTGACATAAAATACTTCTAATGCCCGTAATGTCCTCACTTCATCATTAGGGTGAATCTTTTGGGCGGCAATTGGGTCAACTTGTTGGAGGAAGGCGTAAAGCTGGGTTTGACCAAGAGAGGAAAGTTGCGATCGCAATTCACTTTGAGGCGCAACTCTCGGTATTTTTAACCCCTGTACGATTGAACGAATGTATAAACCAGTACCTCCTACTAGTAAGGGAAGAGGGAAACGGTTAATCAAAACCTGTGCTTGCTGCTGATAGTCTGCCAGCGTCAGCGTCTCTGTTGGATCACAGATATCTATTAAATAATGTGGTACTAATTGTCGTTCAGCCATTGAAGGCTTGGCTGTACCGATATTAAACTCCCGATAAACCTGACGAGAATCAGCACTGAGAATCACAGAACCCAGACGTTGCGTCAATTCTAAAGCCAGCCCTGACTTGCCAGTAGCCGTTGCCCCGCAAATCACAATTAATCCTGAGGGAGTGCAAGAGTCAGGGGAACAAGGGAGAGTTTGCGGGAAAACTTGTCCTTGTCCTCCTTGTCTGCTATTCATCTCTTCTACTTTGCCTTGATCAGATAGGTTCATCCCCTCTATAAATCACCCGTGAAACTGCGCTGTGGTCGCCAGCAAGCCTTTTGTGTTAGAATTTGTGAGTGTTTTGCCATTTTAAACGCATTACAACGGCTCAAAGCTTTTAATGGAGAATCCCTTACATGACGAGTAGTTACAGTGCCGATCAGATTCAAGTTCTGGAAGGTCTCGAACCGGTGCGTAAACGCCCAGGGATGTACATCGGTTCTACTGGCCCAAGGGGACTCCATCATCTAGTGTACGAGGTAGTAGACAACTCTATTGATGAGGCTCTGGCTGGCTATTGCACCCATATAGAAATTGACATCAATGCTGATGGTTCCGTCACCGTTACAGACGACGGACGAGGCATTCCGACTGATACTCATCCCACGACTGGGAAATCGGCACTGGAAACAGTAATGACGGTGCTTCACGCTGGGGGAAAATTTGGTGGCGGTGGATACAAGGTGTCTGGAGGCTTACACGGCGTTGGGATTTCCGTCGTTAATGCACTTTCTGAATGGGTAGAGGTGACGGTTTGGAGGGAGGAAAAAGTACATACCCAACGCTTTGAACGGGGTATCGCTGTGACTCAACTGATCGCAAAGCCTCATAAAGAGGCAAGAACTGGCACATCAGTCTCCTTTATGCCGGACACGCAAATCTTCGCCAATGGCATTGAGTTTGATTACACAACCTTGGCAGGGCGTCTGCGGGAGTTAGCCTACCTCAATGCCAGTGTCCGGATTACGTTTACCGACAGCCGACTGGCAGAACCACGGGTAGAAACCTATTACTACGAGGGTGGCATTCAGGAATATGTCACCTACATGAACCGTGAGAAAGAGCCTCTCCACGAGGAAGTTATATTTATACAAGGAGAACGCAACGGTGTTCAAATAGAAGTATCGTTGCAGTGGTGTGTCGATGCCTACAGTGACAACCTCTTGGGCTTTGCCAATAACATCCGCACGATTGACGGTGGTACTCATTTAGAGGGGCTGAAGACAGTATTAACACGGACGATGAATGCGATCGCCCGTAAGCGCAACAAAATCAAAGACAATGAAGCTAATCTCGGTGGCGAGAATGTCCGAGAAGGCTTGACGGGTGTTATTTCTGTCAAAGTACCCGATCCAGAATTTGAAGGTCAAACGAAAACGAAACTGGGTAATACAGAAGTCAGAGGGATTGTTGATTCTCTCGTGGGCGAGGTACTGACGGAGTATTTGGAGTTCCGTCCCCACGTTGCAGACTCGATCTTAGACAAAGCGATTCAAGCCTTTAAAGCCGCTGAAGCTGCCCGTCGTGCGCGTGATTTGGTGCGTCGTAAGTCAGTTTTGGAGTCATCTCCTTTACCTGGTAAGTTAGCAGATTGTAGTTCCAGAGACCCCTCAGAATCCGAAATTTTCATCGTAGAAGGGGATTCAGCGGGTGGTTCAGCTAAGCAAGGAAGAGACAGACAGTTCCAAGCCATTCTGCCTCTACGTGGTAAAATCCTCAACATTGAGAAGACAGATGATGCCAAAATCTACAAGAACACTGAAATTCAGTCCTTGATTACAGCCCTTGGCTTGGGAATTAAGGGAGAGGAGTTCGATGCCTCTGGGTTGCGTTATCATCGCATCGTGATTATGACTGATGCTGATGTGGATGGAGCGCATATCAGAACGCTATTGTTGACGTTCTTCTATCGCTATCAACGAGCGCTTGTCGATCAGGGCTACATCTATATTGCTTGCCCTCCACTTTATAAAGTAGAGCGGGGACGCAATCACTATTATTGCTATAGCGATCGCGAAATGACCAACCTCGTTCAGCATGAGTTCCCAGCAAATGCCAACTACACTATCCAACGCTTCAAAGGTTTGGGTGAGATGATGCCTACTCAGTTGTGGGACACTACGATGAATCCCCAAACTCGCACGTTGAAGCGGGTAGAGATCGAAGACGCGGCTGAAGCCGATCGCATCTTTACGGTACTAATGGGCGATCGTGTTGCACCACGCCGTGAATTTATCGAAACCTATGGTTCTCGGTTGAACTTCACTGATTTGGATATCTAATTCGGTTTGCACCTAAAGTGAATTTGTTGAAAGTACGGTTTAGCTACTGTAGCTAACCGTACTTTTACTTTATGAATAAACACGACTTTATTTGTAGATATCCTTCCCTCACGATTTGTCAATACTAACTAGTCCAACAACGCCGAATCGCTTCAAATTCATCCAGAATTAAGAAGACTCCTTTAACATAATCCTCCCCAGTCCATTGGCTTGCTCGTGCTAAGCCACGTTCTACAAGAGTCTGACGCAAAGCTTTATCATCCGAAAGTGACTTGATAGCTAAAGCAATCTCTTCTGGTTTTTTTGGGTTGACTAACAAGGCTGCATCCCCTATCTGCTCCTTAGCTCCTGAAACCTCTGAATACACTACAGGACAACCCAAAGCAAATGCTTCTAAGGGAGGTAAGTTATCAGGACCAAAAAATGACACAAAGGTAAGGGCAAAGGCATTGCGGTAGAGAGAAATTAAGTCTTCTTGAGGTACAAACCCTAGAAAAGTTACGTGTTCAGTGAGATCGAGTTCAGCCACTAGCTGCTTGATATATGGCTGATTCCCCTTGTCAGAACCAACAAAGACAACTGGAAAAACAAGCTCATACTTATCGCGTAACCATTTAACAGCTAGGAGTAAATTAACGTGGTTTTTGTGTGACCAGAACTGAGCTGGATAAAATAAATAATTGTTAGGAATGTTGTATTTCTCAAGAAATTTACTTTCTTTGCATAAAGGTGCATTTAAGGCAAATTGAGGAGTGGGAAGAGGCAAAAGCTTAATCCGTTCAGTAGGCACTTGGTAAAAACGCTCAATTTCAGACTTTCCTGCCTCTGTTCCAGCAATGATGAATGAGGCTCTTTTTAAGAGTGTTGTATAAAACTGTTCTCGTTTATTCCATTGCTCTTGTGTGCCTACTTCTGGAAAATAAGGTTGTAGGCGATGTTGTAAATCCCAAACTGTGGTGATAAATGGTAGTTCCATGGTTAGACAACCTGGTGTTAAAGACCAGGTAATTTCGATACCACGGCTGACAAGAGAATCTAGGATAAAATTTTGATATAAATCTTCTTTTTGAAAGTTAATTCTAGGATTTTGCAGCTTTTGCAAGAGTCTAGCCCTAGTTCGAGAAAGCTTAGCGCGGAAACGTTCTTTCAAACTGCGATGAAGAGATACAAATTGAATATGTTGGACTGATGAGAGTTCTGGAGGTGGTTGTTGATTCCAACTGTATAAGACAAAAGTATGACCGCTTCCTGCTCCACAGTTGACTAATGAATGAAATAATTCGCTTTCAAACGTGTAGCTTCCACCGCTTTCTGGTAATTCTCCTACAAAAATACCAACTTTCATTTAGCCTCGCCCGACACAGTAGACTCCCCAAGTATCAAACCCTGGCTCACGCTTGGTCATCCACTCCCGACATTCGATCAACTTCAACTGAGAGTCTGCAAATAGTAAATCGACTTCTGGTTTAAATAAATAACGCATTTGGTGAGTTTCCTGAAGTTCCTCAACCGAACCTGTGTTTTTCTCTTTGATGAAGACTTGATAATTAACATCCACTAGGTTCTGATTAGGATGCATCACGGGTTCGGCAATCCGGGTGATACTAATTTCTTCATCTTCCAAACGCTTGACGCGGGTAGAAGGGCGATCGCTTAATACAGCAGGCCCATACCAATAATCAAAGATAAAGACCCCATGGGGTTTAAGATGGGCTTTTACTGTAGCAAAAGCAGCTCGTAAGCCCTCATTCGTAGTCTGGTAGCTGAACACATGAAACAGAGAGATAATTGCATCAAACTGCTGATTGATACGGATTTCTCGAATATCTCCCTGATAAAATGCCAATCTCGATGCTAATTCTTGGGGGAGTTGGGAAACGCGATCGCTAGCTTGCTGTAGCATTTCCGTACTTAGATCAACACCGTGAACGTTGTACCCCTCTTTAGCCAGTAGCTGTGCATGAGTGCCAGTGCCACACCCCAACTCTAGAAGGGATTGGGTGTTAGGAGCATGAGTCTGTAGCAGTTGATGAATAAACTGTGCTTCTCCTGCATAGTCCTTGTCGCGGTAAAGCAAGTTATAGTAGCGGGCGTAGTTGCCGAAAACCTTCATACTCAATCAAGACCTTATTTCAATATCTCGACAACGGCTTGTGCGACTTGTTCAATTTGTTCATCACTCAGTGCTAGTCCACTTGGGATATAGAAACCACGGCGAGCGATTCTTTCGGCTACAGGACAAGATTCTCCATCAAATAAGCCTATGTTTCGCAAGACAGGCTGCTCATGCATGGGATAAAAGAAAGGTCGCGTCCCAATTTTGTATTGGCTTAAACGGCGCATTGCTT
Source organism: Microcoleus sp. FACHB-SPT15 (assembly GCF_014849525.1). Classification (NCBI taxonomy): domain Bacteria; kingdom Bacillati; phylum Cyanobacteriota; class Cyanophyceae; order Oscillatoriales; family Microcoleaceae; genus Microcoleus; species Microcoleus sp. FACHB-SPT15. The sequence continues at coordinate 198,762 of NZ_JACJNU010000053.1, read as the reverse complement.
CTTTAGCATCAAAGGGCACCTCATCCTTGAGAACAATCCCATATACCCAATAAATATTCGCAGCATAATCCGTTTGTGGCACAGGTAGTTGTAGTTCAGGAATATCTGAAAGTAGCTCTGTGTACAATTGCCCCATCCGGCGTTTACGAGCGACAAATTCATCAAGTCGCTCTAGTTGGGCAACACCCAATGCCGCTTGCAGGTTACTCATGCGGAAGTTCCAGCCCAACTCTTCATGAACAAAGCGGTTCTGAGGCTGGAAGCACAAGTTTCGGAGCGATTGACAGCGTTCGGCTAGCTGTTCATCATCAGTGACAATCATCCCTCCTTCACCCGTCGTAATATGCTTGTTAGGATAAAAACTGAAGGTACTCAGTGCGCCAAAACTGCCGCATGGACGACCTTTGTAGGTTTGACCGTGCATTTCAGCGGCATCTTCAATGATTTGCAGTCCATATTTATCTGCTAATGCGAGTACGGGTTCCATATCTACAGGCAATCCATAGATATGGACAACCATAATTGCTTTTGTCCTCGGTGTGATTTTCGCCTCAATCTGGCTGACATCCATATTCCAGGTATAGGCATCAGAGTCCACAACAACAGGTACAGCACCTGCCCGAACAATTGCTGCGGCACAGGACATTATCGTGAATGCGGGCAAAATTACCTCATCCCCTTGACCTAAACCTAAGGCAGCAACGGCAGTATCGAGAGCGACGGAACCATTACAAACAGCGATACCGTATTGGCGTTCCACACGAGTTGCCAACTGCTGTTCAAATTGCTTAACAAACGGGCCTTCTGAGGAAATCCAGCCTGTATCAATGCATTCGTTCAGGTACTTCTTTTCATTACCGTCAAGTAATGGCTCGTTGACTGGGATTGGGTTCATCACTGACTCGATAATTTCTGGGGATGCGATCACCTTGTAATTTATCCTTTAACCAAATGAACACAAGCTACAGCACGGGCAGCGGCGGCTAAGTCTGCCTCTACAGGAATTGGACTTGGCAATTGTGGGTGCTGCCATGCGTTTGCAACCCATTCGACATACTCACACTCTGCACAATCCTCTGCCGTAGTTAGCTGCCAACCATTAGTGGTATATCGGTAGAAGGTTTCCGTTACTTCGCTAGCTGAGCCAAACGCGTCTACAGCACGAGAGAGTAATTCGCGATCGAACTGCTGAAACATACCAAAGTGGCGATGAACTCCGAAGGGAACACTCAAAAATAAAGCACCACCTAGCTTGAGTACCCGACGCAGCTCCTTCATGGCAAGAACAAAATCGTCTGATTGATTCTCTCGGTAGCTTTCATCCTGAGTGTAAAGGATATTGTCACAACCGATGTGTTCTAGTGTAGACAGACAAACAATCGCGTCATAATAATCATCTCGGATAGGAATGTCGCGCAAGTCATCATACAAATAGGAAACTCCCTTCTGCCAGAAACAGTTTCCCTCTGGAGCCAGTGTCAGGATGTGCAGCTTCTTGTTGTCAAATATTGGATGGTTGAGAATAAAGTCATAATTTAAGACAGAACCAGCATCTAAAACACACTCCGCCTCAACTGGTAGATGAGAGACTAACCAGGGATACTCAATGCAGCGTTCATCAATCCCAATTCCATAATCATCAGGAAGGGGTTGGCTATTACGAAAACCTTCTAGCAAAGAGTCGTCTGATAGAATCTGAGCCATCAACTCAGTATGATAAAGCCCATAGCCGGATGACCAAGGAATTCTGCCATTTTTAAAATACTCCTGTAATATCTGCTCGTTAGTTTTTGGTAGCCTTCCTGTCGAATACCTGGCAGCATTAATAACAACTGGCGGCAGCAGACTCTTAGCAAGTTTTTTGATGGTAATGGTATTTTTTTTCATTGCCCTCAAGCCGTGGCTCAGTAATAAGAAGTTGGTTCAGCACTTAGAGGATGTCTAAAAAGTTACTGTTGGCACGCTTACAAATAACGATCCCCCTAAATCCCCGTTAAAAAGGGGGACTTTAAGAGTTTTCTCGTCCTTTTTTAAGGGGGGCTGGGAGAATCGAATACTCTTTGTTTGATACTTCTCAGACATCCTCTTATTCAACAATTTTCGCTTGCTGTGCCGTAATGCCAATAAACCGAGTTTTATCCTGCTCACCCACATAGGGACCTTGTTTAACTTCAATCATCTCAATTTCTTCTAGCACCTCAAACCCATGACCCCCAGTAACTAAAAGAATTACATCACCCGCTTCAAGGATACGGCTTTCTAGATATTCCTGTTGGTCGTTGTAAAAGTCTATCCGCAACTTTCCCTTTTTGATAAAGAGGACTTCTTGGGTATATTGCACTTCCCGAACAACAGGGTTATGAACGTGGGGTTCAATAACTTTGCCCGTTGGATGACGCATATAGGCAAGCTGTTGAGACAGTTCATTTGGGGTGAAAAAGTGAATCCCTGGCTCATTGAACTGATGCCAGATGATGATTGCTAACAACTGACCGTGATAGATTATGGATTCGGGCTGCACCTTAGATACTCCAAGATATAATGGCTCTATTTAATCAAGTGCGAAAACAGTTCTAAAATTGGTAGCAAATAAGCTTTGGGGTTAATTCCCATGAGTAAAGTCATGAATCAACAACGAGATAATTACTGCTTTTGAAAGACTAAATATAAGGACTTCCCTTCCCCAAATTTTCTAAAAAACTCTCCTAGATAACGAAATCCATTTTTCCCGAAAAAATCTTTAACATATTCTTTCGGTAAAATGCAGGGATAAGTATGGGAGTACATGAGCCAGGATTTTAAATTTTCATTATCAAAACATTCCTCTGAAAAAATATCAAATACAGCAAAGCCATCTTTCTTAGTGACTCTAGAGATTTCTAAAAAATATTTACAAGTTGTGAGAAATGGTGTATATACAAATACACCATTTCCATGAACGAGGTCAATAGAGTTGGAGCTTGTTTTATTTAAACTTTCTCCTGTTGTTGGATGAGAAACTAGGTTGTATGTCTTTGCTAGCCATTCAGCCCAATCCTGATCAATTTCATAGCTTTCGTAGGAATCTATATCAAAGCTTTTGAGAATGGTATCTGCAAACATACCCGTTCCAGTTCCAATTTCACAAATCCTTCTCGTTGCTGGAGTCAAAGCGCCAAATTCTTTAAACTTATCAATAACTTGCTGCGATATACCTTGTTCTTGCCACTGGTTCTCAACATACTCAGTGACAGTCTGATTGTTGGCTGCTGCTGCTTCTATGGTTTCTTGAGCTACTATATATCCACTGGGTTTTGGTGAAATCCGAGTCAGTCTTAACCCTCTTGTTTCAAGGATTTTGTTTGCGGATTTGCCAATACTCACAATTAATTGATTCATGTCTATTCTCTGGGTTAATTGAGCGATCGCTAATAGAACTCTTTAGAATTCTTGACAAGAATTAGTTGTTATGAATACTAGATGAATTGCATAGACTACCCATAACCCGTTAATTTACTAAACTTTAGTCCAGAATCCACACAAAACTTAATCATGGCTTTCCGAAAGAGCAGAAAAATTACGGTCGTTATACCGACTTACAATCGAGGCTCCTATATTATTGATACGATCGACAGCTTTCTTAATCAAGATTATCAGGATTTTGAAATTATTGTTTGCAACAATAATTCAACTGATAATACACAGGAAGTTTTGGAAGCCTACCAGGGTAATAATAAAGTACACTTACTTTTTGAAAAAAGACAAGGAGTGCATTTTGCCCGTAACACTGCTGCTAAATACGCTAGCGGTGATGTCCTTTACTTTACAGATGATGATATGGTGGCAACGCCGAATCTTCTTTCCGAGATTGTTAAGGTGTTTGAGTTAGGTTACAACGTTGGTAGTGCCACGGGACGAGTTTTGCCGAAATGGGAAGTTGACCCTCCACAATGGGTTGAAAACCTTTTATTTAATCATGTGTTAAGTCTCAATAACCCACCTGAAGACTTAATTATATCAAGTTACGATTGCAATGTTTTCAGTTGTCACCAAGCGATATTGAAGGAAGCCTTTTTTCAAACAGGGGGGTTTAATCCAGAAAATGTAGCAGGTTTTTGGATTGGCGATGGTGAGACAGGCTTAAATATAAAAATTAAGGAACTTGGCTATAAGTTTGCTTACATTGGTTCATCCGTTATCTACCACAGAATACCGCCCCATAGGTTCACTCAAAAACACTTAAGTAATCGATTTGAAAACCACGGACGTTGCGATGCTTACACCACTATCCGAGCGAACAAAGGAATGATTAATCTGCCTAAAGAAACCCTCAGCGAATTAGGGTACTTCTTGAGCAAATTAAGGTTCAATTTGAGTAATAGTAGAAGGGATATTAATTATTTGAGGTTTATTGCACTTAATTTTATGTATATGTTTGGCAAGTTGTCTTACTACAAGAAGGCAAGCCACAATCCAGATTTGATGGAGATGATTCTTAAAGAAAACTGGTTGGAAGAATGATTTTTAAGGCTTCATTTTATTGTAGAAAAAATGAAGTTTTTGAATTAGCCCATTCACTGCAGGATTTGTCAGGTTATTGAAGGCAAAAGTTAATCTCTTTATCGAACGTCGTAAAATATTTTTATATGAAAAAAATGCTAGCTTACGAGCCTCTTGTGCGTAATGAATAGCCCCAAAACCTCGATATAGTATTTCCATATACATCCAGGCTAGAAAAACCTCATTCTCATCTTGATAGTTTAGGTTTGGGAAGAAATTATCTAATGTTAATTCATTGTGAATAAAATCACAAAAAGCTAATGAGTCTTTTTTGTGACGCTCAGACATTGTATATGAGCCTCGATTTAAATGCTCTCTTTTGAAGGTTACTGTATTACTGTTTAAATAAAATGGGGCTATTGTCACTAAGCGAAAACCCATTTCAACATCTTGCATAGTTAGATTTGATTCCTTGAAAACCCCTGTTTTTCCAAAACAAGATTTGTGGATAGTTAGGGTACACATATCTACCCCACCTAATAACACAGCTTCACGACAATTGGTTACTTTTTGAATAGGATAATTCACATCTTCAATAAAATTTCCTTCAGAGTCAATTGTCTTGATTTTGCAAAAAATAACCTTTGCTTCTGGATTGCTCTCTAAGAACTTAAGGTCTTCTTCTATTCGGCTAGGGGCAAAGAGATCGTCATGACTTAACCAGGCAAACCATTCTCCCTTCATGTTCTTGATGCCTAAGTTAAGCGCCGAAGCAACTCCGCCATTTTCCTTATAAAAATAGCGAATTTTATCTCCATAAGATTTGGCGATCGCTTCGGTTTTACCTCCGTCATTAGACCCATCATTCACTACAATTACTTCAAAATCTTTCGAGGTTTGCCCCAAAGCGCTATCAATGGCTTCTTTGAGATAATCAGAGCCATTGTATACAGGGATAACAATAGAGACTTTCGGGTTCGATGTCATTTTGCTAAAAGCAAATTACTATATGCCGATATTCGTTGTACTAACCTTTTTGAACAAACGCTCCTGCCGTTGGCAAGTAGCCGATTAAGCTCTTTACAACTGTATTGCTTACCTGCTCCACTAGATATTCAGGTGGTATTGTCCATTGGCAAGTTGACTGAGTTACCGTGCGAACACATTGGAGAATCATCTCTGGATCTGCACCACTGAGGATATTGCTGCCACATTCGATTGTCTCCGGACGCTCTGTAACATCTCTGATGGTGACATTAGGAACTTGAAAGATACAACACTCTTCCTGTACCGTACCGCTATCACTCAGTACACAAAAAGCATTCTGCTCTAAAGCAATAAAATCAAAGAACCCGAAGGGAGCAAGAAACCGAATTTGTTCATTGTTCAGACTGACACCATAGCGTTGCAGCTTGTTCTGGGTGCGGGGGTGCAAACTGCAAATGAGGGGCAGTTGGTATTCTTTTTGTAGTCGTTCTAGTGCTTGAGTTAAGGCAATGAGGCGTTCTTCAACATCGACGTTTTCTTGCCGATGCATGGTAACTAGGAAGTATTTACCGGGTTCTATGCCGAGACTGGATAATATGTTTGATTTCGCGATCGCATCCTGATAATGCTGGAGTACCTCATAAATTGGGTTGCCGATCACATAGATGCGCCGTCCCTCAATTCCCTCACGAAGCAGATTAGCTCGACTACGCTCCGTATAAGGCATCAAGATATCGCTACTGTGGTCAATAATCCGGCGATTCACCTCTTCCGGTACGCGATCGTCATAGCATCGGTTTCCTGCTTCCATGTGATAGACAGGAATGCCCATGCGTTTGGCAACAATTGCAGCAAGAGCACTATTCGTATCACCAAGTAGTAGCAGCTTATCGGGTTTTTCAGCAGCAAGAATGCGATCGCTTTCGGCAATAATCTTGCCAATCTGTTCACCAAACGTGTCGCCACGAACCCCCAAGAAATAATCAGGTTTTCGGACACCGAGTTGCTGGAAGAAAATGTCGCTGAGGTTGGGGTCGAAGTTCTGTCCCGTGTGTACTAATACGTGGTGACATAAGCGATCGAGCTTCTCAATGATTCGACTCAGGCGGATAATCTCTGGACGTGTGCCCAGAATTGTCATAACTTTCATGCAACCAGAGCGTCCTCAAATGCCGGTTGGTCTTCTACCAAAAGATGGTTCTGTCCTAGTAACTTTGCCAACTCAGACTTCGACATCACATTATCTGCTGAACTATATTCCTTGGTCAGTGGACTTTCAACACTTGCCGTGCCTCTCAGTTCGGGTAGCATTGGCAGAATCGCATAATAATCCCCTCGCTCGATGGTGCGATAGGCTTCCTCTTCAGATACCAGAATTTCATGGACTTTTTCACCGGGTCGAATGCCACTAATCAAGGTTTGGATTGGGCGATCGCCTATTAGCACTTCCGCAACATCAACGACTCTGGCTGATGGCACTCGTGGGATATAAGTTTCTCCTCGTTCCCCATATTTCACAGCCGCGAAAATAGTATCTACAGCTTGTTCGAGACTCAGGAGAAATCGTGTCATTTCCCTTGTTGTAACCGTAACGGGACCACCACGGCGAATCTGGTAGTGGAACAAGGGAATTACAGAACCACGGGAAGCAAGGACATTCCCATAACGAACACAAATGAAGCGAGTATTCGGACAATCCAAGTTAGCTCGAATGATGATGCGTTCTTGAATTGCCTTGGTCATTCCCATCACATTAACGGGTTTGCAGGCTTTGTCTGTAGATACCCCGACAACCGTTTCAACTGGCAGTTGATGTTCGCGAATCACACGGACGATATTTTCGGCACCGCTAATGTTCGTTTGCACTGCCTCGTAGGGAAAGTATTCGCAGGTTGGAACTTGCTTGAGTGCAGCCGCGTTAAACACAACATCCGCATTGCGGAGTACGGTACTAACACTGTGATAGTTGCGGATATCCCCAATCTGAAACTGCAAAAGTTCCTCAAAATTGTGATAAATCACTTCATCGGTAGCCGTTTCCCGCCGTTGATAGGCAAGCCGCATGGTATGTTGCTTGGCTTCGTCACGGGAGAACACAACAATTTTACTCGGTCTACCCAGTTCCCCTGACAGCAAGCGCCGTACTAAAACCTTACCCAAGGAGCCAGTGCCGCCTGTAACGACAATTCTTTTACCTGATAGCATAATCACCTCGGAGCTTGGAATACGGCGTTGGGTCTTGATACATCTGCTCGATCATGTCTTGCCAAGAGGGAGGAACGAATTCAGTTGCTTGTCTGAAGCGATCGCTATTTAAACTGCGATCGCATAGGAATACCTCATCCGGTTCGATCTGGATATTCAGTCTATATACTTCTTTCACTAGCGATAAAAGCTCAAACTTATTGATCGGTTCGGCGGCAACGTGCCAAATTCCCTGCAAATCTGAGTGCTGGGTGATAATTTGAGCAATAATCTCGGCAAGGGCATGAGTCGTGAATCCGCTGAATATAGCTTTCTTGTATCCACGGATAGATTTCCCTTCTTGACTCAAAAACCAATCAATTAAGCCGTATGAAGTTCCAAACTCTCGTCCGATAATTGATGTCCGCAGTGTGAGACAACCTTCGCCACCCACCTCACCCAGTAACTTAGTTCTCCCGTACAAGTCTTCTGCATCAGCCACATCACTTTCTAGATAGTTTCCTTTGTGTCCTGAAAAAACGCAATCTGTGCTGATGTGAATTAGGCGAATACCGGCAGCTTGGCAGACTTGAGCTAAACGGTGTGGGAAAAGAGCATTGACTGAGATGCTCGGTAATGGATCTTTTGCGGCAAGCTGTTGTTTAACAATGCCAATGCAGTTGACTACATATTGGGGTTTGGCAAGTGCGATCGCACGCACAATACTGTCAAAATTCTCAACCGATACATTTCCCAACAACTGTTCTTGAGCAAGTACTGGATGTCCAGCAAAAGTATCTGTACTAGAGCGCACCGTGGCGAGTACCTCAAATTGTTGAGAAAAAACTTGGGTCAACTTGTGACCCAACATACCATTAGCACCCAGAATGAGAATACGCACTAGCTTATAACCTCTTAAAGCCTATCTAATTTTTTTAGCTAATAAATATCTGTAATTTAAGCTCTCTCCTCGACATTCTTAGACAATTTATTAATCTTAAAAGGGTTTAAAATTTGTTTCGCTTTTCTTGTTGTGCGCCTCCACAATGCTAAGGCTAGCTCATCAGTTGCTACCTCTTCAAATGAGTCCATTTTCTTTGTTTTCTCTAGACTTTCTCCAAAATTACGAAACGCCCAGATGGCACCAAAAGGTTTTTCCAAAGGTTGCTCATCTTCATCAATAAAATGATACTCTTTACAGCAAATTAGCTCCCAACCCTCACCAAAATCTTCTGGAGACCATCCCGAACGATGGGTTTGCCAATAACCACCACCCATACCCCAGCGGTCTGATTTATTTGGGTCGTCGTAAGTTTGAGGATAGAAGCCCAACGGGGTATAAATCATAACCTGCTGACGGGCAACTCGTTCAGCTTCTTTGAGAAACTTTAAGCCATCTTCCTTTTCCATGTGTTCAATTACATCAAGGGCAAATACTGAGTCCACTGACTTATCCGGCAAAATTTTCATTGCCCCATCCCAAGGACAATTAAGAAATACATATCTGGACTCATCTACACCCGATTGCTGTAACTTTTCAATATAGGGAAGGTAAGGTTCAACGCAGATATGTATCTTTGGTTTAACGAAGTATTGAGGACAAATCCCAGAACCAATGTCAAGGACAACATTTGTCTGAAGACATCTCTTCATTACTGCTTCATCGACTTCCTCTTTTGTTAACCAAGTTAAATTCATAAAAGTTATTTTCTCCTACTCCCGACTTTCAACAGAGATGTGAATTTAACGTTATTTTTTCTCCTCTAGATAATCGGTCTTCCAGTCTAGCAAGACTCGTACTGCACCACCCCAATCATCATCACTTGAGAAATAGTCGCCACGTACTCCTCCTGATGATTCGTGTACCTTAAAGTGCAAAACTTCATCTTCATGTGTAGAGGCAACATAGTTATCTTTCCATAACAGCACCGAAACGCTGTGACGACCGTTATTCAATAAATTTCCAGGAAATTGGCAAACACTTTTGAATAAACCATGAGGTCGTGTTTTCCCGTGCCAGTTTGGCTCATGATTGCTTAGAGAACTAAGAATCAATGTTCTCTCATGGTTCCAGATCAAAATAGTTGCTCCCGCTTTGATTCCTGGTTGAAGTACCCAGTACTCAACCTCGATACTGAAAGGATGCTGTATATCTATATCTGGTGTAGTAACTCCAGTGCGATCGCAAATGCTCACTCTATGTAAGCGTAAACTCTGACAACCAGGAGCATAATTTGGAGAAATCCAGACACGTTCGGCTAAATTTTCAAAGTCGCCACTAAGATATTGACTGATTACAGTTTTTGGTGAACCCGTTATTTTTACTTGCCCGTGTTCTAGAAGAATAGCCCTCTGACAGAGAACTTGAACGGTCGTCATATTATGACTCACAAACAACACCGTTCGTCCTTCTTTCTCTGCGACATCCTCCATCTTCCCCAGACACTTCTTCTGAAATTCAGCATCCCCCACTGCAAGCACTTCATCTACAATCAAAATCTCAGGCTCTAAGTGTGCAGCGACGGCAAACGCTAAGCGAACATACATCCCAGAAGAGTAGTGCTTGACTGGGGTATCTAAAAACTTTTCTACCTCTGCAAAGGCAACAATTTCATCAAACTTCTTTTTGATTTCAAATCGGCTCATCCCCAGAATCGCACCATTGAGAAAGATATTCTCTCTCCCGGTTAGTTCAGGATGAAATCCGGTACCCACTTCTAAGAGGCTAGCAACTCGTCCTTTAACAGTAATGCGGCCGCTAGTTGGTTCGGTGATGCGGCTCAAAATTTTGAGGAGTGTCGATTTTCCTGCACCGTTGCGTCCAATAATGCCGACGCGATCGCCTTTTTTTATCTCAAACGATACATCTTTCAGTGCCCAAAACTCCTCAACATCTGGGTCAGGAATCCTTTTGCCAAACGGCTTGAGCAAGGTGCGTCCCAAAGACTTGGTTCCATTAGCAATAACATCCCGCAACGCAGTATAACGCTCCCGTTGCTGGTGACCAATGATATATTTCTTACCTAGGTTCTCAACTCTAATGACCCTATCTGACATGCTTTTGATTTGTGGCTATCGCGTCTACCAACCTGCTTTGACGCATACAGCTTCACTCCTGAGGGTTCTTAGCCGTTAAGAAATTAAAAGTCTTATGCGTGCCGTTCCAGTATTCATTAAGCAAAGTAGCTTCAGGTTGTGATTGCTTGCAACAAACAAAGACCGCGCGATCGATGTAAGGTTCTTCTGGCTTTAAAAAACGAAAACGAGATTTAATCGTCGATAAAAAATCCCGATTATTTAACCTATCTTTAGTATGTAACAATTCAGTTTCTTGAGTAACTAATTCCAGGCTAGATAGGGAATCAGTTAATCCTTTCATATTAAAGAACGTACAACTTGTTTCTTCATAAGGACTTTCAGAACCAATAGGACAAAAGAGTATTGCCCGTTTATTGTCATCCATATACATTGCTGTTTCTAGGATTAATGTACCCCCTTCCTGCAAAACGTCTTTAACCAACTTTAATGCCCATAAAGGATACCTGAGATGATAGAAGACTCCCGGAAATATAACGACATCAAACAGACCAAAAGTTTCGGGTTTTAAATCTAGGACATTTAATTCATACATCTTAATGTTTGATTTTAAATAAGGTATTAATAGATTTACCGCTCCAGGTGATAAATCGTTGTCTATACCAATCACCTCTTTGGCACCAAGCTTTTCTGCCTCAAAACAAAACAGACCATCTCGACAACCGATATCAAGAACTCTCTTATTTTTAAGGTCGAGTGACCTTAAAGCTCTAAGTGCCATATTCTGGATTGGCACGTAATCTTCATATCCTGAAGTAGAAATATTTTCTGTTAATTTAATAATGTGATAAAAATCATATTTTTTAAGCTCTTCTCTAAGTTGATTGTCATCCATACTTAACACCTTTTTGTTTAAAAACGTATCTAATACACTTCGATTTGTGCCTTAGAGCGGGTCGATAGAGGAGCGTTGATGCACCTAACTTTATTTCAGAGGCTCCTTAAAGGTATTATGTGTACTGTTCCAATATTCATTGAGGATAGTTGCTTCATTTTGTGATTGCTTGGAGCAAACTAAAGTTATACGATCTACATATGGCTTTATATAGGGCTTGACTAGGTTTAAAGACTTTATTCGAGTTTTAATAGTCGATAAAAAGTTTGTAGAGTTGGACAATTTTGGAGTGTACAGTAGTTCTGTTTCGTGAGTAACTAACTCCATGCTAGAGAGAGTATCAACTAGCCCTTTTACATTGAAAAATGTGCAATTTGTTACGCCATAAGGGCTATCAGAAGCTAGAGGACAAAATAGCATAGCACGGCTGTTATCATCAATGTTGATAGCTGTCTCTACAATTAATTTACCTCCTTCATATAAGACATCCTTAATCCGTTTTAATGCCCAAAATGGATATCTTAGGTGATATAAGACACCCGGAAATATTACTACATCAAACATTCCAAATGTTTCGGGTGTTAAATCCATAAGATTTAATTCATACATCTTAACGTTTGACTTTAAATAAGGAATTAATAAATTCACTGCCCCAAGAGATAGATCATTATCTATGCCAATAACCTCTCTAGCACCAAGCTTTTCCGCCTCGAATGAAAACAAGCCATCTCTACAGCCTATATCAAGCACTCGCTTGTCTTTGAGATCAATTGTCCTTAAAGCTCTAAGCGCCACATCCTGTATTGGCACAGCATCTGGATCTCCTGCTGTAGAAATGTTTTCTGTTAACTTGATAATGTGAAAGAAGTTATACTTCTTTAACTCGTCTATCAGTTGCTTTTCATCCATAATTAACACCCACTTATTAAATAATTAACAAAAGAGATTGGGGATTACAGGTTGTTCATTTTAGAGCTTATATTTTTTCTGGTTTATCAACCTATATCGGTTCTAACCAATCTTAGCTTTGTGGCTTAAATCACGTCAGCGAATGTGCGTTCAGTTTTGCGAAAGTACCAGATGCCACTGATAAATAATAGGGCAACTAATCCAAGCGATAGTGTAAATCCTGACCAATAAAGGTTTGACTCACCACCTAAAATTGCCCAACGGAAACCATCAATAACGCCTACCATAGGATTTAGAGAATAAAGGAGACGCCACTTCTGGGGGACAATACTACTGCTAAAACCGACAGGTGAGATATACAGACCAAACTGCACTAAGAAAGGTACCACATAGCGGAAATCACGATATTTTACATTCAGCGCTGACAACCACAACCCTACGCCCATTGACGCAGCAAACGCAATCAAAATAAATACTGGCAGTGTCAGAATACGCCAATTTGGGACAAAGTTGTACCACGCCATCAGCCCCAACATGATCATTCCAGAAATCAGGAAATCCACAAAACTGACAATCACTGAACTAGTAGGCACAATCAAGCGAGGGAAGTAAACCTTAGAAATTAAATTCGCATTACTTACCAAACTGTTGCTACATTCACTCAGCGCACTAGAAAAGAACTGCCAGGGAAGCATAGCGGAAAAGACGAGAATCGGGTAAGGTACACCCTCAGACGGTAACTTTGCCAGTTCCCCAAACACTATAGTGAAGACAACCATTGTTAAGAAGGGTCGAATCAGTGCCCAGGCAATGCCAATTACAGTTTGCTTGTAACGGACGAGAATATCGCGCCAAGCTAGGAAGTAAAACAATTCTCGGTAGCGCCAGAGGTCTTTCCAATACTGGCTTTCTGTGCGCCCCGCTTCGATAATTAATTCTTTGGTATGCATTAACTTGACTTTACCCTGGATGCCTTTCCCTCACGGGTTCAGGTGTCTCTTTGATTACTGACATTATCGTCTGAACACATTAGTACCTTTCTCCAGGCAATCAAGTCTAGCACCAATTCAAAAGGCGATCGCCTTTTTCACCAACTCCATAGAACATTTTTGCAACAGTAGCGTTCTTTAAGAGTGTCTACCCAGTAGCTGCACGAACCCCATAGCCATGACTAACTTTAGCAACCTGATAGAAACCAACAACCTAGATTTGCTTGAACGCGAGATACCCGTGACGATTATCACCGGATTTCTCGGAAGTGGCAAGACAACTCTACTCAACCACATTCTGCAAAATCGTCAGAACTTAAAAGTGGCGGTTTTAGTGAACGAGTTTGGTGAGATTAATATTGATTCGCAACTATTGCTCAGTGTAGATGAAAACATGATGGCATTGAGCAATGGCTGTATCTGCTGCACAATCAATGCTGGCTTAGTTGATGCCGTGCATCGGGTTCTGGAACGTCAAGAACACATTGACTACTTAGTGATTGAAACCACTGGCATTGCTGACCCCTTACCGATTCTGATGACCTTTCTCACCTCAGAATTACGTGATGTCACGCGAATTGACTCAATTTTAACCGTTGTAGATGCTGAAACTTTCACACCAGAGCATTTTGACAGCTCAGCCGCTTTTAATCAAATTGCCTACGGAGACATCATTCTGCTCAACAAGATTGACCTGGTTCCACAAAAAACGGTTGACCAGTTGGAAGACTATATCCGCACGGTGAAAGCGGAAGCAAAGGTACTGCGGTGTGAACAGGGTAAAGTTCCACTGCCTCTTATTCTCGATGTTGGGCTTTCCCAATCCAATACCTACCTAAATCCTGAAAGTGAATCCCACCACGACCACGAACATCATCACGCTAATTGCGATCATTTAGAAAATGATGGCTTTATGTCCGTATCGTTCATTAGTGATCGCCCTTTTATCCTAGAAAAATTTCAAGCCTTCATTGACAGGTTACCTGATAACATTTTTCGGGCAAAAGGTCTACTCTGGTTTAAAGAAAGCAAACTACGCCACATTTTCCAGCTCAGTGGCAAACGCTCTGACTTTCAAACCACTCAGTGGCAACATTCACCTAGCAATCAGTTAGTATTCATCGGGCGTGACTTAAAAACCGAGCAACTGCAAGAACAGTTAGCCAGTTGTTTGGAACCCGCAACAGCAATACAACATTAGCGAAATTACAGACTATCACCTAACGTCCCAAGCCCTAAAATAATAATCATTATTAGCACGTTGGATAATAATGACTGTTAGCAATCAAGACGCTACTACGTCTTTCACAAAATCAACTTCAACACCCGCCTCTACAGCGACTGGCATCGGAGGCGTTATTCAAAACTACCGCTGGACTTGGAACGAACAGCCAATCCAGGTAGTTTATGAAACCCTTGGTGAGGGAACACCTGTGTTACTGCTGCCAGCTTTTAGTACCGTCTCCACACGAGGCGAAATGCGGGGTATTGCACAAAGCTTATCCTCTCAGTTTCAGGTTATAGCTTTAGATTGGCCAGGTTTTGGGGATTCGGATCGTTTACCTCTAGAGTATCAATCCGCTTTGTACCACCAGTTTTTGCAAGATTTTGCCAGGGATATCTTGAATACTCCCACGGCTATAGTTGCGGCTGGTCATGCGGCAGGATATGCGATGCAGTTGGCGAAAAATACGCCAGACTCCTGTTCAAAAATTGTCTTAGTTGCTCCGACATGGCGCGGCCCACTACCGACAATGGGGGCAACGCCGCAGGTTGCTGGTGGTGTGAGAGGGTTGGTGCGATCGCCTTTCTTCGGTCAAGTTCTCTACCAGATGAACACGACTTCCTCATTTCTACGCCTGATGTATGGGCGTCATGTTTATGTGGATAAATCCCAGTTAACCCCAGAGTTTATTGCCAACAAGCGACAAGTTACTCAGCAACCGGGGGCAAGGTATGCTCCTGCCGCATTTGTGACAGGTGCGATTGACCCGGTACAGGAACGCAGTGACTTTCTCGCCTACTTTCAACCGTTACCCGCACCTGTGATGGTAATCATTGGTGAAAAGGTGCCACCTAAGTCAAGGGAAGAAATGGATGCGATCGCTAAATTACCTGGTGTCCAATCCACTACACTCCCTGGTTCCTTGGGAATGAATGAAGAGTATGCCAGCCTCATTGCACCAATCATTAAGGATTTTCTGGGAACTGTTAGTTAAGGCAGACAGACATAGATAATCAATTCGGCATTAGCAACAGTTGCAAATTGTTAGCAATGTCTGATAATGATTATCATTACAGGAAAATAATCAAACTATGGTTACTGCCACCTCATCAAGTTCTGTACCAGTTACCGTTCTGACAGGTTACCTAGGAGCGGGGAAAACAACACTCCTCAACCGCATCCTTACCCACGAACACGGGCTTAAGGTTGCTGTGATTGTCAACGAGTTCGGTGAAGTCGGTATCGATAACCAACTGGTCATTGACACCGATGAAGAAATCTTTGAGATGAACAACGGTTGCATCTGCTGCACTGTGCGGGGGGATTTGATTCGGATTATCAGCAATCTGATGCGGCGGCGCAATAAATTCGACCATTTGGTAATTGAAACTACGGGTTTAGCTGACCCCGCACCCGTGATTCAAACCTTTTTTGTCGATGAGGATATGCGCGAACAGATGCAGCTTGATGCTGTAGTGACGGTGGTGGATGCCAAGCATATCTGGGAACATTGGGACAGCAGCGAGGCACAAGAGCAGATTGCTTTTGCCGATGTGATTTTGCTCAACAAAACTGACTTGGTGACAGCAGAACAGCTAGATGAGTTGGAGAAGCGGATTCGAGGGATGAATGCGATGGCGAAAGTTTACCGCACCCGCAACTCAGAGTTAGAGATGGATGCTCTTTTGGGGGTCAATGCCTTTGACTTGAATCGCGCTTTGGAAATTGACCCGCAATTTTTGAGTGAAGATGCTCATGAACATGATGAATCGGTGTATTCTGTGGCACTGGTAGAGTCGGGTGAACTGGATGGAGAAAAGTTGCAACAGTGGATGAGCAAGCTGTTGCAAACTCAGGGACCCGATATTTTCCGGATGAAGGGTATTCTCAATCTTTCAGGGGAAGACCATCGCTTTGTCTTTCAAGGCGTTCATATGCTGTTTGAGGGTACACGCGATCGCCTTTGGAAGCCTGAGGAAACCCGTAATAATCAACTTGTCTTCATTGGTCGTAATCTAGACGAAGCAAAACTCAGAGAAGATTTCAGAGCCTGCTTTGTTTAACCACAGTATCAATGAGCGAGGGGTCACTGATGCATTGCTGTTGATTGGGTAGCTGAGTGCTTATCCAACCGCGCTTGCACCTGAGGATCATACAACCGTAAGTAATTCCAGTAGTTGCCAAAAACTTGCTTGACGTAATCTCTCGTCTCATCAAACGGGATAGTTTCAACAAATTCATCTGGATCTTTGGGTTGCTTCTCCCTAATCCATCGGGAGATGTTACTCTGACCTGCGTTGTAACTTGCGATCGCAAATAAAGAGTTATCTTTGTGGGCTTGATGAGTCTCATCAAGCAACCACGTCCCTAACTTAATGTTGTCGTTGGGATTATCAAGAGCATAGTTCTTCAACTTGATTCGTTTAGCCACCAAGGCACCAATATTGGGCATCATCTGCATCAAGCCAACAGCACCCGCCTTGGAACGAATCTCTGGATCGAATCGAGACTCCTGTCGAATTACAGCCGTCACCAACAGAGGATTAACACCAAACTCTTGTGACTGCTCTTCGATGAGTTCTAGAAATGGAGTTGGATATAAGGCTTGCCAGTAGGTTAGTTGTTGCTGGAGAGCCTGATACTGGGCTTGCTCTTCAGGTTTTTCGCGATCCTCCAGACTCGAAATCTTAGCAATTCCTCCTAAATAGTCGCCTACACCCATACGCAGTAAACCATCAGTGAATTGCTCCATAACAGTTGGGTGGAGTCGGTTTTGAAATTCAGCTTGCCAGAGTATCCAGGCATCCCGTTCTTGACCAAGTTGGTAAAGTTCTTTCAATGCGGGAGAACCCATAGGTAGAGGTGGTCGTGTAGCAGGCAAAATGACTTGAGGATTTAGCTTACGCACGGTTGTGAAGTCTCCCACATCCCAGCCGAGTTGCACTGCCGACCGCCACGCATAGTAAGACTGCGAGTGATTAGCGACTACCTGTTCAAACGCGGCTTTTGCTTCCTGCTGATACCCTAACTTATTCGCCCATTTGCCGACCCAAAAGCCTGCCTGACGAGCCAGATGACTGTCGGGGTTGTTTGTCGCAATCGGCTTCGCCCATTTGAACGCCGCTTCTAAATCTCCTGCTTTTGCCTTTGATTGAGCCACCTGCCAGCGATAATCTGCTGCTGCCTCAGAATTGCCATACTTAGTTAACAACAATTGACGAGTTTGAGCGGCGGCTTTGTCGTTTCCAAGGCTATCAAGGGTTACGGCTTTGGCGTAGAGTGCCTCACCAGCATGGTCAGGGAATTGATTAACGATTTTGTCAAGTAATGGTAGTACCTCTGTAGTTGGCTTCAATTGAGCAACTTGGAGTAGAGCAGTCGGTGTTTCCTCAGCATGAGGGAAGTCGCGCCCCATTTTTTTGTAAGCAAGCATCGCGTCTTGTGGATGCTCAGCATACTGAAGTCCCAGTGCGACCAAGTAGGCATTACGGGGTGTGCGTGGAGCTTTGGTGTATGCGGTACTCGCTTGACCATATTTTCGCTCGTTCCAATAGCCGAGAGCGATCGCTTCCCAATCTTCTGGCTGGATCAGGGGCTTGTCGTTGCGCCCTTCTGCCTCACCGTATCGGCTTACTAGTTTGTCGAGTACCAAGCTAATATCTGGTGTATCAAAGGCATACCTTGCCAATAACAACATCAGTTGTGGCTGACGAGGATTTTCCTTGAGCCGATCACGGGCTATTTGTAGAATTCGAGGATGTGAAGGGAATTGAGTAATAGCTATATCCCAGTATTGTGGATCATCGGCTGAGAAGGAGTACCAGTGTCGCACTGGATCTGAGATTGGGTGAGGGCGAAATTCCACACCTGCTGTTTTCCAGTACTGCGGATCGCTTGAAGAGATTTGATACAACGCTTCGGCAGCTTGTGGCTCATTAGGGTAGCGTTTGAGCAAATCTTGCCAAGCTTCTAGCGCTTTAGCCTTGTTACCCGTAAGTTCATAAGCGCGTGCGCGCTTGAGGAGAATTTGTGCTGCCAATACAGGATAGTCCCACTCTAATCCTTCTAACCAACGAAGCGCCTTTTCTCCCTGCTCCTGCTCAATTAAATCAGCCGCCAATAAGTAACGGGCGCGAGAGCGATCTAGGGGTTCTAGCTCAAGGGAGATGGAGGTGACAGCGTTTTGCTGCGGACTAAAAACACTTCGCTCTCCCGACGCTAACACTTCTAGTTGCTCTGTCCGCTGTTTCTTCGGGAGTGACACAAGTTGAAGCACTGATGTATTGACTTTTTTCCCTTGCATCAAAGGGTTTTGTTCCTGAAAGGGGAGCCAGACACTCCATTGCTTGATCTGGCTACTGTGGTTGGTTACCAATAGGGTTGTGCCTATTAGCAGCGCAGACACTCCAGCACTAGAAGCAACTGCAAGTAGTTTTCTCCGTCGTTCACGTTTTAAGGGATTATACCGGGAGAAAATCAGACGTGGCTTATTCATAGAACCTCTTAGTGATGCACTGCCGTTTCAGCTCTAAATGAATGGTTGCTTTCAGATTATGCAAGTTATATTTTAGGCAGTACCAAGTAATGCGAGAATCCACCGTTGCAGGTAGAACTGGCATACTATTATCTATTAAGCAACCCCAAAAATTGCATCAATCGTAGGGCAGATTGACCTGAAATTGATTAAGTTGATGGGGGTTTATTTCTACTCAATCGCCTAGAAATATATCTCCATTGTCTATTATCCAACGTTGTCTCACTTGTGATCCCCCAATCTTCTATATAGGCTCCTGTAAGGCAAGGGAGCAGCCCCGGAGATTTTGACCGAAGAAGTTGTGGTCGTTGTTCAGTAGCACGTTCTCTGTGGCAGAGTTTGATATAGGGATACCACAAAAACTTTGTTTAGAGAAAACAGATGGATCGTTCAAAACTAGTTGCAATTATTACTGGGGCGATTTCAATCCTTTTAGCGATCGCTTATCTCCTCCTTGTCCAATTCTTGGACTTCCGAGGCGAGATGATACCCGCGCCTGTCAGTCAGCTTCCCCAAGGGGTTGAAGTAGTCGAGGGCTACTTGATGCAGGAGGTTCCTCTTCTCCGTTGATTGGAGAGGAATCAGGAGTGAGGGTGTCCAGGAACAAGCAAGACAGGAGGAATTTGAGATGAACTCAACATCTAATCGCACTTACGCCATCCTTGGCACAGGTGCCTTGGGTGGTTACTATGGTGCATGTCTACAACGAGCAGGCTTGGATGTTCATTTCTTGTTGCGTAGCGACTATGAACATGTTAAGGAACATGGTCTGATTGTTGAATCTCCAGACGGCGATTTTATTCTCCCTCACGTCAATGCTTATCAGGATGTTGCGAAAATGCCAGCTTGTGACGTTGTGGTTGTTGCCCTCAAGACAACGCAAAACCACCTGCTGCCTGAGATGCTACCCAGTGTGGTTAAGGATAAGGGTGTAGTCTTGGTATTGCAAAACGGTCTAAATATCGAAGAGGACGTTGCCCAAATTGTTGGAACACAACGGGTAATTGGGGGCTTGTGTTTCTTGTGTTCCAATAAAGTGGAACCGGGGCATATCCGCCACCTCGACTACAAGGAAATTAAGCTTGGCGAATATACTCCTAACTATCAACCGGGTGGCATTACTGAACGAATGCGTCAAATTGCTGGTGACTTTGAACGTTCTGCTATCCCCATCCAGTTAGCAGAAGACCTGTTGCTTGTTCGCTGGCAGAAACTAGTCTGGAACATCCCCTACAATGGGCTTTCTGTAGTTCTGGATGCCACAACGGATGAATTAATGGCTGATGAAGATGCTCGGTTATTAGTTGAGCAGTTGATGAGTGAAGTGGTTGCTGGTGCAGCAGCGGCTGGCCGTATGATTAGCGATCGCGTTATCCAACAAATGCTCGACCATACAGAAAAGATGACACCATACCGCACCAGCATGAAGATTGACTATGATGAAAAGCGTCCTTTGGAAGTAGAAGCAATTGTCGGTAATCCATTGCGTTCTGCTAGTGCTGCTGGTGCTAATGTGGCATTGATTTCAATGCTTTACCACCAGTTGAAGTTTCTTGATGCCAAGAATCGCTGTTCAAAGGGTTGGATTGTCAATGGATAACAGGTGTGGATACTCCCAAAGGCCCGCGAGTTACGCCAAGCTGATTTTGCAGCTTCAGCTTTTTCCAGAGTTGAGAACCTGTAATCTCTCCCTGTAGCAGTTGGTTGTAGCGATGAATCGTCTGCTTTACCTGATCAGGTGTTTCGTTGACAAATTCAATTCGGAAGTAGCGCACACCCAGTTCTATCAAACGTTGCACATATTCTGCTCCGGTTTGGGCGGTGCCATTGAATATGGTGTTCCGACAGCCAGCATCCGCTTGGAGGATATGTTCTGTACCAACGCGATCGCGTAACTTCACCTCATGCTTCTCACAGGGTCGTCCACAGTTGGTGTAGTCCGTCCCCGTTGATAGAAAGGCACAGAATACACAATGTTCCATGTGAAACATGGGCATATGCTGATGAACTGTTACCTCAAACCAATGAGATGGGCAACTAGTAAGCAACTCTTCCAATTGGTTGATGTTCAAGTCGTAAGATGGTGTAAGTCGTTCCAGCCCAAATTGCTGCTTAAAGTAGTCTGCTGTCAAAGGATTGGCAACGTTGAGGGCGAAATCCCCAAGGCAACGCTCTGCTGCAAAGAACTGTAACTGGTCAAAGTTACGCACCAGATAGCCGTCCGCTTCACAGGATCGTACTTGCTGCAAGATATAGTTCTCCCCTGGTTTGGTAATCCGAGGTGGCGCAACCCAGATGGTTTGGTTTGAAATTTGATTCTGTCGAACTAACTGCACGGCTTCTCGGTAAGCACGGGGGTCTTCAAATTCACAATAGAGTGTCTCAATTCCTGCTTGGAGTGCCGCTTGCAGTTGCTTCAAGTTTCGCACCAGCACAATCAGGGATGGCGAGATGGAGAGATCGGGAGATGAGGAGATCGGGAGTAAATCTTGAAGGGAATCGTTTGAGTTGAGTTGCCAGTATTTGGGTAGCGATCGCAATTCCTCCAACTGTGTCACAACCTCGCGCCGCAGATGGTTCAACTCGCTTACAGGTAGCATAACTGCACCAATGAGGTGATTAGTCAATGCTTTTAAACAGAAAGGCGTATTCCCCAGACGACCTAACTGTTCTTGTAAACGCTCTATTGTTAGGGGTTTCGTATGCGCTTCGACTAGGGGCATTGAGGACTCGACCTGAACAACATGACCGAGTTCGTCACGGGCAATTACGGTTAATGGTTGAGCATTTTCTCCATGAATTTCCAGGTCAATCGGACGCTGAAATTGCGGATTATCTCCAGCAAAACTCTGGCGCAGTTGCTTATCTAGTTCTGGGTCACTGGTTTTCCAGACTTTATTGCCGATGTCTATCCGTCGCCAATCTAAGTCACGTCGCCCAAATGTCAGTATGGTTTCTTGACCTCGCTGTTCCACGGCATAGACTCGCCCCCCTTCTTCCTTTGCTTCTGGATGACCACTGTCAAAGACAACACCATCTCCCGGTTTGACTGGCGCTTGCAACCGCAGTATCACTTGTTCATTGCGGATACGGGTGACTTCACCCAAGTAAACCCCACGCTTTTTGCCAAAGCGGGCATGAACCAGTTCCTGATTATTAATTCCTCGAAACCAACCTGTATGGACTCCACGCGAGAAAGCCATCTCTAGGTTGTAGCGTTCTTGGTTCTTTACCTGGTATTGGTTGGGTTCACCCCACCCCGGCACGGAGAGAGGAGCTTGAGTTCCCCCTTCCCTTGCAGGGAAGGGGGTTAGGGGGTTAGGTCTTTCTGTCTCCGCCATCACCCGATCCAGCGCTTGTCGATAAACGCGAGTGACATTGGCAACATATTCTGGTGTTTTCAAGCGACCTTCAATTTTCAGGCAACTCACCCCTGTTCTGACTAACTCTGGCAGAACCTCTAACCCCGCTAAGTCTTGGGGACTGAGCAGGTATTTGCGATCGCCCAAATCCACCGCTTTGCCATCAGCAATTAGCTCATAAGGCATTCGGCAAGCTTGGGCACACTCTCCCCGATTAGCAGAACGCCCCCCTAACGCTTCACTCGTCAAGCATTGACCAGAATAGGCAACACACAAAGCACCATGCACAAAAACTTCTAGCGGCAGTGAGGCATCCCGTTGTGCAAGCTGCTTCTGAATTTTGTTGATTTCCTTGAGAGAACATTCACGCGCCAAGACAACCAACTGGCAGCCAAGTGATTTAGCAAATTCCACCCCAGTCGCACTGGTAATGGTCATCTGAGTAGAGGCATGAATGGGAAAATCGGGCGAGAGATGGCGAATAAGACGACAAATCCCAACATCTTGAACGATAACAGCATCGACACCCGCCGCAATAATTGTACGAAGATACTGCTCTGCCTTTACCAATTCCTTAGGAAAGACCAGCGTGTTGAGGGTGACATAACCTTTCACTCCCCGACGATGCAGGAATGCCATCAAGCGGGGCAAGTCTGCCTCTGTGAAGTTTTGCGCCCGCATTCGCGCATTAAACCGCTCCAACCCGAAATAGATGGCATCTGCCCCGTTTTCCACAGCAGCTTTGGCACAGTCCCAATTCCCTGCTGGGGCAAGCAGTTCTGGTCGTTGAAAACTAGGTTGGGTAGCTTCGGGGAGTTGTGTGCGATCGGCGTTCATCAGCTTTGTAGCGGGTTAGATGGCACTAACCAACAGTTAGAGGTTCATTTGCCATGATACCGCTGCTGATTTGGGGAGAGAGCGATCGCTTTCCTCAGTTGCAGTATAGTTTTCCTTAAAGGCAACGGAAGAATATCCATTGCAGCTTAAAGATTAAATACAAGCGAGTTCAAGTTATGAATTTTGAATTCAAGAACGGTCATCCGGTAAGTTGGGTTCCTCTTCCTCAGTAGATCGGGCTTCTAAAGGTCTGACAACCCGTGCGATCGCTTCGGCAATGAAAGCCTTAACAAATTCATCTTTGCGATTCAACTGAAACTGCCGTTGTACCACCTCAGTAATCCCACCATCTCCCCAGTCTTGATCATGACGGAAATACTCAATAAAGCTCTTACCCGCAATACGTGTCAGATAAGCTGCACTAACTCCCTGAATCGCTTTACCAACAAGATAGGTGGCAACATTGAGCTGAAGCGCCCTTGAGACTAATTCGATCGCCCCTCTAACAATCCCCAAACTTGCAAGCGTTTTGCCCAAAGAAAGCGCTAGCTCCCGTCCTCGCTCCATATTCAGTTCACAGCCGTATATTCTGCCAATTTCAATGACCATTTGGGCATTAACAGCAGCCGTTGCCAACAAATCCACCACAGGTAAAGGAGTCACGGCGATGACACCTGCACCAATCCACTGAAAGCGTTCCACCACCTTTTCCGCCTGTCGTCTGCGCTGGTTGTCGATCAAACGTCGAGCTTCTTCTCCTAAGCGCTGGGATTGTAGGAGGATGTTGTCAGCTACCAAGTCTTCCCCTTCGGCTCTCAAAACGGCAGCAAGGCGTTTGATGAGTGGCATGATGTCTGGATCGGGTTGGAGAGTTTCGCCTGTCTCTAGCTGTGCAGGTTGAGGATTGGCTGCGATCGCAACTACATCTATTGCCGCAATAAATCCTCGCACTCGCTGCCGCAACCGTGCCAAAATCGTTTCCTTGTCAGCTTCCGAATAAAGGTCAGTTTTATTCAGGACAAGGAGACTACGCTTCCCAATCTCTGCTAAGCGACGTAGTGGTTCATATTCCGACTGCCGTAAATCATTATCGACAACAAACAACAACAAATCAGCTTCCGTTGCCAACTGCCGCGCCATTTGCTCCCGTTCTGTCCCTGCTACTCCCGCCTCTAAAATCCCTGGTGTATCGGTAATTAGAATCTGACGGTTTAATCCCTTCAACTTCAGGCTATACGTCTCCCCTACCTCTGTTGTCCCCATCGGCGCACCGACTTGCCCCACCATCCGCCCAATGAGCGCGTTTACAAGCGATGTTTTCCCGGCTGAACCTGTACCAAAAACAACAACTAGTAATTCTCCACGGGCTAAAATGGCTTCAATCTCTCGTGAACGACTGAGTAATTCTTGTCGTGCCACTTCATCTTGAATCTGTGTTACTTGCTGCCGTATTGCTTTGAGCGTTTCCTCGGCTGCCTCTGTTTTCTCAACGGGTACTTTTGGAGTTAAGCGACGTCTGCGGGATTCTTTGCGCGATCGCTGAAATAGCCCTACATAGTAAATAAAGGCAACAATTAACATCCCAATTAGGCAAATCAGCAGCAAGAGCAGCAAATTCGCTAGCAAGGGAGTTGTAAACGAAATTTGGATATACAGCCGATATAAAGAATTAATCAGCCAAAGCATTAACCCCAGAATTAGGCTAAGACCGAGAATCAGCGTTAATAGGCGTGAGAGGGGCATGTAATGAATTGGGCTTTTTGTTCACATTTTAAAACGGCAAAGTCTGAGTAGCTATTTTCATCACAAAGCCATCAGCACTCAGCAGGTTTGATGCTCCTACGCAATCCTCGGAAGTATAACTTTTGGTAAAAGTTTAAATCTCCTTCAAGTTTCCTTCAAGTCTTAGCTGAAAGCTATTTACTTTGATGAATGCTGAGGTAAATACACGAATTACATCAATCTGAGCTTGGAGTTAATATAATTCAGATGAGTAGGAAAGGGTATTGTAGAACCTTGCTTCTAGCATCTATCTCAGGGAGGAAGGATAATTTTAATGAGGGGTGGCTTTGGGAAGTCACCCTTAGGCAACTGAGAATAAATATTTTTCTACCACTTTAAGGAGCTTTCATTTATAGTGAACCCTCAATCTCTCCCAAATCAGCTTCAGTTGCCTTCCAAAAACGCGATAGGCTGGGTATCTCAACGTTTAAGCATTCGTCAAAAGATCGCTTTTGGCTATGCGCTAGCACTCGGTATTGCCGTTTTAGGGACGACTGTTGGACTTGCGATCGCCAATCACTACGAGCAACAAGCCGAAGCGCAAAAAGAACGCGCTATGAAGGAGATACATTCTTTAGATCGCTTGCAAACGAGTAGCCTCCAGACACTGGCACATCAGCAACAGTTTATTTTCCTTATAGGAAAATCGAAACCTTGGCAGAGTGAGTATGCTCATTACCTTGAGCATTCTGCTGAATTTAAGCAATTATGGTCTACTTATAAATCATCCAACAGTAATCTAAAACAACCTAAATATCCAAATTTAAATGATAATTATGCTTCAATAAAAAGCTTTATGCAAGCTTATGAAGGTCTTCCCGAAGCGTACATAGAACAATCCGACAAAAATTTGAAGCAAATTGCCTCGTTAAATTTAGATTCAGAAGAAATCAAGGTGGCACAACAAGTGCTTTTAGATTTTAACGATAGTCCAATTGCTTTTAAATTTGATACTTTTTCTGATGACCTTACTGAACTTGTCAACCTTGCTCATGAGGACTATGAACAAGCGAAGGCATATTATGATACAGCTCAGGAAATTCGATTTCAAATCGTTACGGCTAGCATCTTATTATCGGTTGCGATCGCTGTTTTGTTAGTGATGTACATCAGTCGTGCGATCGCTATGCCAATTCAAGCAACAACAAACATTGCTCAGAAAGTTACCAAAGAAAAGAATTTTGACTTACAAGCGCCCATAACTACTAAAGATGAAGTGGGAGCTTTAACTCTCTCATTCAATGAATTGATTCAACAGGTGAAGCAGCTTCTTGAAGAACAAAAAGCGGCTAGTCAAGATCAGATGATACAAAGTGAGAAGATGTCTAGCCTAGGGCGAATGATGGCTGGAGTCGCCCATGAAGTCAATAATCCTCTGAACTTCATCTATGGCAACTTGATTTATGCTAGTGATTATGTTGAAAAACTCTTAGTGCTTCTAGAAGCCTACACTGCTGAGATTCCTCACCCTTCAGAAGCTATCCAAGAAATGCAGGAGGAAATTGACTTAGAGTTTCTAAAAGAAGACTTGCCGAAAGTATTACAATCGATGAAACTTGGTGCAGAACGTGCAACTCAAATTGTTCTTAGCTTAAAAGACTTCTCTAGGCTTGATAAGTCAAACCCGCATCCTGTCGATTTACACGCTTGCATGGATAGCACCCTCCTTATCCTGAATAATCGCCTGAAAAAAGAGATTAAAGTGATTCGGAACTATGACAATATTCCAGCAATTGAAGGCTATGCGGGTCTACTGTATCAGGTATTTATGAATCTGCTCAGTAATGCGATTGATGCTTTAGAAAAATTAAGCGAAAGTAAGCTGATTGCCATTACAATAGAATGCCAAGATCAGAATTCAGTTATTATTAAAATTACAGATAACGGTTTGGGCATCTCTCCAGAGAATCAGGCAAAGATATTTGATGCCTTCTTTACGACGAAACCTAGAGGTGTGGGAACAGGATTAGGTTTAGCCATTAGTCGAGAGATTATAGTCGAGAAACATGGTGGCAAAATCACTTGTAATTCTGAGGAGGGAGTTGGTACAGAATTTGCGATCGCACTTCCAATCAAACATCAATATACTTCTAAACCCCATAACCAGTTCGACTCGCTAGCTACCACCGCCGAAAAATCTCATCGTGTAAATTTAATCTGAAAATAGGTGTTAGGTGGTAGGTGGCAGGGGAGAGGGATTTTCATAGCAATCTTTGTGTACTCCTGTTCATGGGTGTCTAATCTGAAATAGACAGGGGAAGAGAGATTTTCCTTCTTTAGGTTAGAGGCAAGCCACCTTTAACTTGTGCGATATTCAAAAGCAGTGAATTTTTGAGTAAAACGAACTATGGGACTCTTTGACCAGATTTTAGGCGCAATAAACAATCCTGAACAGCAAGCTAGTTCAGGTCAGATAGGCGATGTCCTCAGTACTGTTCAACAATTGAGTAACAATTCCAATGCCGACCCTTCAGCCGTTCAATCGGTGTTCTCAATTGTAGGAAAATATGCTCGCTCGGCTCTGCAACAAAAGCGAAACACTGCTGGCAATCAGCAAACTCAAGACTTTGTCAATCAATTCGGTGGCACTCATCCCAGCAATCAAGCTGTCCAGATGCTCTTTAATGCTCCTCAAATCCAGCAGATTGTTCAAGAAGCAGCACAAAGGACAGGATTAAGTAGCGCTACGATTCAAGCAATGTTGCCAATCCTGGTTCCCGTAGTCTTGAAGCTTCTTCAAACGGGTAACAGTACCCAAAACCCTCAAGGTTCAAACCCTGTTCTCCAAACCTTCTTAGATGCCGATGGCGATGGCGACGTTGATATGGCTGATGCCTTGCAGATGGCAGGGCGCTACATGAGTCGATAGTGTTATTTAATGAGACACCATGTGCATAGTTTTGAGTGCTTGTTGTGTGAACAGCTAAACATTAAGCCAAACTGACTAGGTTAATTAGCAGGGCGGGACAAGCACAATTTCTGCTACAGCAAGACAGGAGTGAAACTCAATCATGGAAGGCGTTATACCCTGCCTCGCCTTCCTCCCCGCCTACAAGGGGACGGGGTTTCCAGGCGGGAAGATTTTTATGAACATTCTCAACCAAGTTTTGAGTGCCCTTGATAATCCTGATCAGGATGCCACTTCCGGTCAAATGGCTGTGATGCTTAATACCGTGCAGCAGCTAGGGGACACGTATGGTACAGACGCATTGACTGTGCGCTCGATGCTGTTGATTGTCGGAAACCATATTCGCTCTGCTTTGCAGCAAAAGCGGACTACAGAGGGTACGGCACAGGCAGAAGCCGTGGTCGATCGCTACAGTGGCACTTATCCTAACGATCAAGCGGTTAATGTACTCTTTAACTCTCCTCAAGTAGAGGGCATTGTGCAAGAGATTGCCAACCGAACCGGGTTGAATGCTGCAACGATTCAAGATATGTTGCCGATTCTAGTTCCCTTGGTGTTGAACTTCTTGAAAACTGGCAGTAAAGCGCAGCATTCCCAAGGCGGCAATCCAGTACTCAATGCCTTCCTGGATGCAGATGGTGATAGAGACATTGATATTGCAGATGCCATCCTGCTGGCAGGACGCCATGTTGGTGGGTAAGGGGCTAAGAAACTAGTGCCGCTCCCTTGGAAGTCAAAAGTCAAAAACCTTGCTTTTGTAGTGAGCTTTACGGTTTACCTGAGGCAGATTGGCCTGATGCTTACCGCGTGAACCGCTATGTCCGAGGTGTCAATGATGATGCTACGGCAGTTGAAGCTTTAGGAGAATTCCAAGACTTTCCAACCTGGATGTGGCGCAACACGGATGTACTTAACTTCATCAATTGGCTACGTCAGTATAACGATGCGTTACCTCAAAATGCCCGTAAAGTGAGCTTTTATGGGCTTGACCTCTATAGTATGCACGCCTCCATCGACGCTGTTCTAGGTTACCTGGACAAGGTTGATCCAGACGCTGCCAAGCAAGCACGCTCCCGTTACGACAGTGCTTGGCATAATCTGCGGACTCCCTCTTGAATTTGCGGCTCATTGAGTTCGGTATAACCTAGGACAAACTCATTCGTACTACCACTCTGAATGTAGTAAGAAGAGGCAGAGATTAAGCCCACGCCCACTTGTGCCGCCCGATTCAGGATTTCTTGCTCACTCAAGTGGGTATGCAACCGTATCATTAGATGCAGCCCTGCATTCTTACCCAAAATCGTTACTTGCTCTCCCAGATGCTGCAATAGAGCTTGCACAAGCGTCCGACGACGTTGGTCATAAAGGTTACGCATCCGCCGAATATGGCGTTCTAGATGTCCCTCTTTAATAAAATCTGTAAGAACGTGTTGATCTAACAGTGATGATTGACGGTCTATAAGCCACTTGGCACGGTCAAATACAGATACTAAACTCGGTGGCACAACCAGATAGCCCATTCGTAAGGCGGGAAATAGTACCTTCGAGAAGGTGCCAATGTAAATTACTGAGTCACTTGAGCCTAGTCCTTGTAAAGCAGGAATTGGGCGATCGCTATACCGATACTCACTGTCATAATCGTCCTCTATAATTGTTGCGCCTGTCTTTTGTGCCCACGCCAGTAGCTCTAACCGTCGTGGCAGCGACAAGATGGCACCTGTAGGGAATTGGTGAGATGGAGTTACATAAACGAGTTTGATTGCTCCTGGGGCAGTTGCTAAACTCTTGACCATGAATCCTGATTCATCAACAGCTACAGGATGTAGACAAGCCCCTTGCGCTAGGAACGTGCGTCTTGCTCCTAGATAACCTGGATCTTCCATTGCAATCCAGTCACCGCGATCAATCAACAAGCGTGTTACCAAGTCAAGGGCTTGCTGGGAACCACTGACGATAATTACTTGGTCAGGTTGGCACTGTACAGCGCGAGAGCGGGATATGTAAGACGCGATCGCTTCCCGCAATGGCTTATATCCTCGCGAGTCTTGAGCATAGCCGAATATATCTGAGCTAAAGCGGCAATGGCGTGACAAAAGCCGTCGCCACAGCTTCAACGGAAAATGGTCAATTGCAGGTCGTCCGTAGCGAAAGTAAATCGTCGCCTCTGGTTCTTTTGGTCTCAACAAGTCATTACCTGTGAGACTGACACCATAAGCTGATAGTTGCTTCGGCAAAGGTGCTGCATTTACAGAGGACTGAATGGGTGCAACTTCCAATAGGTCATCTGGGAGTTGCTGACAGACAAATGTTCCTGAACCCCTAACCGCTTGGAGGTAACCCTCACTCAGAAGTTGCTCGTAGCTCAGAGTCACAGTAGCACGCGAGACTCCAAGAGACTGAGCCATAGTTCGTGTTGAAGGAACACGCTGTCCTGACGTTAATCGCCCTGTAAGGATTGCTCGTCGCAACTCCTCATACAGTTGACGGTGCAGAGGTAGTGCAACTTGGGGGTCAAGGGTAATCGCTAAGTCCATACTGGTTGTGAAAGTGGACTGGTTATTAAGTACAAAAGTGGTGCTTGTGCAAGACCACTTAGCTAATTACTCTAGCTATGTAGCGCTAAGAGGCAAAGGTCATGAGTTACAAAGCACCGGAAGTCAGTGAAGAGAACTTTACCCCGACGCAAAGAACTACCCTTAAGCGAGTGCCGAAACGAGGGCATTATGAGCGCGATCTGGTTTACCAAATTTTGGATGAAGGGTTGGTGTGCCATGTCGGATTTGTCGCCAATGGACAGCCCTACGTTATCCCGACTGCTTACGGACGAGTTGAGGATAAGCTCTATATTCATGGTTCACCTGCCAGCCGGATGCTGCGATCGCTACAGACAGGTATTGATGTCTGTGTAACTGTGACTTTGATTGATGGTTTGGTGCTAGCTCGTTCAGCATTCCATCATTCAATGAACTACAGATCAGTCGTAGTGTTTGGGACAGCCACAACTGTACAGGATACTGATCAGAAGCTGGAAGCGCTCTATGCTTTTTCTGAGCATATTGTTGCTGGGCGGTGGGCAGAGGTGCGTCCGCCTAGCCGTCAGGAACTTGCAGGAACTTTGGTTTTGGCGCTACCACTCAGTGAAGCTTCTGCAAAGGTACGGACGGGGCCACCTGTTGATGATGAAGCTGACTACGCACTACCCGTGTGGGCAGGCGAAATTCCCTTGAAAGTTGTTGCCACTCAACCGATTAACGACCCTCGTCTAGGCTCAGAAATTCAACCTCCTACCTATGTGTGCAATTATTCCAGGTCTACTGGAGCGGGCGAAAAAGCGATCGCCCTTCCATCAGAAATTTTTGGTAAATGAGGGCGACCAAACGCAATAAAAAGACTTAATTCAGTGTCAACACACTATCATTTAGATGCTACTGGGCAAAGCTGGTGACCTATCAGTGGAAGGTAAGGGGCAAATCGTGAGCGCAACCCATACAGCAGACTTCAATTTGTGGATTGAGCGGACAGCCAAACTGTTGCGGGAACGTCGCTGGCATGAGATCGACCTGGAGCATCTAATTGAGGAGGTTGAAGACTTGGGCAAAAGTGAACGGCGAGCAATTGCCAGTCAATTAACTCGCCTTCTGTTGCATCTGCTCAAGTGGCAACATCAACCTCAGCGTCGCTCGGATAGTTGGCTAGATTCCATTACTGATGCTCGGACTCAAATCAACCTAGTGATCGAAGATAGTCCTAGCCTCAAGAAGTATCCAGCAGAGCAACTCGAACAAAGCTATCAGCGAGCTAGGCGACAAGCAGCCAACCAACCGGAAATACCAATTTCAGTTTTTCCAGAAGAGTGTTCGTATTCCCTAGAGTTAGTGTTGGACGAGAACTGGTTGCCAAAGGAAAGTAATTGAAATCTTTGTGCAAAGCTAAATGTTGAGTTAAATGAATATTATTGTGCGATTACAGGTTATTAGATACAAATCTCGTTCTGCAATAGACGATTGAGACAAATGGAAAAGCGATCGCCCCTTCCAAAGTAGGGTGCGTCATGACGCATCCTACCAAGCCGCAACATTCGGTTGCCTGTATCAAGCTCTACCAAACTGCAACAGCAAATCCGTTATCGTCATGGCATTAAGAATGTAATCTTATTTACATAACTATGCGGATTGAGCAGTTGCAAGCGTTTCTGGCTGTTGCCGAAACAGGGAATTTCGGACAGGCAGCACAAAAATGTGGGGTAACGCAGTCCACAGTCAGCCGACAAATTCAGTCGTTAGAAAATGACTTGGGTTTGCCCCTATTTCATCGCACAGCTCAAGCTAAGCTGACGCTGGGAGGGGAACATCTGCTGCCTCATGCTCGCAAAATCTGTCAGGAGTGGCACTCGGCAACGCAGGAATTAGCGGAATTGATGGCAGGGAAGCAGCCAGAACTCTGTGTGGCAGCAATTCACTCAGTCTGTTCTCATTACTTACCTCCGATATTGCAGCAGTTTTGCCAAAATTACCCAGATGTGCAGTTACGGGTGACAGCATTAGGAAGCGATCGCGCTTTAAAAGTCCTCCGAGATGGCTTGGTTGATGTTGCGATTGTGATGAATAATCGCTTTTTAACCGCTAGTCCAGAAATGGTCGTTGATGTCTTATTCAACGAACCCATTGAAGTCTTAATGGCGGCAAATCACCCCCTGACTCAACACGAACAGGTGCCTTGGGCAGAACTCGTTCAGTATCCGCAAGTCGTGTTTAAAGATGGCTACGGGATGCAGCGCTTGGTACAAGAGCGATTTTCCCGGTTTGGAGCCAAACTGAAAGCGGTGATGGAGTTGAATACTTTAGAGGCGTTTCGTGGTGTTGTGCGGCAGGGAGAATTAATTGCTTTGTTGCCCAAATCAGCTTTAGTAGAGGCTTGTACTGACCCAACTCTGGCAGTCCGTGCGATCGCCAATTTACCACCGTCACTAACAGCACCTAATAACCTTGTCGGCAATGTCTCAACCTCAGATTCCAGCCTGAGTCGCCAAGTCGTTATGGTTACAACTCAAGACCGACTTCTCGTTCCTCCTATTCATTACTTTTGTCAGCTAGTGCGTCAGTTGGGGCTACCTGGTGTTAATCCACCCTCATCCTCAGAAGGTAATAATTGCTCAGACCTTTCCAGCCATTTGAACAAGAAAGTGATGAATTATGAGTGATTGGGAAGATTACTAAAAAAGATACTTGAGATTTCTTAGTCTCCAGGCTCCAAAACTGTTTAATTGTGCCTAACTTAATTCATAATTTCTCAATCCAAAGCTGACGACGAAACTGCCATGAGTGATGCCTTTAGGGAATTGTTAAAGAAAGTGGGTAGTGGTGTCCACACGGGTAAAGATTTGAGTCGTGAGGAAGCCGCAGACGCTACTCGGATGATGCTGTTGCAAGAAGCAACCCCCGCGCAGATTGGCGCGTTTATGATTGCCCACCGGATTAAACGACCTACGAGTGAGGAACTTGCAGGAATGCTGGATGCTTATGACCAGCTAGGGCCAAAGCTGCAACCTTGGGGAATGGGGAATGGGCAAGAGTCTTCAACAACGCCCTCTTTCTCTCAACCCGTAACTGTATTTGGAACACCCTATGATGGGCGATCGCGTACTGCACCTGTAACTCCACTAACTGCCCTCATTTTGGCAGCCGCTGGCGTACCTGTATTGATGCACGGGGGCGATTGTATGCCGACTAAGTATGGTGTGCCTTTAGTTGAGATTTGGCAGGGATTGGGAGTTGATTTCTCGAAACTAAGGCTTTTTCAGGTACAGCAGTTACTAGAGACAACAGGTTTGGGATTTATCTACCTTCCCCAACACTTTCCTCAAGCGCATCAGTTGGTGCCCTACCGCGACCAACTTGGTAAACGTCCACCAGCAGCAACACTAGAACTCGTTTGGTGTCCTTATGCAGGAAATGCCCATATTATTGCAGGATATGTGCATCCTCCAACGGAAGACCGATTTCGACATACCTTTGAGTTTCGGGGAACCACTAATTTCACGTTGGTGAAGGGATTGGAGGGGAGTTGTGATTTGCCACGCGATCGCACGGCAATTATTGCAGTTAGTCAGCCAGATAGCAGTTCTAACTTTGAGCGTATCTTGCTGCATCCTCGTGACTATGGTTTCGCTGGTTCGGAAGTGCCTCTCGACTCAACCTCTCAGCTTTTGGCACAGATGCGAGATGTTTTGGATGGTAAATCCTCCGATTTGATGCTAGCTGCCATTTGGAACGGTGGATTTTATCTGTGGCGTTGTGGTATTTGCCCCGACTTACCCACAGGTCTTGCCAAAGCGCAAGCGTTATTTCTAGGCGGGAATGCTGCCCAGAAACTACAGGAAGTCAGCGATGCGATCGCTTCTATGCAGTTAGTGACTAGTGCCTAATTTCTCTTCTTCCTGAGAAACTCGTTCTGCAAATCTAAGTTTTGCAGAGCGAGAACGCGGATTTTCATTAAGTTCGTTTTCTTGGGCTATCACTGGCTTTTTGGTTAATACCTTTAACAAGGTGGAATCTCGGAGGCTGTGCTTAACAAGGCGGTCTTCTAAGCTATGAAAACTAATAATCCCGATTCTGCCCCCAGGCTTTAGCCAGTTCGGTGCCTTGTTCAAGAAGGTTTCTAGAGAGGAAAGTTCCTGGTTAACAACAATCCTCAAGGCTTGAAAAACGCGGGTAGCCGGATGAATTCTGCCATAGCGATATTTACGAGGGACACCAGAAGCGATCGCTTCTGCCAGTTGATCAGTCCTTTGAAACGGACGTTGTTCAACAATTCGCCGTGCAATCTGCCGAGATAACCGTTCTTCTCCGTACTTGTAAAACGCATCGGCTAGCTGCGCTTCATCCCAGCGATTGATCACATCGGCGGCAGTCAGAGATTGGCGCTGATCCATTCGCATATCTAAATCAGCAGCATGACGAAAACTAAAGCCTCGTTCCGGAATATCAAACTGAGCAGAGCTAACACCCAAATCGGCGATGATTCCATCAAATTGCTGGTGAAATGGCTGATATTCAGCAAAATTACCTAGCCAGAAGTGGACGTGATCGCTATACGTTTCTAACTTGGCTTTTGCCGCTGCGATCGCGTCTGCGTCTCGATCAATTGCTGTGACGTGAATATCTGGTGCGGCTTCCAGAATTAACTGGCTGTGTCCACCCCCACCCACCGTAGCATCCAGGTAATGCCCACCCGGACGAACGTCTAAACCTTCGATCAACTCTCGGCTCAGCACTGGCACATGTAAAAACGCCACTGGCTTCGCCTCTTCAGCACTAGTCTCCATATAATTAGTAAAGAGAAGCAACAAAAATCAATATATTGCACAAGACCTACCGCCATAAAGCTATCAAATATCAGCGATAAGCGAGTTCGTACATTGTGCCTAGTCTGTTTTCCATTGTTAAATATCAACAGACTGCTGACTAGTAGGGGTAACTTGCCAAGTTGCACTACTAACTTTTGAAGCTGACTGTCTCTTGTTGCAACTGTCTAACCTGCCGAAACGGGAAACTGCTTAATTTATGGCACAAATTGAAACGAGAACAGAACCCATGGTTCTCAACATGGGTCCTCACCATCCTTCCATGCACGGGGTGTTGCGACTGATCGTTACTCTCGATGGCGAGGATGTGGTCGATTGTGAACCGGTAATTGGCTACCTGCACCGGGGCATGGAGAAAATTGCCGAGAACCGTACTACCATCATGTACGTCCCTTACGTGAGTCGATGGGACTATGCGGAGGGGATGTTCAATGAGGCAATCACCGTCAATGCCCCAGAAAAGTTAGCGGATATCTCGGTACCCAAACGCGCCAGCTACATCCGCGTCATCATGCTGGAGTTGAATCGGATTGCCAATCACCTGCTGTGGTTGGGACCGTTCATGGCTGACGTTGGTGCTCAGACACCGTTCTTCTACATCTTCCGCGAACGGGAGCTGATTTACGACCTGTGGGAAGCCGTATCAGGGTATCGAATGGTAAACAACAACTACTTCCGCGTTGGTGGGGTAGCTGCTGATCTAACTTACGGCTGGGTTGATAAGTGTTCTGACTTCTGTAACTACTTTATGGACAAAGTAGACGAGTACGAACGTCTTATTACCGACAACCCCATCTTCCGGCGACGGGTAGAGGGCGTTGGTACCATAACCCGCGAAGAAGCGATTAACTGGGGACTATCGGGTCCGATGCTGCGGGGTTCCGGTGTGAAGTGGGATTTGCGGAAAGTTGACCACTACGAGTGCTATGACGACTTCGACTGGGAAGTTCAGTGGGAAACGGCTGGTGATTGTTTCGCTCGCTATCTAGTGCGGGTTCGCGAGATGCGCGAGTCGGTCAAGATTATCCGTCAAGCCTTGAAAGGACTGCCTGGTGGTCCTTACGAGAACCTAGAAGCCAAGCGCATGGCAGAAGGGAAGAAATCCCAGTGGAATGACTTTGATTACCAGTTCGTCGGCAAGAAAATTGCTCCTACTTTCAAGGTTCCCAAGGGTGAACACTATGTCCGTGTTGAAAGTGGCAAAGGAGAACTGGGAATTTTCATCGTTGGGGATGATAATGTTTTCCCTTGGCGCTGGAAGATTCGTGCAGCCGATTTTTGCAACCTGCAAATCTTACCCCAGCTCCTGCGGGGTGTGAAGCTAGCTGATATCATGCCAATTCTTGGTAGTGTTGATATCATCATGGGTTCTGTGGATCGATAAAGATTTTAACAAGTAATCCCAAAGTCTTCTAACTAAGTAAAGAGGCAAAAGAGAGGATTCTTTCTTTTGCCTTTTTCTTTTCCACCTCATCTGCTGTCTCATAATTAGCAAGATAGTGATGTGCGATTTGCTACAGTTTTTAGGACTGCACAACCGCTTGAATAGGGCTACAAAGCTGTCTCTCACTGACAGCAACGATGAGGAGTTTTTTTGTGTCTATTCCAGAAATTACTTCAGCGCTTTTAGCCGCCAAAAAGGCAAAAGGACTAACCTTTGCTGATTTAGAGAAGATAGTTGGACGGGATGAAGTATGGATTTCAGCGGTTTTTTATCGTCAAGCCAGTGCTTCTGAAGATGAGGCGAGTAAAATTATCTCGGCTTTGGGTTTAGAACCAGAGATGGTAGCAGAACTAACAGACTTTCCTGTGAAAGGCTCTTTAGACCCAGTTATTCCCACTGACCCATTAGTTTATCGATTCTATGAGATTATGCAGGTGTATGGAATGCCCATGAAAGCAGTGATTCATGAAAAGTTTGGCGATGGCATCATGAGTGCGATTGATTTTACTTTGGATATCGAGAAAGAAGAAGATCCAAAAGGCGATCGCGTTAAAGTCATCATGTCAGGAAAGTTTCTACCCTACAAAAAGTGGTAAGCAAAAGCTAGAAGCAAACTAACAAAATTGTAGTAGACGAGCGTTAATTGTAGAGTGTCTATAAATTAACAATTGAGCTTGCAGAAATGCTAAATAGGGACGCACAGTTGTACGTCCCTACCTAGTTTGTATTTATTCCAGCCCCTATAGAGTTGTATCAGCTTTTGACTATCTAGCTGGCTGATTCGACCAATAGCGACGAGCCTCCTGAGATGGCAGTATTCTGGATACTAGATTCAAGCGCTTTTCGGATATCACCATTTAGCTCTCTGCTCAAAATCCGCTGAATCCTCTGCTGCAAATCTTCTGCTATATGGTCTTGTAGCATTTCAAGGGATGTAAGCAACCGTTGCCTGTCTGGTAGAGGTAAATCTCTCATTAAGTCGTCGGCTTCCCATAGCATCTGCTCTTGTGCTTCTGGAATAAGCTTGCTCCAATTAGAAAGCAATAAGTTGCGTTCTACGATTGTCAGCTTCCATTGATACTCAGGCATGTTGCTTATCTCGTTTAACATTCCGATACCTTTTCCTAATCTAGAGAATGAATGTGAACAACTTGTCAAGAAAGCACTCTTTTTTGTGAAACAATTGTAAAAAGAGTGTTTTAAGTATTAGTACTTATCGAGTTGTCGGGGTGCCGATAAAAGCTATGCGTCACGCGAATGTTGTCGGCATCGGGATTGTGTGAAGTGTTTGCGGAGACTGTCCTCACCTTCGCTTCCGGTAGCGTAGAGTTATTCCCTAAGAAATCGCTTTCATTTTGAAGGTGGATGGTTGACTGACAAAAGACCAAAAGTGATACCCTGTATGCTTTTCAATGGTTTAAAGCATGACTCTAACAGTCTTGCCTTTTCGTCTTTCAGGGCTTTGTCTGTTGTATCCGGATAGTTTTGTCAGTTAATCCGTTGAATGTAGAAAAAGAAGAAGACTCTAGAGGATAGTTACCTTGGGGTATCTTTGCCAACTTGAGTTCGCTAGATGAGCGATCGCATTACCAAAAACATAAGCGATTCTTCTTGGGAAACGCTTCGCTAACCTCCTTTCTTCCTCCTAGTGCTAACCGGGTTTAATGCCAAAATTCGGGCATTTATGACAGATAATCGGGTAAAAGGAGTGCAATATAACCTGAATAACCATGTCTTTTGACAATACCTGTAAATATCTTTCAGAAACTTATCCTGACCGCTTCGCTAATTGGTTATTTGGAACTACTCCTGAATCGATAGAAGTCTTGAAAACCGAATTGAGCATTGAGCCAATTCGTGCGGATTTTGTCGCTAATTTACCTACCCAGCAACGGCTATTGCAGATTGAATTTCAAGTCAAGGGCGAAACAGAACCACCTTTGTCACTGCGGATGCTGGATTATTGGGTACGGCTTCACCGTAGTTATCGACTTCCTGTGACACAATTCCTTGTAATGCTCAAATACTCAAGCGCTGCTGCCGAAGTTGAGAGTGAATTCCACCTCGAAGGAACGCGGCATCGTTACAATGTGGTGCGGATGTGGGAACAAGACCCAGAGCCATTGCTAAAAGATACTGCACTGCTACCACTGGCAGTTCTCTGTGCGGCTGAGGACTCGGCTCAACTGCTGAGTCGAGTAGCAGTTGAGGTCAGTAAGATAGAGGAACCAGAACAGCAACAGGTAATTTCCAACTGTACTCAACTACTAGCAGGTTTACGGTTTAAGAAGGATTTAATTCGCCAACTTTTCTCTGGAGGAATTATGCGGGAATCTGTTATTTACCAAGAAATTTTGGAAGAAGGAAAGCAGGAAGAGGCATTAGCATACACTATGCGCCTGCTGACACGTCGGCTTGGTAGGGTAGAGCCGGAACTGGAAGCACAAATTCGAGAGCTAGCGACGCAAGAGCTAGAAGATTTGGGTGAGGCACTATTAGAATTTTCAGAACCCGCTGATCTGGACGCTTGGTTACAGGCTCGTCAGGATTAAAGAAGAAGTGGCGTTGACCGTTAGCAAAGCGCTTCGCAGCCGACAACCCAAGGACGAGTTGCTCTTGATTTTTAGAAGTGATCAGGGTGAAATGTTTTGCTTGTCTTTGCTGCGATCACTTCTAACATTTTGCGGATTGCAAAAAGCGATTAGATCTTTGGCTAGAGCCG
This sequence comes from Microcoleus sp. FACHB-SPT15, assembly GCF_014849525.1. Taxonomy (NCBI): domain Bacteria; kingdom Bacillati; phylum Cyanobacteriota; class Cyanophyceae; order Oscillatoriales; family Microcoleaceae; genus Microcoleus; species Microcoleus sp. FACHB-SPT15. The sequence continues at coordinate 159,106 of NZ_JACJNU010000053.1, read as the reverse complement.
CCGTGCGCTTGCCCTCTCCAGTGAGATTGTCTCAAAGCTTGCATTAAGGTTAAGGTTGAGATGCTTTAAATTTGTTTTAAGAGGAAATATTAGTGGCGACTAAACTTATTGAACTTGAGGATGGCATTTTAGTAGAGGTAGAAGTACCTCCAGAGCAAGCTCAACCCATTTCTGGTGGTGCAGCAGATAGGGTTAGTGCGACTTTTGATAAGATTAGACCCATTTTGGTTAAAACTTGCCGTCCTATCGCCGCTGCTTGGAAGGAAATTAATCAAGATATGAATATTGAACAAGCTGAAATTCAACTAGCCTTCAACTTTGAGGGAGAAGGGAATCTCTACGTGACGAAGTCCAAGGCATCTGCTAATTTAACTGTCAAACTGGTACTTAAACCCAAGGCTTAATGTAGATGAGTTTAAAGCTACAAGACTCAGTTATTTTGATTAGCAGTAGCACTCCTGATAATAATCGCTTTGGTACTGGGTTTGTCGTTCACCAGGATAAACACGCAACCTATCTGCTAACTTGTGCTCATGTGGTGAGAGATGTCGGGGGACAAGATCAAGTAGAAGCTGATGGGAGCAACGCTATAGTGATTGCTTCTGGTGAAGCAGATGGCATTGACTTAGCTGTTTTGCGTGTTGAAGGACTATTTGACAAACCATCATTGAGTTTGCGGGTGTCTGGTGAGAAAGGAACCTCTTTCATTACAGCTGGCTATCAGTCTTTTGATAAAGGCTTTTTGATTAGAGAAATTCGAGGCAATCTAGCTGGGCAAACAGGATTTAAGTATAGAGGGCAAACGAACCGTGTCAGAACTTGGGACTTAAAGACTATTGATGAGTATCACTTGCAACCTGGCTGTAGCGGTTCGCCTGTAGTAGATGAATCAAATGGCTATGTTTTGGGAATAGTCAGCCATCGAATAGGTGAGAGTGAAAAAGGAGTAGCCATTTCCATAGAAGCTCTTGAAAAAATTTGGCAAGACATTCCATTTGATATATTTAAGACAAATGCTCATCAAGCTTCTGAGCCAACCCCAACTCCTGAAGTCATTGAAATTTTCCTCTCTTACTCTCCTAAAGATGAAAAATTACGAGATCAGCTAGAGGAGAGCCTCAGCGGGTTGGACTACATTACAGTGTGGCACGACGGCAAGATTGGAGCAGGGAAAAACAGGCAAAGCGAGATTAGTAAGCACTTGAAATCAGCTCGTTTGATTTTATTACTGATTAGTCGAAGTTTTATAAGTTCGGAGTACCACCGCAACTACGAAGTTAAGCAGGCAATGGAAAGATACAAAGCTGGAGAAGATTGTGTCATCCCTATAGAACTCAAGTTAGTTGCGAACTGGAAGAGAGCACTGTCTTGCGAAGAACTCTTATCCTTGCCCAGAAATGGTAAACCTGTAACTAGCTGGACAAAGCGGGAAGAAGCTTTCTTCAGTATTGCTGAAGACATTAGACAAAAAGTAGAGGAGCTAACTACAAATTATCCTTAAACTTAAATATTCAAGATACTGCCATTAAATCTGTTAAGAAGTTGTTCGGTAATGCAATCACAAGGAATTAAATTTTCGGATTACCATAGTTAGCTATTGACCTCAGTAAAACATTTTACTCATGTCCTTATCGCCGAACTCTACCAAAGATATCAAAATTTTTTTCGCACACTCTCAATCTCGTAAAGACAAAACCCCCCTAAGAGGTCTAGAAAACCACCTCAGTGTCTTGAAACCGCTAGGTGTAGATATGATTGGGTTAAGACACCAACCTGAATCTGAACAGGATGGAAATATTAAGGATTTTGAACAGTTTAATAGAGCTGACATAATCGTGCTACTAATTAGTCCAGATTTTGTTTCTCTGATTCTAGAGAACGTTCATTGGCATACTGTAGTTAATCATGTAGTAAGTCGTAGTGAAGAGGAAGAAGTTCCAGTTATCCCTGTTCTCCTCCGCCCAATCTCTAGTTGGCAAAACTTACCCTTTAGTAGTTTTGAACCTTTGCCAAAGAATCGTAAACCTGTGACGGACTGGACAAATCGTGATAAAGCGTTTGTAGAGATTGTTGAGGGTATTGAAGAAAGAGTCAATGAGCTAAAACGGTACGGGCAAAAAATAGATGAATATAAACAGCATTTTTTTGAGGCATTACAGAATAATTATTCTATTGATGTTCATGCTTATGAGAGATTAAATGATTTTAAGCAAACTTGGATGCTTAAGGATAAAGATACAGCACCGATTGAGAAACAAATTACCCGCCAAAAACAAGGAGAGTATCAACAAAAATTACAGCAATATGAAAATGAGCTTTCTAGAGAAATTCAGCGAGAGTATCCTCTCACTGTTCAAGTCCGTACAAGGTTAAGGACTCTACAACAGTCTTTGAATTTGAGAGATCAAGATGTGCAGCAAATCACTCGGCAGAAGCGTCAGGAAAAAATTACTCAGCAACAGGAAGAAAAGCGACAGCAAAAATTACAGCGACAGCAGTCTAGTCTTGCTCGACTCGTTGGCATTATTGTAGCTATTCTTACAACTTTTCTGTTTCTGGGACACCTTGCCTCTTCTCCAAAGATGAGTGCTGAAGACTTCTTCAAGCAAGCAGATAATAAGTTTGAAAGAGGCGACCCCACAGGAGCAATTGAATACTACACTCAGGCTATTAACAGTAATTCCAACTACATCGAAGCATACCTCCAGCGAGGAATCACCTACTACTACCTAAAAAATTATCAAGCTGCGATCAAAGACTATACACAAGTTATTCGCCTTGCCCCCGATTCTGCCGATGCTTACTACAATCGGGGTGTTGCCTACTCTGATTTAGGAGATAAGCAAAAGGCAGTTGAAGATTATCAGAAAGCTGTAGACCTTTACCAGCAACAAGGACAGACAGATAATTACAAAAATACACTCGCCGACCTTAGGAAGCTTCAACACTAACCAGATTTGATTGCTTAGTTAAGTAAGAACCTAGCTAGTAACACTATTGCAACGCATCAACCATAAAAAACAAATTTTGGGAGGCGATCAGTCTTCTACCAAAGGGTAATACCTTCCCCTCATCACCGCGATCGCCTTTACCTACTCTTCCTCTAACTGCCCCTGCACTTCATCAGGCAATTCCTCATCTTCGCCTTCTCCAGTCTTTGCCTGTAACTGTGCGTACAATTCCTCAAGCTGAAGCAATCTGTTCTCCAGCTTATTGATCTTTGAGCGATAATCAGCCAATTGATCGTGGGTTTCCTCGATTAATTGGCGCAGGATTCCCCCAGAAATCGTTCCTCGCTCAGTATTAATGTGTCTGTCTGAATCTCGCCTCTTGCCAGTCGGGTTACTAATTCTGTCCTTGACAGCCCCAGCGCTTTCGCCTTGACCCGCAGAAGTTCCCAATCCTCTGCCTTCATGCTCAGCGTTGCGTTGATTGTCGTCCTGACTCGCTTCGGCTTTTCTTTTTTGCCCGTCATTCCCTTCTGGTTGTGACATCGACTCTCCTTGCATTATTGCACGTGCCACACATTTGCTATTGACTTTTCCACTTGTCACGTGTAAAACAATATACAGGTAATTGGCACGTGCCGAACGCTGACAACAAGGAAAGTTCCGTGTACATGGGCGATCGCATATCTAGAGATGCAGTTCACAGTTTTTGCGATCGCTTTCCTCAAATAAGCACTCTGCTATTCATCTACCAACACAAATACTCATGACCTACAAAGACAAGCTGAATCCGTGGTGCATCATCCGCTCTGTCTCTAATGTCCAGATGCGAAATCTGGACAAAACGCTGGGAGCTACTTTGGAAGAAACAAGAGCTAGCCGAAGTGGCAATCAATTTTTGATACGAAGGATGTGAGCAAAGTAGCAATCAAGCTAACTCCCAGTGAGGGTTGATTAAACTCGTGAGAATGTGATCTTGCCACTGTCCATTGATCAGGAGATAGTCACGAGCATAACCTTCAACAACAAATCCAAGTCGCTTCAGGAGCCTACCGCTACGTTGATTATGTGGCAAGTAAGATGCCATAATTCGGTGCATCTTCAATTCAGTAAATACATAACTGATAGTTACCTTTAAAGCTTCCGTCATGTATCCCTTTCCCTGAGAAGCTTCCGCCAGGTTGTAGCCCAGAGTACAGGATTGAAACACTCCTCGAACAAAATTACGAAAGTTAATTGACCCGATGATTACGCTCTCATTCTCCTTCTCAAAAAGAAAAAGCCTCAGGGAGCGGTCAGTGTTAAAGTCATCCAGGGCTTCTTTCACCTGTTTACACCAGTAGCTTTCTGTATAGAAGTCTGAAAATCTAAGCGGTTCAAATAGGGCAAGATGAACTTTATTGTCAGTGTAGTAATGAATAATCTCTGGAACGTCATCTAAGCAAGCAAGGCGCAAGAGAACTCTTGTACTTTCAAGTGTTGGAACTTTTTCCATAGGACAGCTATTCCAAATCATTTAAAAGGGAGACAAGGAAAGCATCTGCACCTTCGGTAGATTGGAAAAAAGAAGCAGGAGCTTCTTCTCTCAAGAAACCTGCTGTACCACTCTTCCTTACCAACTCTGAGGCAAACTGCTTGAGAAATTGTTCGCTCTGCTGCTGTTGCTCTGGTGAGCATTGGAAAGACTTAACTGTTGAGGTTTGATCGATGACGAAGGGATCGATGCCACTCAACTGCTTGAACTGATAGCCCATCGGTAGCCAATCTTTCACAGCTACCTTTGTAGGATGTCCGTTGCCACACCAGACAAGAAGTTGAGTGTCAGAGGGCAAATCTTGTAGTGCTTGGACTAAATTCTTCGCTTGCTTCTCCTCTCGGAAATTGGTGTATTCCATTGAGAGGGGGTAATTTAATGGATATTCCTGAAAATTGATTTCGTAGGGAATGAGTGTCCAGCCCAAATCAAGCGCTGCTTGCATGAAGGCTCTCATATCCGGTTGATGAAGATAACCCATTCCTATTTTGACTTCAGGCAACTGTCGAGTGCGATTTGCCTCATCAACAAAGAACGGAGACAAAGCCTCCATCGCTAAGTGCCGTACACCCGCCTTATGGGCAGTCAGTAGTATCCGTTGCCCAATCTGGCGGGTGCGAATGCAGCGCTTGAGACCATCGTGTGCTTCATTGATCATGACAACACGCGATCGCCTTAAACCAATCTCCAGCAATTCTTCTGGTGTTCGCCACATGAACTCTATAACGGTCGATACACCCGATAGTTGATTTCGGGGAAGATATTGTCGATTTCCTCGACCTTTTCTAGCCAACCACTATCGATTTTGCCGATGTTGATGTCCTCGTAGAGCTTATTAAACCGCATCAGGTGCGATCGCGTCCGTCTCACAGCATACGGTACCATCGTCCCCGTCCGCATAATAAACGCCCAATCCGACGACTGCGCCAGCAACAACTCTCGCGCTGCCTGATTCAGTGCCTTCCACTCTAGTTCATCCGCTGCCTCCCGCCGTCCTAACTCAATCATTCGCTCCGCCGCTTTGTGCAGGTGAGGATAAATCCAAGCATTCGTCTCATTCAACCAATACTCGTGGAAGCCCTTATAGCCCCAGCTAGACTGGGAAGGCTTACAGACTTGCTGCATCGGATTATCGTGCAAATAATCTGCCAGATGCGTCATATCGTAAGTATTTTGGTCGTACCAAGACTTGCGGAATAAGTAATCAATGAACCAAGGCCCCTCATACCACCAGTGACCAAATAACTCCGCATCATAGGGAGACACAATAATTGGGGGGCGCTGCATAATCCCAGCTAGATGATTAACCTGCTGCTCCCGGTTAAACATAAAGTTTGAGGCGTGTTCTGCTGCCTTTTCCCTTGCCCAATAGGGGTCATACAATGCCTTATCACCTAAGCCAAGCCCACGTCCTGTAATTTTGTGATACTTGATACCCGTGTTCTTCCGCTGCCCGTTCGGCATGATGTAGGGCTTAATGTAATCGTATTCCGCTTCCCAACCTAAATCCTTGTAAAACTCTCGATATTCCGCCGCACCTGGATATCCAACTTCCGAAGACCAAACTTGCTGGGATGATTCCTGGTCACGCCCAAACACCGCTACACCAGTCTCCGTATAGATTGGCGCATAAGTGCCAAAACGGGGTCGAGGACGTGCATACAAAATCCCATGCCCATCAGTTAGGAAATAGCGCAAGCCAGCATCTGCTAGCATTCGATCAAGTCCTTCATAATAGGCACATTCCGGCAACCAAATTCCTTTCGGCGGACGACCAAAGTTTTGCTCGTAATGTTCACAAGCTACCTGAATTTGCGCCCACACCGCTTGAGGATACATCTTCATCAGCGGTAGGTAGCCGTGAGTCGCACCACAAGTGATGATTTCCAGGTTGTTGCTGTCTAAGAATTGCTTAAACGCTAATACCAGGTCACCCTTATACTGTTCCCAGGTTTTGCGAATCCGGCTGAACTCGTTAACGTAATATTCAGCCAGATAGCGGATATGACCGTTGTGTTCGTTAAACTCGGCTTCCTTTTGGACTAGTTCTTCCAGTAAAGCCAAGTGCTTGTCGTAGCGCTCTTGCAATAGCGGGTCACGCAGCATCGACACCAAGGGAGGTGTCATGCTCATGGTAATTTTGAAGTCAATGCCATCCTGCTTTAACCCCTCAAATACATGCAGGAGGGGAATATACGTTTCAGTGATTGCCTCAAATAGCCACTCTTCTTCGAGGACATAATCACTTTCGGGATGGCGGACAAAAGGCAGATGGGCGTGGAGAACAAGAGCGACGTAGCCAGTAGCCATGGTGAATAGGACTCTGAATCGATGGGTAACGAAAACGGATGCAAGCTGGGAGTATTACGGTCTTTTAAGATTTTAGGACGAAAGGGACGGGAGATCGCACAGCCGCGTCAGGTTGCGAATAGAAGTCAACACCATAAGGGATGAGTAGTGCAGAAAATCTAAAATAGATATTAAATTGTAAGGAAGTTCATACTTCTGGCAACAAACAGTTGATCCTAACTGTTTTTAGAGCCTTATCCACGATCCTCGTGTTCACACCAAATTGCATGCAGGCAGCTCTTGAAAAGTCAGCTGATTCGGAAGCATCACTACAGCTACTGCTGTTTGTTGATGAACGCCCTAGTTCTCGGAAGCATATTCAGCGAATCCGCAGTTACCTCGAAACGTTGAAGGTGGACTATCCGTTTGAGCTTACAGTCGTGGACGTTGGGGAGCAGCCCTATTTGGCTGAGCATTTCAAGCTGGTGGCAACGCCAGCACTGATTAAGATTCATCCGAACCCTCGCCAGACGATTGCTGGTAGCAATTTGGTCGGTCAGCTAAAGAATTGGTGGCCACGCTGGCAACGGTCTGTAGAAGAATACGAGTTGGGACTGTCCACGGGTACCTGTTTACAATCACCTATCAGCTCATCTAATTCAACACCAATAGTACAATCAGCCGCGAATTCAATTGCGGCTTCTGTGGAATTGATTCAACTGTCTGATGAAATCTTTCGCCTCAAACAAGAAAAAGAGGAACTGCTTGAGCAGTTGCGATTCAAAGACCAAGTGGTGTCAATGTTGGCGCATGACTTGCGTAACCCCCTGACAGCGGCTTCAATCGCTCTAGAAACCCTGGAACTAGAGCAACAGACACACAAAGAGGCAGGTGCCCCTCAGTTGACTCCAGCGATAAAAAAACGGCTATTTGAGCAAGCTCGTACCCAAATTCGCAGCATGGATCGGATGATTACAGATCTGCTTCAAGCTGCAAAGGGAACCAGTGCTGAATTGAAGCTCCAGCCTCACAAATTACTTTTGGGGAAACTCTGTCAGGAGGTTCTAGAGCGGATGGGTGAGCAGTTTCAGCTCAAGTCTCAGCAGGTGATTACTGATATTCCCCAAGACTTACCCTATGTTTATGCTGATGAAGAATTAGTGCGCCAAGTCTTTGTCAATTTACTGGATAATGCAATTAAATATTCAGCTCCAGGTGGCAAGATTCATGTTTCAATTCTCCACCGGACGACGCAGAAAATTCAGGTGACTATTGGCGATGAGGGTCCTGGTATTCCAGAAGAAAATCGCGATCGCGTCTTTGAAAACCACTTCCGACTCAAGCGAGACGAAGCTAAAGAAGGATATGGTTTAGGCTTATCACTCTGCCAAAAAATTGTTCGCGCCCACTATGGCAGCATTTGGGTAGATACTGCGCCGACAGGGGCGTGCTTTCACTTCACCTTGCCAGTTTATCGATAGGGAGGAGAGAAGAGGGATGGGGAGGTAGGGAGATTGGGAGATTGGGAGATTGGGAGGTAATACACATAAACTTTGGAGTTTTTCACCCCATCCCCTTATCCCCTCATCTCCCCATTTTCTTGACGTAAGGCGGCAATAATCTGGCTATTGGCTTTTGGGAAGGGAAATTGGTCAATTTCCTCTAGAGTGACCCAACGAATTTCGTCAGATTCAATAGGTTGAGGAATTCCTGTAAGGTAGCGGCAGTGATGTACGTTGAGGGTAACGCGAAAGTGGCTGTAGGCGTGATCGATGGTAATTAAGCGATCGCCTACCTCAATTTCAATTCCTAGTTCTTCCAGAATTTCGCGTTTAATACACTCTTCAACGGTTTCACCCAGTTCGATTTTACCACCAGGGAACTCCCATAACCCCCCTAATAAGCCCTCAGGTCGGCGACGATCGATCAAAATTTGCTGCTGGTTGTTCCAGATTACGGCAACACCGATATTTTTGTGAGGTAAGGGAGAAGAAGTTTCGCGCATGGGCAACTGAGATTGAATACCTCGATTGTAAGCCTGACAATGAATTGTCCAAGGGCAACTTTGGCAACTAGGATTTTTGGGCGTACAAATAGTCGCTCCCAAATCCATCAGTGCTTGGTTGAAGTCTCTAGGATTTTCTCGGTCAAGTAAGGCTTCTGAGAGTTGCCACAGTTGTTTTGTTGCTTTGGCTGGTGGTACGGGTAAAGCCTCTAGCCGTGCTAGCACTCGCTTAACATTCCCATCCAAGATGGCTAGCGGCTGATTGAATGCCGCACTAAGAATACCCCCTGCTGTTGTTCTACCAATCCCTGGTAAAGCTAAGACCTCTTCTAGCTGTGTGGGAAATGCCCCACCGTGATGTTGCATGATTGCCTGAGCGCAGGCATGTAAGTTACGAGCGCGGGTATAATACCCCAAACCTTCCCAGGCTTTGAGTACCTGCTGTAAGTCGGCTGAGGCTAACTGCTCAATCGCAGGAAACTGCGACAACCACCGCTGATAGTAAGGAAGGACTGTCTTGACCTGGGTCTGCTGAAGCATAATTTCAGACACCCAGATGGTATAAGGGTCACGGCTACGTCGCCAAGGCAAGTCTCGACCAAATTTAGCGTACCAAGCAAGAAGCGATTTATGATGCGATCGCGCAGTTGTTGCCAACCCAGATTGCTCCACTTCAGCAGAGGCTTCTTTGTCAAGACTTTGTTGCTGTTTTTCTATAGTCGAAACCGACAGACTCACTTGCTGATCTGTCAGTGTTCGGTGTATTCGCAATAGTCGTATTTCCTCAAAAGAATCGTTGCTGCTGGGTATCAACTGGGTTACTAACCCACATCTGAAGAATGGGATTCAGCCGTTTGCAAAGATTTCTCAAAAACCATCCGTTGCTCAGCATTGCGGAGAAAATATCCACTAATCATTGCTGAAGCCAACAGGCGCCCCAAGTTCTCACGGCTTGTATTGATAGTAACGCCAAAGTGATCTGAGGGAAGGTTTCCTAACAACCCTACAATATTGCGTTCCATCACCTGAAACACTTCAGAGGACATCGGCTTAGATAGACGAGCCATCGTGTCTGGACTCATCGATTGCACGTACTGCCATAGCAAGTTGGTGTCAGCATCGCCTTCAAAAAATTCAGGAACTTGATTGGATGTGTTGTTCACCTTTTACCTCCTAGGTACGGCTCACTCACATCTTCCCACTGATGGAGGAGCAGCTTGTTGTTTCTTTCTCAACTGTGTTTGTCTCTGCAAATTAATGTAACAAGATAATCGCAATGACAAAGTGGGTGCAACCGAACCATTGATATCGGATTCTCTCACCTCTTGGGAATTTATTTATTAGTAGTTAAGGGCTAGTAGGCGAGTAGATTTTCCCTACTAACCACTAACCCTTAACTCTTCGAGAGTTCCGTTAGCTAGCTGCGATGTATTCGCGCATATCTGCTTTGCGCTTACGAAGTTTAGATAGGGCCTCCCGTTCAATTTGTCGCACTCGTTCACGGCTGATGTTGAGGCGATCACCTATTTTCGCTAATGTTAGGGCTTGTCCATCTGCTAAGCCAAATCGTAGCGCTAATACCTCTCTTTGCTGAGGTGTCAAATCCGCCATCAGCTTCTCTAAGTCAACTTGCATCGAAGATTGAGTTACGAAGTCTTCTGGAGAAGAACCCGTATCTTCCAGCAACTCTACCAGTTCCGTATCCTGGTTATCTCCGACACGGAGGTCTAAAGACAGCGGTTGACGGGCGCGTTCCAGATACTCTCGCACCTGCTTAGGCGTCAGTTCTAGTTCTGTTGCTAACTCGGAGACACTAGCCGCCCGTCCTAGTTGTTGAGCAAGCTGACGCTGAGCTTTCTTTATTTTGTTGAGCTTTTCGGTAATGTGGATCGGGAGACGAATGGTGCGACCTTTTTCTGCGATCGCACGAGTAATTGCCTGCCGAATCCACCAGTATGCATAGGTAGAAAAACGATAGCCCTTAGTGGGGTCAAATTTTTCAACACCCCGTTGCATCCCAATTGTGCCTTCCTGAATCAAATCCAGTAAGTCCACATTGCGCTTGATGTACTTCTTCGCTACGGACACAACCAGTCGTAGATTCGCTTCTACCATTTTGCGCTTTGCGGTTTCACCCGCTGCAAGGCAGTTGTTCAACTCGTCTTCAGTCAGCGAAGACGCTTCTGCCCACTGTGCAAGTGTTGGCTCATGACCTAGCTTTTGCCACAAGGATTCTTTCACATCCTGTAAGGCGGACAGTCGCTGCACCTGCTTTCCATATAGAATTTCTTGCTCATGGGTTAGCAGTGGCACACGCCCAATTTCTCGCAGATAGGTGCGGACTAGGTCTGTAGAGGTCTGAGCAGTTTTCATAGCGCTCGATCAAAGATAAATGGAGTTTAAGCAAACGTGCTGACTTTTGTACCCGGCTCAACCACCGCGTGGCGGTGATTTAATCTCTATGAGAAAAAAATTTAAGGAATGTTTCGTAAATTGCGGTTAATTAACAAAGGGACTAGAGAGGCATTATAACTAGCCCTTGCTGACAATACAAAGTAGGCTGACAGTGTGTTCACTGCCAGAAGTATGATTATCGTCATAAAACTTTTTGTTCAAAGCCGCAACTGTTTAAATATTGTAACATTTATGAGAAAGGAAGAGCAAACTTAAAGAGTGGAAGTTAAGGACTGTTTCTGCTAGGAGGCAGTAGTTAAGAGAGTACCCAGAGAAAGGCGGAACAATTGCATCCTGGAAAACAAAATGAGAAAAATCTTGTAGGACGCACCGCGATGCCTCTCATCTAGCAGAAAGCCGTTAGCTATCAGCTATCAGCTTTTTTGTTTTCCTTGCTCTGTCTCTTGTTTCACACACATCGACGCTTTACCTCATCCAATTGAAAACCGCCATATACTCATTTAGGCGATCGCGCTGAGCCATTTACTTCCTATGCGAAGTGGTCAGAAACTTTTGCCTTGATGCACTAGTATTGTCGAGGCAACTGCTATGCTGATGCCTAAAGATGCGTAAGTCCGACCCCTGAAGAGTTTGTAGTGTAGACAAAACCTTCACATCGGGTCGGGGGCAGTATTTAAATTCATCAACCAAATTCATGCGCCACACTGTTTGGATTGCAAGACATGGAAACCGCCTCGACTTTGTTAACCCTGAATGGTTCAACACGGCAAAGCGACCTTACGATCCCCCGCTTTCCGAGGATGGCTTTGAACAAGCCAAGCAATTAGGTCAACGTCTGGTTGGGGAAGGAATTAGGCACATCTTTGCCTCACCCTTTTTGAGAACTGTACAAACAGCAGTCCAGGTAGCAGACGCTCTCGACTTGCCCATCAAGCTTGAGTCCGGTCTTAGTGAATGGCTCAATCCTGAGTGGATGAATACGATGCCAGAAAAACTACCTATTGAAGTATTGCACGAGCAATATCCCCGAATTGATCTCAGTTATACATCGCGTGTAATTGCTCACTATCCAGAAACCAGCCTTGATGTACTAGAACGCACGGCTGAAACTGCCCGATGTTTGACGGCGGAATTCTTGGAAGACATATTACTGGTAGGTCACGGTGCTTCAGTCGTTGGTACGACGCAAGGGCTAATGGGTGGAACACCTGAAGTTCATGCTTCTCTGTGTTGCTTAGTCAAGCTGGTGCGTCAAGAACAAGGATGGATCATGGAACTCAATGGAGATACCTCACACCTGACTGAGACAGAGGACACTATTCGCTTTAATTAAAGCTATTTATAGCTCCAAAGCCGTCAGCTATCAGCTATCAGCTTTTTTGTTTTCCTTAGTCCGTCTAGGTTTCACACCTCTTGCTGTACCTCATCCAACTGAAACCGCTATAAGATAACAGGGAAAATTCTCTGTCTGGGATAACCTAAGACTTGGAGAAAACTTCTCTTTAATGTTGTATGGCAGTCGCTAATGATTGAGCCTCCCTTCGGGTGGACGCTACCCAAATCGGCTATCTGTCAAAATTCCTGTGGTCAACTACTAGCTAAGCAGCGAACCAAAAGCCCATGACATTACTATTGGCAGGAGACATCGGCGGTACCAAGACAATTCTGCGACTGGTAGAGAAATCAGTTGAAGGCTCATGGCCGACACTTTACGAGGCACTTTACGCTAGCCGTGACTTTCCCGATTTAGTGCCGATAGTACAGCAATTTTTGTCAGCAGCAGGGCAGCAACTGGGTACAGTCCCAGTCCCAGAGAAAGCCTGTTTTGCGATCGCAGGCCCCGTAGTCAACGACACCTCTATCCTCACCAATCTGGATTGGTTTCTCGACGCTAGACGCTTAGAGAAAGAACTCGATATTGATAAAGTTAGCCTGATTAATGATTTTGCTGCCGTTGGTTACGGTATTCTCGGCTTGGAAGCCAAAGATTTACACACACTGCAAGCGGCTACTCCTGAACCCCAGGCTCCGATTGCCGTGATTGGTGCAGGTACAGGCTTAGGAGAAGGCTTTTTGGTTCGGGTGGGATCACATTATGAAGTCTTTCCTTCAGAGGGTGGACACGCGGATTTTGCTCCTCGCACTGGGCTAGAATTTCAGCTTTTGCAATACTTGCGAGAAAAATATGATATTCAGCGTATTTCGGTTGAGCGTGTCGTTTCTGGACAAGGGGTTGTCGCCCTGTATCAGTTCTTGAGAGATCGAGAGTTTGCCCCAGAATCCCCAGAAATTCAGGAAGTGATCAGAACTTGGGAACATGAAACTGGGCGCACTGAGAAAAGTGTTGATCCAGCGGCTGCGATCGCTAAAGCAGCATTAGAAAAACGCGATCGCCTGTGTGAACAAACTTTACAAATGTTTGTCGAAGCTTACGGTGCAGAGGCAGGTAATCTTGCCCTCAAACTTCTACCGTATGGTGGTCTTTATGTTGCTGGAGGGATTGCCGCTAAAATTCTTGTCCTGATTCAAGAAGGTCAGTTTTTACGAGCCTTTGGTCAAAAAGGTCGAGTGAGTTCTTTACTCGAAAGAGTACCCGTTCATGTTGTCCTCAACCCACAGGTTGGGCTAATTGGTGCAGCGATTTGTGCCTCCAGAATATGACCGAAAATCGCTGCCTAAACAAGATGCGTTTCCTCAGGGGATTGTGCTACTAATTGGGTACAGCCTCAACAAGTGATATTTAGGGGATCTGTTACAGACACTTTCGTAAATGACTACCAATAGAAAAGGATACCAGAACGTTACACGTCATAGTTCTTGGTTATTAAGCTGATCATCGCAGATGATTGGAAACGTAGTTTAGACATCTTGCTGAGGCGGTAGCTTTCTGTAAAGAAGACAATGATAAGCAGAGTACAAAGATTGAACTCTGTAGTCTAATGCTGGGTAGACCAAGATACTCAGTTATCAATTAAAGGGCAAGCTTACCTGTTTCTCACTGATTGAGTGTTTTAGATTTTCGATTGATTAAGGAAGCATATGCCGGAGTTTCTGCAAAATCTTGTTGCGTCTGAATCATTTATTCCCCACGGGCATTGCTATTTATGGAAGCCCGGTTTAGTGCTGCTGCACCTAGTCTCAGACTTGACTATTGCCCTCGCCTACTATTCAATCCCGGTGCTGCTCGTCTATTTTGTGCAGAAGCGACGAGATGTACCGTTCCACAGAGTATTTTTATTATTTGGTGCCTTCATCATTGCCTGTGGTACGGGTCACTTGATGGATATTTGGACGCTATGGCATCCCGTTTATTGGCTATCCGGCTTCCTTAAGGCAAGTACAGCTTTAATTTCGTTTTATACGGCTGTAGTGCTTTTCCCTCTGATTCCCAAAGCCTTAGAACTGCCAAGTCCAGCACAACTAGAGGCAGCGAATCAGGCACTAGAAAATGAAATACGCGATCGCAAGCTTGCTGAAGCGCATATTCGCACACTGAATGCTGAATTGGAGGAGCGTGTTAATGAGCGAACAGCAGAATTAAGATTAGTTAACGAAAAATTAGAAGCCGAAATCGCTCAACACGTCCGAACGGATAAAGCACTTCAGTTAGCTGAACAGAACTATCGCAGCATCTTTGAGAATGCGATTAGTGGCATCTTCCAAGTCACACCAGAGGGGCACTACCTAAGCGCAAATCCAGCATTAGCTCGTATTTATGGTTACTCCTCACCCGAAGCTTTAATTGCAGGTTTGACAGAACTGAATCAGAAAGTTTACGTTGACTCGAACTGGCGTACCGAGTTCACGCGCTTGATGCATCAGTACGGCGCTGTTTCTAATTTTGAGTCCCAAGTTTATCGTCAAGACGGGAGAGCAATTTGGATTTCTGAAAATACCCGTGCTGTGCGTGATGCTAAGGGAGTGCTACTTTACTACGAAGGTTCAGTCGCAGACATTACTGAGCGCAAGCAAGCCGAGGAAAAATTACAACAAAGTGAGCAGAAGTTACGTCAGGTCATTGATTTAGTTCCTCACTTTATTTTCGCTAAGAATATTGATGGACAATTCATTCTGGTGAATCGTGCGATCGCGGAGGCATACAACACCTCGGTTGACAAAATGCTCAACATGAAGGACGAGGACTTTGCGAAATCCCTAGAGGAGTCACGTCAATCTAGAGAAGAAGAGCGACAAATCATTCACAGTGGACAGCCTAAACATATTCCTGAACAAGTCATTACGGATAGTAATGGCAACGTTCGTATCCTCCAAACAACGCGAATTCCATTTTTTGTCGCTGGTTCAGCAACCCCAGCTATCTTGGGAATTGCCATTGATATCACTGAACGTAAGCGAGTCGAACAAGAACTGATTGAGAGCGAAGCGGCGATTCGTGCCCTATATGAGGTAACAGCCTCTGGACACCTAGACTTTGACCAATGCTTAGAAAGACTCTTAGCGATGGGACGGCGACAGTTTGGTCTTGAAATTGGGGTTTTGGCTCGTGTTGAAGGCGATGCCTATGAAGTCATGGCAACCCAACTACCGAATAATCTCAATGCCAGAGGGGCAATTCTCAGTTTGAGGCAGACCTATTGCTATGAAACATTGCAATCCGAAAAACCCCTATACATTGTTTCTGCCGGGACTTCAAAATGGCATGACCACCCTTGCTACAGAGCCTTTAAGATAGAAGCCTATATTGGTGCGCCAGTTGTTGTTGCGGGTCAAGTGTATGGCACACTAAGCTTCTCCAGCTTCGCTCCCCATCAGAAACCCTTCAAAGCCTTAGACATAGAACTTTTACGGTTAATGGCACAGTGGATTGGTGGCGAAATTGAGCGCCAGCAAGCTGCACAGGAGCTAGCCAAAGCTCGTGACGAGGCACTTGCCGCAACTCGTGCCAAAAGTGAGTTCTTGGCGACCATGAGCCACGAGATTCGCACGCCGATGAATGGCGTAATTGGCATGACTGGACTGCTGTTAGAGACTGCACTAACGTCTCAGCAGCGCGAGTTTGTGACAACTGTCCGGCACAGTGGTGATGCCTTACTCACGATCATTAACGATATTCTAGACTTCTCGAAAATTGAGTCCGGCAAGATGGACTTGGAGGAGCAGCCGTTTGACCTGCGGGATTGTGTTGAAGAATCCCTCGACCTCCTTGCTGCCAAAGCCGCTGAGAAAAAACTGGAGTTAGCCTACCAACTCAGTCCGCAAACTCCCAACATGATTGTAGGAGATGTCACTCGCTTGCGCCAAATTCTGGTAAATTTACTGGGCAATGCTGTTAAATTTACTCAAGCTGGGGAAGTCGTTGTTGTTGTAAAAGCCAACAAACTCAACGAGCCAAGCACAAATGGGAATACAGATAAATACGAAATTTGTTTTGCGGTAAAGGATAGTGGCATTGGCATTCCAGCAGACCGCTTGAACCGTTTATTTCAACCCTTCAGTCAAGTGGATTCCTCGACAACCCGGAAGTATGGTGGAACCGGGCTGGGACTGGCTATCTGCAAGCAACTCAGTGAAGTGATGGGAGGCAGAATGTGGGTAGAAAGTCAAGTCGGTCGAGGTTCAACATTCTATTTCACGATTGTTGCCCAAGCGGTTCTCAGTTGTGATCTAAATGAACTTCATACGCCTCAACCCCAGCTAGCGGGAAAGCGTCTGTTAATCGTCGATGACAATCAGACAAATCGGCAAATTTTGACAATGCAAGCGAATTCCTGGGGAATGCTCCCCTGTGCTGCCCAGTCTGCGAGAGAGGCGCTAGAGTGGCTAAATCGAGGAGAATGCTTCGACTTGGCAATTCTGGATATGCAAATGCCAGAGATGGACGGGCTAACCTTGGCGGCTGAAATCCGTAAGCTGCCAATTTGCCAGAAATTACTCTTGGTAATGCTGACCTCTCTTGGCAAGCCAGGAAACAGCGACAAAACTAGCGAGCGTCACTTTGCGGCTTTCCTAACGAAACCGATTAAACAGTCTCAGCTCTATAATGTTCTGACTCAGGTTTTAGTCGGACAGCCGATTAAAGTTCGACCGTCTTATTTTGCCTCTCCGGAGATTGACCCGCAGTTTGCTGAACGCTTGCCTCTGCGGATTCTCTTAGCTGAGGATAATTTGGTTAACCAGCAGGTTGCATTGCACTTATTGCAGCGGATGGGGTATCGAGCAGATGTAGCAGGCAATGGGTTGGAAGTAATCGAAGCGCTTTCACGCCAGTCTTATGATGTGGTGTTAATGGATGTACAGATGCCAGAGATGGATGGATTAACGGCAACACGTCAAATCTGCCAAACCTGGTCGCCTAAAGAACGTCCTTGGATTATTGCAATGACAGCCAATGCCATGTTAGGAGATCGGGAGATGTGCCTACAGGCAGGCATGGATGACTACATCAGCAAGCCGATTCGAGTACCGGAACTAGTTCGGGTCTTGAGCAAGTGTAAAGAGGCAATCACTACTGGGGAAGAAAATGGGCGATCGCTTAATTCCAATGCCATTATCCATAGCTTAGTGTCTAATTTAAACAGTAGTGCCCACCGAATGTACGGACAGGCAACGTTGCTTGCTAAACCAGAGGATGAGACTTTTCCAGTAAACACTCTGTCCCCTCAAGAGTGGAACTCTTCTATTTTTAACAACACACGGGAAGCACCACTGCATTTAGAAAGCAAAGAAGAACTTTCTCTCCCTGCTTCCCCTACTCCTCTACTCTCTTCCTCCCCCTCATCCATTGATGCTGAAGTATTTCAAGGGTTACGTGAAATGATCGATCAAGATGATGTCTTGCTGGAAGTGATTGACCGCTACTTAGAAGAAACTCCAAAGCTGCTGCAAACAATGCACAATATCCTCACTTTGAAGCAAACTGAGGAGGCAACACAAAAGGATGCGACTGTTTTAGAGCGAACTGCCCACACCCTGAAGTCAACCAGTGCCATGATTGGCGCCACAAGGCTATCTCAACTTTGCCAGGAGTTGGAAGTAATGGCTCACACTGGCTGTGTGTCTGCTAAAGTAAGCATTGTCTCGAAAGTAGAAACTGAGTATGAAACCGTCAAAGCTGCTTTGCTACAAAAACGTCAAATTTTGACTTGACAATACCACCCCTTTCTACAACACTTGATTGAGTTCTAGAGGTAGGATTTCTAGATTCAACTTCGGCTTACTTGCTAGGTCACACCTAAGGCAGCACATTAAGTCCTGTCGCACAACGGTGGATTATCCTGACACCTGAACTCGTCACTTCAGTGTAATAAATGAATGCTCTATTGGGAGTAACGAAAGATTCTGGATCGGTGCGGTTCATCTCTGTAGAAGCACTTACCTTTCGATACAAAGGGGTAGTGGCATCAATGCCCGCTATCCACACATCGCTGCTTCCTCCTTTACCCCTATTTGCCCTAGTCAGAAAAGAAACATAGGACTTGCCATTGTAGACAAAAGGTTCAGGGGAATTAATATACGGGCCTGTTGAGGGCGGTATAAGGGTGTGGATTATTGTCCAAGTATCATCAATCTTACGGTAGATGGGCATACTTGTAAGACCATCGCTCAAGCAGAAAAATACCAGTTCGTTATTGAACTCCGGAGCCTTCCACATGAAGATCGGGCCCTTATTCCCAGGATTGAAGGTGAGCTGAGTTGTAGTACCCGTATCAATATCGTATTTTGCACACTGTTTCTCTCCCCCAACATCAATTGTCAAGCCCATTGAGCGATCGCCTTCTACCCAGCGAGCATTAGGGGGAACAGTCGCATTAGGTACGAACGTCTCGCTAACTGGTTTATTGAGTTCCCGCCAAGTCAAGAGCGGAGCGTCCCCTTCTTGTAAAGTCTTATAGATGATTCGAGGATTAACATCCCCTGGATCTAAGCTCCCAACTGTAGCGACTCGATCTGCACCATTCTGTAGTCCCCTGACTCTCCAAGTACTACCTGTCCACCAAGCGCGGCTCAAAGAGATTTGATCATTAACATATTTGGTGTAAAAAATTTGCGAATTCCCTTGACCATAAATCCACTCTGGACCGTTCTTGGTGATTGCAATTGAAACCAAACCGGTATCTAAGAGCTGACCTTGACCGGAAGGGGGGATGAAAGCTCCAGTCACCGGATCTACACTAGCAACCCAAAGTTGATTACTACCGTCCTGCCAAGTCACCAGTGAACCAACGCGATCAAATTCCGGATCAGGGAGCGACATAGAGGGATCGGAGACAACTTGGTCATTAGGCGCAAATTGACGAGACGGTCTTGGGATGTTGGTTGTCTGAGGTGGATTACAGAGATTACCAAGATCGACAGTTCTACCGTCCTCTGTTTCCATGTAGCAGCCTCCTGTGTCAGCAACTGAACTAGCTATCACTGGCTGTTTATACTGAAAAGCCTGTTCAGCTAGGATTAGAACCAAGGTTGCACAGAAGGCAACACTAATTAAGAAAGAAATGCTTCTTTTTAAAGTCCTTCCGAACATCAAGTTTCATAAGATAGAACTAATACTTATCACTAAAAGTTTTGTTATTTATGCAACATATTTGGTAAAAAAATGTGAAGCTAACAGTATAGCTTTCAGGTTTAACAGCAATAGGGCAAAAGTGGATCAAGTATGCCAACCTGCCAAAGGATGCCGAGCTGAGTAATCCTAGAAAAAATTTCCTCAACTCCTGTCCGCGAGAAGCCGCATTAGTCTTATTACCACCGTTTAGGAGAATTGGGAGAGGTTCTTCAAAATTGTGAGCTAAGCAAGCCGATTCCTGCACTGATCTTCTAATAGGGTGTCAAAGATTAATTGAAAATCAGGTTCAACCGCTGCTGAGCATCTTTGAGTGCCTCAACAGGTGAGCTTTTTCCCAAGAGTACCGACTCGATCGCACGACCTAATTTTTCAGAAATCCGAGCGTACCCTCTGAATATCGGACGCGATCGCGCAAATCCTGCTTGCTCAAGAAACACCTTGACCGCTGGTTGCTGCGCCACAAAATCTTGATATGCCTCACTTTCGCGTGCTTTGAGATTAACTGGTAGATAACCCGTTCCCATCGCCCACTGCGTCTGAAACTCCTCCCCCATCACATACTCAGCAAAGGTAAATGCTGCTCGTTCCCGTTCCGGAGTCGTTTTAAACAAAAACAAATTCTCACCTCCAGTTACCGCGACTTGTCGTACCGCAGACGGCATTGGGAAGACACTAAAATCCACACCTGTCGCCTGCAATTGAGCCAACGTCCAAGGACCCGATAACTGCATTGCTACCTTACCCGTGAGGAAGCGATTCATCTCATAGCCTCGTTCTGGTAAAGACAATGTAGCTGAACCATCCGTAACTAAATCACGCCAAAATTGCAGTGCTGCGATCGCGCCCTCGTTCACTACGTTCACATTTTTCGAGCGGGAAGCCGCTTGGGGAGGTATTAAATCACCACCCGCACTCCACATAAACGGCATCCACATAAAAACCGTCCACTCACCCTTACCCAACGGTAATAACATCCCATACTGGTCTACTCGACCATCACCATTCGTGTCACGAGTCAGCGTTTTAGCAACCTGCCGCAACTCCTCCCAAGTCCTCGGCAACTGGGTAATCCCCGCCTCCCTAAACAAGGATGGACGGTAGAAAACCCCTGCATTGTTTGTCCCGAACGGCACTGACCAAATATGCTCCTGGAACTGCATGGATTCCAAAAGTGCGGGGTCAAGCTCATCGCGCACTGGGGAGACAGCCAGTAAATCGTCCAAGGGGCGAATCGCACCCAATTCCACTAATCGTCCAGTTAAGGTGGGATTGAACCACAACAAATCAGGTGGTGCATTTCCGACTACACTTGCCAAAATCTTTGGCGTTTGCTGGTCTTCTTGCCCGATATAGAGCGATTCCACCTGAATGTTGGGATGCTCACGATTAAACCGATTCACTAACTCCTGCAAGACATCACGATTCGGTGGCGGGTTCACGCCATGCCATAGTGTTAGCCGCATCACACCCGTCTGATCAGGATGTGCTTGGAACTGACATCCCTGTAGTATTAAAAGGCATAGACCTGAGAGCAAAAATCGACTGACGTAACGCCAAAGCTTCCACATCAGTGTTTCAAACGCTGTAGTTTTCTCATATCTCATACACATAACGAGAAAGCTTACTACATAAGACAACCGTAAATTTACTGATGACAAGTTATCAAAAAAAGCGCACAACCCCGTAATTTCCACGAGGGCTAGTTAATTTGACCATGCAACAATTTATAGATTGTCTTCTAAATTGCTAGAACATCACAATTGCCGAAACCATGTAGATGTTACCAAGGTGAAACTGCTGTAAAGAGTGAAGTGAGTCTGGGCAGTGCCGCCCAGAGTCAGGTTAACCAAGCCCCGCCAACTTCAAAGTGAAGGAACCAATGAAGACGATATTAGTAATCGAAGATGAGGAAACTGTCCGAGAAAATATTTTGGAACTGCTGGATGCCGAGGGGTTTGAGGCAATCGCGGCGGAAAATGGTCGTATTGGTCTTGACTTAGCGCAAAAGCACTTACCTGATTTAATTTTGTGTGATGTCCGAATGCCTGAAATGGACGGATACGGGGTTCTTACGGGGTTACGCTCCCAACCCGCAACAGCGTCGATCCCTTTTTTGTTTCTGACCGCCAAAGCTGCCAAAACAGATTTGAGCTATGGTCTGGAATTGGGAGCGGATGCCTATATAACCAAGCCATTTACCTTGGCAGAACTCCTGGATGCGATCGCAAAAGCACTGCCATAAAGCCAATTGCAATTCTCAGGAGTTTTTCAATGTCTAGGGTAAGAAAAATTCTTTTGTGCTGTAAGCCTTTTCCTTGCTCTATCTGTCCAACACATTGATCAATCGGTCGGTTGTTACCCGATACATCGCTTCTTGATTCAGTCTTACTCTCAATCCGTTGCAAGTTATGCCTCTTTCACCCGACCCTCTACCGCTCAAGTCAACCTCTGACAAATGGACGAGTGACCCTTATTTCTTAGCTATCCAAGCGGAAATAAGTAACCAAGTTGCCCAAGTCACACGCGGGACGATGGTTCTTGAGGACGTGCTAAACTTCATTGCTGTTGCATTGCATAACACGCTACAGGTAAGTGGTTGTCTGATTGTTCAAGCTGATCGATGTCAACCCCTAGCCGCTTCCACTCTTGGTTCGCTTAGTCGCTCTGATCTAGCAACAAACCTGCCTAGCTCCACGGCAATACCCACACCTGTATTAAATGTTGTAACAGTTGAACAAGAAGCTAGATATAGACCTGGTAAAAATTGTTACACAGAACCAGAGCAACGCCTCTTCAGCCTAGGTCGTGATATTTGCCAGTACTATCAATCTTGGTTAGCTCAGGGTACTGCGGTAGCAATGCCTGGAATTGAGCGACTACTCCCATCAGTTATCCAAGAAGCAGCTAGGGACAGTGGTATTACTAGCCTTTTGATTGTGCCGTTGTTATACCGACAGTTTTACATGGGTAGTGTGATACTGCATCAGTATGAGCAGGCAAGAGAATGGGCAGCCCAAGAAATTGCCTTTGTTGAAGCAATTGCTAATCAATGTGCGATCGCGCTTACCCTCGTTGAGCTTGAACAACGCTATCAGGCTGAGTGCATCGCACGTCAGCAAACTGAGTCTGCACTCAAAGCAAGCGAAGCAAGAAACCAAGCCTTCCTAGATGCTGTCCCAGATTTGCTCTTTCGAGTGAGTAGAGATGGCATCTATTTGGAGTGCAAAGCGGCTAAAGAAGACGCTCTGTTAATGCCAGCTAATAAAATTATCGGGAAACATTTACATGACTGTTTGCCGACTGATGTAGCCGGACTCGCTTGGCACCACATCGAGCTAGCTTTAGAAACGAATAAAATTCAAATCATTGAGTATCAACTGTGGCTCAATGGAAAATCCTGTCACTATGAAGCTCGCATCGCTAAAAGTGGAGCTAATGAAGTTGCCGTAATTGTGCAGGACATTACCGAGCGTGTACAAGCGAGAGTCACACTCCAACAAGTCAATGATGCGTTAGAAATCCGTGTCGCCGAGCGCACAGCTGCTCTAAAAGAAGCAAACCACACGTTGAGAGCTGAGATTGTTGAGCGTAACCGAGTTGAGAAAGCACTGCGGGAGAGCGAAGAACGCTTCCGTAGAGCCATAGTCAATGCGCCCTTCCCAATCATGATTCACGCCGAAGATGGTGAAGTTCTCCAAATCAACGAAGTCTGGACTAACTTGACAGGCTACACCCACGAGGACATCCCCACAATCACACAGTGGACTCAAAAAGCATTTGGAAAAAACAACGACACCGTGCAAGCTGGCATTAACCAGTTATATGACCTGAAGCACACAGTCCATGAGGGAGAATTCACTCTTACGACTAAGACAGGTAGCAGCAAAATCTGGAATTTTAGTTCCGCTTCCTTAGGTCAGCTTGCTGATGGTAGACGACTGGTCATCTCCATGGCAACAGATATCACAGCGCGTAAACAGGCAGACCAAGAGATTCGTCTGTTGCATTCAATCAAGCAAGCGATTTTTGAGTCTCAAGACTTTCATACGGCACTAAACGTTGCCCTCCAAAAAGTATGTGAAGCCACGGGCTGGGATTTTGGAGAAGCTTGGATTCCTACAGTTGATGACCGTGTACTCGAATGTAGCCCTGCTTGGTACACCAAGACCAATCGTCTAGAGGCGTTCCGAAGCGTGAGCGAGAAGTTGACATTTCTCCCAGGCGTGGGTTTGCCAGGGCGAGTTTGGTTATCGCAACAACCAGAGTGGCGACGAGATGTGTCAGCCGAGTCTGAGCAAATTTATCTCCGCACCCAGATAGCGAGAGAAGCAGGTCTTAAAGCGGGACTGGGAATTCCACTTCTTACCACTAATGGTGTGCTAGCTGTCCTCGTCTTTTATATGTTTGAATCCCAAGACGAAGACCAACAGTTAATTGAACTGATTTCGGCTTCGACGGAATTAGGGTTAATGATTCAACGCAAGCAAGCAGAAGGAGAAATTCGTAAGGCACTGGAAAAGGAAAAGGAGCTGACTGAACTCAAGTCTCGTTTTGTCTCCATGACCTCTCACGAGTTTCGTACACCGCTGACGACGATTCAATCTTCAGCCGAGTTACTAGAACGTTACAGCCAAAGATGGTCAGAGGAAAAAAAACAGATTCACCTGTACCGCATTCAAACATCGGTCAAACATATGACCAAATTATTGAATGACATTTTGATCATTGGTAAGGCAGAAGCGGGAAAACTAGAGTATAGTCCGGTACCGCTGGATCTGGAAAAATTCTGTAGCAATTTAGTAGAAGAATTGAAACTCAATGACACCAATCAGCACATCATTACCTTTCAGGTAGGAAATAGGGAATCAAGAATGGGGAGTGAGGAAATAGACGACTCAAGCGAAGCTATCAAGTCTGTGCTTGATGCGCCCGGCTTCCCCCCTCCCCCGAATCTTCCTTGCCTGGATGAAAAACTGCTGCGGCAAATCTTAGAAAATTTGCTGAGCAATGCGCTGAAGTATTCGCCTAGCAGTACGAGTGTCGAGTTTTCACTCAACTATCATCAAAACCAGGCGATTTTTCAAATACGCGATCAAGGTATCGGTATTCCAAACCAAGACAAAGGCTTATTATTTGAAACTTTCCACCGCGCTACTAATGTCGGCACAATTGCTGGAACAGGTTTGGGACTAGCAATTGTTAAAAAATGCGTGGATCTTCACAAAGGTCGAATTGCTGTGGAAAGTGAAGTTGGGTTAGGCACTACTTTTACCGTCACACTACCTGTTTAGAGCTTGGGAGAATCTGTTGAATTCAGAATTATGAGTGATGAAATTTAAGCAGCAAAATCATAACTCATAAGCATCAAAAGTCTCTTACCAGACTTGTAAGTTTACCCCTGTACACATGGTTCTCGACTAATGAAAACGATTCTAGTAATTGAAGATGAAGAATTTGTTCGGGAAAATATTCTTGAACTCCTGGATGCTGAAGGGTTTGAAGTAATTGGTGCAGAAAATGGGCGTATTGGCATTGATTTAGCTCAAGAAGTGCGCCCTGATTTGATTTTGTGTGATGTGATGATGCCTGAACTGGATGGTTATAGCGTCTTGGCAAAGTTACGTCAAGACCCAGTTTTGGCAACAACTCCCTTTATTCTGTTGACGGCAAAAGCGGCTAAAGCTGATTTTCGTCAGGGGATGGAATTGGGTGCGGATGATTATATTACGAAGCCATTTACCAGAGCGGAATTGTTAGGAGCGATCGCAATTCGTCTCAAAAAACAAGCAGCGGTGCAAGAACACTACAACACTGAACTCCAGGAAGCAAAAGCACAGCTCAATTACTTAATCCACCATGACAGCTTAACAAAGCTACCGAATCGACTATCACTACGAGAGCGGTTTAAGCAGGTACAACCACAAGATACTGACACTGAAAAAGTCGTAGCTGTTTTGTGCTTGGGTTTAGATCGATTCAATCACATTATCGATCCTTTAGGGCACACTGTTGGTGACTCGTTGCTCAAAGCGGTTGCCGAACGCCTCACTACTTGTGTTGGCAAGGATACGGTTGCTCGCTTAAATACCGATCAATTTGCCATTATCCTTGCCAATGTCGATCACAAAAAAGAGGCTGGCAATATTGCCCAAACTATTTTAGAGAAACTCTCTCATACCTACGTTCTAGCTGGTCAAGAAATCTTTATCACCGCTAGCATCGGTATTGCCCTTTATCCCCATGATGGGGCGGAAATTGAACAGTTGCTGGCGGCGGCTAATACAGCAATGACTCAGGCAAAGCAGCACGGGGGCGATCAATATCAGCTTTACAGCGCTGCCTTTAACATTGGCTCCTCAGATCGCCTCGCCTTGCAGAGTAGTCTGCGTCATGCCCTAGAACGAGAAGAACTCCGAGTCTACTACCAACCCCAATTGAACCTCCAAACCGGGCAAATCGTCGGTGCAGAAGCGCTTGTCCGCTGGCAGCATCCAGAACGAGGAATAGTTTCACCGGATAAGTTTGTGCCGCTTGCTGAGGAAACAGGTTTAATTGTGCCGATTGGGGAATGGGTGTTGCGTACAGCTTGTAAGCAAACTAAAGCGTGGCAAGATGAGGGATTTCCTTTTTTACGAATAGCGGTCAATCTATCAAGCCGTCAATTTAGTCAAATAGACTTGCGACGACAATTAGTCGAAATTTTAATGGATACAGGTCTTGACCCGAAGTTCATCGAGCTAGAACTCACCGAAAGTATGCTCGTACAAAATACAGAGGTAGCAATTCGACGGCTAAATGCTTTAAAGTCGTTAGGTGTAGAAATTGCTATTGATGATTTTGGAACAGGCTACTCTTCGTTAAGCTATTTGCAACAATTTCCGTTTGATATTCTCAAAATTGATCGATGCTTTATCCGAAATATTACAGAGAATGCCAACAATGCGGCGATTACCAAAGCGATTATTGCTATGGCAAAAAGCCTAAATCTGAAATTAGTTGCTGAGGGTGTAGAGACCGAAGCAGAACTTTCTTTTGTTCGCCAAAATCAGTGTGATGGAATGCAAGGTTATTTATTTAGTCGTCCAGTTCCGGCTGAAGATTTCAAGCAATTGCTAATGGCTGATAAGCGTCTCCCACTCCCCATTAGCTAATGAGGCTTGGATTTTATCTAGAAAATAATTTGCCTGAGGCAAGGTGAGTGGGTTTGTTAGGGTGCATCTATGGCTGAAATTCTCAAGCTGCTTTTGGATAGAGTCGGAGGAAGGAATGAAATTTACTTGTAAACTAGATAATTTGGTGCAACTTTAAACAAAATTAACTGGATATAAATTCAGTTGTACTCCTTAGGAAGACAGTCAGTAATCGTTTTTGGAGCTATGGCAGGACACAGTAAATGGGCGAACATTAAGCGCCAGAAAGCAAGAGTTGATGCCGTCAAGGGTAAAACCTTTGCCAAACTCTCGCGGCAGATTATTGTTGCAGCCCGCACGGGGGTTCCCGACCCAGAAGGAAACTTCCAGTTACGCACAGCTATTGATAAAGCGAAAGCAGCAGGGATTCCCAATGAGAACATAGAACGTGCGATCGCTAAAGGTTCTGGACAATTTGGTAGTGATGGCGACAATTTTGAAGAGATTCGCTATGAAGGGTATGGTCCGGCTGGTGTTGCAATTCTGATTGAAGCATTCACTGATAATCGCAATCGTACTGCTGCCGACCTGCGCCGAGCCTTTACGAAAAATGGCGGGAATCTTGGTGAAACTGGCTGCGTCTCTTGGATGTTTGAGCAAAAGGGTGTTGTTAGTCTAGACGGGACTGTTGCAGAAGAGCAATTGTTGGAAGCGTCCTTAGAAGGGGGAGCAGAAGATGTCCAAATGGATGCTGAAACGGCTGAAGTTTTTACAGAAATTAGTAACCTGGAAACTCTCAATCACACATTAAAGGAAAAAGGCTTTCAGGTGCGTGATGTTGAACTTCGTTGGATTCCAGGGAATACAGTAGAAGTGACTGACCCAGACTTAGCGCGATCGCTTTTGAAATTGATAGATGCTCTAGAAGACCTTGACGATGTGCAAAATGTCACTACGAACTTCGAGATGGCAGAGGAGTTGATGTCCCTCAGCATGGCATAGCTAGATAGCTACATCCCTCAGACCCACTTGTCATCCTTAATGTTGATAAGCGCTGCCTAACAATGTGAAACGCATTAAGTTTTGCAAACTTTGAATCTAGATCTGTCTAGGTGTAGATTTGCTAAGATTAAAGATTTGGCTAAATGGATAAAGTAGTTTAATATCTGACTTGTTGCAACGGTTCAACGACCCGAATTGTAGCAAAAATAGCCAAAATAGGAGAAGCTTTGTATGAAATTTGTCACCGTTAACCTATCTGCTCTATGGCATTCTTTTCGCCTTTTTGTAGCTAGCTGTGCCTGCGCGTTGATATTGTTCTCTAATGCACTACCGGCATACAGTCTGCCTAATATACCCAACCCATTTGCCTCTGATAACGCTGCGGCTACACCGACCAGCCCTACAGAAGGTGAGGCGCAACTAAGGGGTATTGAAGCGGGAGGACAAAAGACCGTTAACCGTTCGCAAGATCCGCTTTCAGGCGAAGAAGTCATGAGAAAGTCTAATGAGGGACTCAATGAGGTTCAGGGAGCTGCTGATATCAATAAGATGAAGCGACCCTCAAATACAGGAGCTGAGTCGGTTGAGGGAATAATCCAGGAGAAGCTGGAAGAGGCTACTGGTCAAAAATAAAAACCGAGAGGCAGTAATCGTATAAAAATTGTCCTTCTGTTTAAACTCTTCTTACAAAGAAGTCATTGATTACGGCATCACTAGCTTTAGGAAAACTAGTGACCCATAGGGAGGAGCGGTAATTATAACAACGGAGTTATTTTTGTACGAGCTGTTAAGAATTAAGAGGGCAGACAGAAGTGTCTGTCCTGTTTTCGTTTATTGGATACTCGAAGACTCAAAGACAGTTCTCGTGATGGCAAAAAGGGAACATTACAAATTGTTTTTGGTTTGTTGTGCGATGCTCAGGGATGTCCTGTAGCCGTGGAAGTATTTGAGGGGAACACGGCTGATTCAACAACGCTTCAGGCTCAAAGACGCGCTCACAAACGAGAAGAGTTATTACAGGCAACCGAACAAGAGCTAAAGCTGATTGTGGCAGCTACCCAACGTTCGGTGAATCGACTTCGAGGCAAAGATGCTATTGGAGTACGGGTCGCAAAAGTGATCAATCGTTTCAAAATCGCCAAACATTTTAGCTATGAGATTACCGATGATAGCTTTAACTATCAGCGTAATCTTGACAGCATTACCAATGAAGCGAGGCTTGATGGCATTTACGTAGTTCGGACTTCAGTAGTGGCTGAAAAACTTACAGCTCCTAAAACTGTAAGCGCTTATAAAAGCCTGTCACAAGTTGAACAAGCTTTTCGTTGTTACAAGTCAGTTAACCTGCAAGTTCGACCCATTCACCCTTGCCGCACAAAGCGTTTGAGCTATTGGGTGTCTCCCTCTAATGTACCCAGTAACTGCACAGGGCAAAATAGCAGTTTTCCTTGTGGCTACAAGGCTTTTGGGCACTTTTTGAAAAAAAACTTCAGACTAATGCGGCTCGTCCTTTAGTTCTGGAGATTCAGGTTTTGCCAGTGATTCCTAAAGATTTGGTAAATTGCTCATTTTGGAACTTGATGCTGTAGACTCTTCTCGTAGTGGCGGCGCTTCCTCTATACTCTCTACTGCTGTTGTGGAGGTTTGGAAAGGGAGTTTCGGTGCATTGATGGAATTAGGATAACGATATGCGATCGCAATAAACCTACTTGCCAGATTTCACTCAATACACGTCTTGTAACACTTAGTCGCTCATTGTTATCGGCTCCCCGTTAACAGTCAACACTTTATGCTAAACCAGGCAACGTTGCTCTAAAAGGATTTAATTCATGGGATTTGTCATTGCCACAGTCAATATGAAAGGTGGTGTTGGAAAAACTACCCTCACCATAAACTTGGCTACTTGCTTGGCAAACAATCATGGAAAGCGAGTGTTAGTTGTCGATTTAGATGCTCAAATTAGTGCAACGCTCAGCTTAATGCCACCTCATGAATTTGCAAAAGTAAGGCGAGAAAAACGCACTTTAGGTCAGTTGATTTATAAAGAGATTAAACCGAATAGTAAGAGTAAAGTTACTATTCAAGATGTTATTAAACCCTATACTTGCAATGTAGAAGGTCTAGACTTATTACCTGGAGACATTGACCTGTATGATGAGTACCTCGTCTCGGAAATGCTTCACAAGAAAGCGCTTAACGAAGGCGGTCGCACTTTTAGTCAAGTTTGGAATCGGTTTGAAGAACTACTCATTAGAAGTATTTTAGATCCAATTCTGGATGATTATGACTTTATTGTTCTCGATTGCGCTCCTGGCTATAATCTTCTAACTCGTAGTGGAATTGTTGCCAGTGATTTTTATTTGCTCCCGGCAAGACCAGAACCTTTATCACTTGTTGGTATTCAACTCTTGGAAAGACGGATTAGTAAGCTACGAGAAAGCCACGATTCTGAACAAATTCTCAATCTTCGGCTGCTAGGAATTGTGTTTATCTTATCGGGGAGTCCGTTGATGGGTCGATATTATAAACAAGTTATGCAGCGAGTCACACAAGATTTTTCTGCTGCTCAACTGTTTGAGAACAGAATCCCAATGGATGTGAATGTTGCTAAAGCATTTGACAGTTTTATGCCAGTTGTTTTGGCAAATCCTGGTACAGCAGGTGCAAAAGCCTTTATGAAGCTGACTGAAGAGTTTTTGCAAAAAGTAGACAACTTTCCACCCTCTCAACCAGCATAAACTTCGAGAAATTTAGCGAATCTTGATTAGTATAAATAAAAAAAATTATAGGGTGAGTCTTGCCCACCCTATGAAGATTTAAGTTGTAGTTGAGGCTAGCTAGAACTCAGCCTTTAATGCGGGAACACAGCGTTCGCATAAGGTGGGGTCTTCTGCTGCTTCACCAACATGGGTTGAGTAGTTCCAACAGCGATCGCATTTTTCTCCATCTGCCTTAACCACACCAACTCCCAACGTATCTGACTGGAAGCTGTACTTGGCTTCTGCTAGAGCCTCAGGAGAATCTAATAGTTCCACCTGAGAAGCAAGCAAGAGATAACGCAGTTCATCAATATGATTACCGTTACTCAAGCTATCTTGCGGATTGAGTGCTGCTAATTGCTGGCCCAACTCGCTATCTGGCACGTAAAGTAACACCTTGGCATCCAAAGAAGAACCAATTATCTTCTCTGTCCGTGCCTGTTCTAGCACCTTATTAACTTCCGTGCGGATAGTCCGCAACTTCTGCCAGAGTGTTGCCAGTTCAGGTTTATGCCATTGCTCCTCTAACTTCACCCAACCCGATTCAAATACAGACTGATAGGGCGTTTGGTAGGGGAGATATTGCCAGATATCCTCTGCCATGTGGCATAGAACTGGTGCGATCGCTCGTGCTAAATTTTCCAATGCGATCGCCAATACTGTCTGACAACTGCGACGGCGAGGCGAGTTTAAATCGCTGATATAGAGCCTGTCCTTGGCAATATCCAGATAGAAGTTCGACAAGTCAACCACGCAGAAGTTCTGCACAGTCTGGAAGAATCGGTAGAACTGATAACTCTCAAATGCCTCCGTGACTTCCCCAAATACCTCCGTCATCCGATGGAGCATATAGCGGTCTAATTCAGGAAGCTGCTCATAAGGCACTGTATGCTTTGCTGGGTCAAAGTCATGTAGATTCCCCAAGAGGAAACGCGCCGTATTGCGGATTTTCCCCCTAATATCTCCCAATTGCTTGAAGATATTCTTGCTCTGGGCGATATCGGAGGAATAGTCTGCCGAAGAAACCCACAGGCGCAGTACATCTGCTCCATAGGGTGGTTCCTGTTTCTGGTTCTTGCCACCCTCAATCACCACAGCGGGGTCAATTCCATTGCCTAGTGATTTACTCATCTTGCGTCCCTGTTCATCCACCAAAAAGCCGTGGGTGAGGACAGTTTTGTAAGGAGCAATGTCATTTGTAGCAACGCTAGTGAGCAAACTGGACTGGAACCAGCCTCGGTGTTGGTCTGACCCTTCTAGATACAAATCTACGGGATAGTTCAAATTTTCTCGCTGCTTTGCCACGGCTGCCCAAGAGGAACCAGAGTCAAACCAGACATCCATTGTGTCCATGCCTTTGCGGTATGACTTGCCATTATTACGATATTGTTCGGGCAATAGCTCTTCTACTGAGAGTTCCCACCAAGCATCTGAGCCTTTTTCCGCAAAAATAGCTTGAACGTGGGCGATCGTTTCTTGGGTTAGTAGGGGTTCGTTGCTTTCTTCGTCGTAGAATACCGGAATTGGGACACCCCAATTGCGCTGGCGGGAGATACACCAATCAGAGCGATCGCTTACCATTGCCGTGATGCGGTTTTCACCTTGAGTGGGAACCCAGTTTACCGACTTGATTGATTTGAGTGCCTCATCCCGGAATCCCTCAACGCTTGCAAACCACTGTTCCGTTGCCCGGAAAATCGTCGGCTTTTTCGTGCGCCAGTCATAAGGATACTTATGGCCGTAAACCTCTTCCTTAAGCAAGGCACCTGCTTCAAGCATTGCCTGAATGATTGCCTCATTGGCATCCTTAAGTACATTTAAGCCAGCAAACTGTCCGGCTTCTGCGGTAAGATTTCCGCGATCGTCCACAGGTGAGAGAATTGGCAAGCCATACCGCTGACCAACTATATAGTCTTCTTGACCATGACCAGGGGCAGTGTGTACTAATCCTGTACCCGACTCCGTGGTAACGTAATCGCCACCAATTACAACTTCACTCTCGCGGTCAAACAACGGATGCTTGTAGGTGCTATGTTCCAACGCCCGTCCTGGCATGGTCGCTTTCACTGTCAGCGGAGTGCCAAACTTTTCAGACAGCCG
The DNA here is from genome assembly GCF_014849525.1 of Microcoleus sp. FACHB-SPT15. Taxonomy (NCBI): domain Bacteria; kingdom Bacillati; phylum Cyanobacteriota; class Cyanophyceae; order Oscillatoriales; family Microcoleaceae; genus Microcoleus; species Microcoleus sp. FACHB-SPT15. The sequence goes on along the minus strand of NZ_JACJNU010000053.1, from coordinate 126,397 downwards.
TTCCACCAAATCCGCTGCAACAATTAGGTATTTAGCTGGGGTCTCTGTGCCAACTTGAACCACGGCATAGTTGAGTTCAGGATTAACCGCAACTGCCAGGTTGCCGGGAAGCGTCCAGGGTGTTGTCGTCCAGATTGCTACTCCCAAGTTCGGCCCAAATGGTTCCAATAGCTCTTTCACTGCTGACGCTGGCTTGGTCATATTGAACGCTGCATAGATGCTGCGCGAGGTATGCCCTTCTGGATACTCCAACTCCGCTTCTGCCAAAGCTGTGTGGGAACTGGGACTCCAGTGAACGGGCTTTAACCCGCGATAGATGTAGCCCTTCAAAACCATCTGACCAAACACACCGATTTGAGCCGCCTCATACTCTGGGTTCATCGTTAGGTAAGGATGCTCCCAATCGCCCCAAACGCCGTAGCGCTTGAAGCCTTGGCGTTGCTCATCTACGGCTTTGAGCGCAAAGTTACGCGCTTTATGACGAAGTTTCAGAGGTGTTAACTGCTCCCGCTCCTCTGACTTCATGTTTTGCAGGACTTTTAGCTCAATTGGCAAGCCGTGACAATCCCAACCGGGGACGTAGCGAACCTTGCGCCCCCGCAGCAGTTGGTATTTGTTGATGATGTCCTTGAGGATTTTATTCAGGGCGTGACCCAGATGCAGAGAACCATTCGCATAGGGCGGCCCGTCGTGCAAAATGAAAATCTCGCCGGGATTGTTCTGTGACAGTTTTTCGTAAATCTGGTTTTCTTCCCAAAACTTTTGCAGTTCGGGTTCGCGCTTAATCGCGTTCGCCCGCATATCAAATTTGGTTTTGAGTAGATTGACGGTATCTTTGTAAGATTTTGCTTCTGTCACAGTCGCACAGGGAAGAATTGTAAAGGTATATTCATACTATTCTATCCCTGATAAATCCCAAGGTCTTCAAGTTGCCGTTGGCGGATTTTCTGGATCGATGGGAACAGCTTCGATCGAAGCCGTTGTCTCTGTCTCTGATTCTGCAAGTCTATCTTCAGGGTCTCCTGGTCCCGGTGGTTCAGCAGGTGGAGCGAGTTCTACTTCGGGAATGATTTCTTCTATTGGTGTCACGGCATCTGTACTTGCGTGTGGTGCCTCAGAAGTAGCGGAGTTTTGGGCAGCTTCTACTAGTTCCGGGTCTGGCGGATTCGGGCGAACAAGTTCAGGAGACTCTGACATTTCAGTGTCAGCCGTCGGTGGTTCCTCTTCTACAAGATTTACCTCAGCCACCTCAGCAACAGGAGTATTCGCTTCTTTTGGTGTGCTATCAATCTGGGGCGTAGTCTTATCAACCACCGTTACGATAGGAGAACTTTCCCTAACCTCGGCTGGTGGCTGGGTTGTTTGCGTTTCCGGTGTGCTTTTGCCACGACTCTTAAAGAAGCCTGTGACTTGATTGAGTAGCCCTTGAGGTTGCCCAGATGGTGAAATATTTTTTAGCTTCTCGGTCAGTTCTCCTTGACTGGGGACTGGGGTTTGTTGCTCTGACGGGATCAACTCTCGCCGCAATGTCAAAGTTTGCCAACCAAACCAACCCAATAGCGCTACACTCGCCATTTGGCCCACCAGAACGCCGCCTGTAATGCGCCCAGCACACACCCAGAGAACCAGGGCATAGAATAATCCAACTCCACTCCAGATAAAGTCTTGTTTGCGATGAACTTCTGGAAAAAAGAAGGCTGCCATATACATGGCAAAGCTACCAAGACCGACGACCAACGCTAGGACGTATGCCAACATTTTGTGGGTACTCCTTACTGTGTCTTTGTTTCTAATTTTGGCGCGAAACTGTTCGTTTAAATACAAATACCCGTTAAATAGTTCTCAAGAGTCGATGTCATTTTTAATTTCCTCGGCTATTACGCCTGAATCGCAGACTCTTAATGTATTTTTTACGGGACTCCTACGGGGATCGGGCTACCCTGTAAGTGAATTGAACCGTACTACAAGTTAAGCAGAGTTCAACGAGAGTTTTATGACACAACCAAGCTTCGGTGTAATTGGTTTAGCCGTTATGGGTGAAAACCTGGCGCTCAACGTAGAACGTAATGGTTTCCCGATCGCCGTTTATAACCGTACTGCCGCCGTTACCCAGAGGTTTATGGCGGAGCGGGCACAGGGGAAGAATGTCAAAGATACCTATTCTCTTGAAGAATTTGTTCAAGCCCTGGCACGACCCCGCAAAATCCTGGTGATGGTAAAAGCGGGTGCGCCAGTGGATGCGGTAATTGCCCAGCTCAAACCCTACCTAGAGCCTGGGGATATGCTCATTGACGGCGGTAACTCCCTCTACACCGATACAGAACGGCGTACCAAAGAACTAGAAGCCGAAAACTTCGGATTTGTTGGTATGGGTGTGAGTGGCGGTGAAGAAGGCGCACTCAATGGTCCGAGCCTGATGCCTGGAGGGACAGATACGGCTTATGGAGAATTAGCACCGATTCTGACCAAAATTGCGGCTCAGGTGGATGATGGTCCTTGTGTTACCTACATTGGTCCGGGTGGCGCAGGTCACTACGTCAAGATGGTACACAACGGAATTGAGTACGGTGATATGCAGCTAATTGCAGAAGCCTACGACCTGCTCAAGAATGCTCTGGGGCTAGACCATAAGCAGTTGCATGAGGTCTTTGCTGAATGGAATACCACTGATGAACTCAACTCATTTCTGATTGAGATTACAGCCGATATTTTCAACTTCATTGACCCAGACACCAATTTACCTCTGGTGGAGGTCATTCAAGATGCCGCAGGGCAAAAAGGAACCGGACGCTGGACAGTGCAGAGCGCCTTTGAGCTAGCTATCCCGATTCCAACAATGACGGCGGCTGTCAATGCCAGGGTGGTGTCCTTCTATAAAGAGCAGCGAGTAGCCGCCTCTAAGCTCCTGACAGGTCCCACGGGTAAGTATGAGGGGGATACTCAGGACTTTATCAACAAAATTCGGGATGCCCTGTACTGCTCGAAGATCTGTTCCTATGCTCAAGGGATGGAGTTGTTGGCTAAGGCATCAAAAGAGTTTAATTACGACATTAGTTTGAGTGAATGTGCGCGGATTTGGAAAGGCGGCTGCATTATTCGTGCTGGGTTCCTAGATAAGATTAAATCGGCTTTCATGGACGATGAAAACTTACCCAACCTGTTGTTGGCTCCTGAGTTCAGGCAAAGTATTTTGGATCGGCAAGACGCATGGCGGGAAGTGCTGTCGGTATCCAATAAATTAGGGATTCCTGTTCCTGCGTTTGCCGCGTCGTTGAATTACTTCGATAGCTACCGACGCGATCGCCTTCCCCAAAACCTCACCCAAGCGCAGCGTGACTACTTCGGCGCTCACACTTACGAGCGTACCGATAAAGAAGGTCTGTTCCACACAGAATGGACAGCGGTTGACAAGGAATCGCTGCAAACGGGTTCCACCGATTAATCAGATTGCTATCTCTTCGTAACCAACAACGTTAAGCAATTGAATCTTGATTAATCAGTTCAAGGCACTCCTTGTGGGTGCCTTGAATTGTTGATGAATACAGCTCAAAGTACCCAGTTTTCCAAAAAATCCTTAACCTTCTCTAGTTGGTCTTCTAAAGCTTCAAGTCGCTCTGTTGCACCTTCCAAGGTTTTTTCTCGTGCCTGTCGCTCTAGTTGCGCGGCAACCTCTGGCATCATAAATACACCGACGTTTGCACTTGCCCCTCTAATGCGGTGGGCTTGCTGCTCAATTGTGAGAAAATCTTGTACTTGCAGGGCAAAGCGTATCTGTTCTAGTCCGGGTTGAGCATTCTTAACAAACATTTGCACAAGCCGCTGTTGAAAGGCAACTTTGCCCTGAGATATAGCATTTAGGCGCTCCAAATCCAGAGGTGTTTCGTTCATGCGAAAAGCCGAGGGCTGAACTTCGCCAATTACACAACCGCTTATGAAGAGGTTTGCTGGTCTATTTTCCTCACTTCTGCTTCAGAAAGCTTCACCTCACTAGCATGAAGGGAGTCGTCTATACTAGACAATTTGCTGGCTCCAGGGATAGGGACGATGCAGGGTGACTTCGCCAGCAACCACGCCAGAACAATTTGATATACCGAAACGCCTTTTTCTTTAGCCAACTGGGCAATTACAGCAATATCTTCTAACTTGCTAACTCGACGGCTTCCACCTAGTGGACTCCAAGGGAAAAATGTCAATCCTTCAGTTTCGCAATACTCCAAAACGCCATCCGATTCTGGCTGCCGATTCCAAGGGTTGTATTGATTCTGAACGGAGACAATTTCAACAACGTCACGAGCTTGCTTAATTTGCTCAACTGAAAAGTTAGAAACCCCGACAAATCGAATTAGCCCCTCATCCACTGCCTCTTTTGCTGGTGCGAGTGCTTCCTCAATCGTATAGTTTGGGTCAGGGGCGTGGTATTGCCAAACATCAATTGGTTTTGTCCCACCCAATGCTTCAAAGCTAACGCGGATTGTCTGCCGCAGATGGTCAGGATTACCGTTGCGTGTCCAACTGCCATTCGGACGCATTAAGCCACCCTTTGTAGCAACAGTCACTTGGCTTGTGTCCCCCTGATACTGCTGAAGTGCTTTGCAGATAAGTCGTTCGTTGTGGTGCTTGTCGGACTCATCCTGACAGTAAGAGTCTGCGGTGTCGATGAGGGTTACGCCTAGGTCGAGTGCTTTATGGATAACGTTGATTGCTTGTGATTCTGGTGGTCTACCACTCAAGGACATCGGCATCCCACCAAGTCCGATCGCGCTGATGGTGACACCAGTGCTTCCAAGCTGTTTCGTTTCCATTGGTTTAACCTTGTCTTTGTTTCTCTTCAATTAATTACAGAACACGAACAAAGAATCTTCTGTCTGAATGATTAATTCAATTGCTCTTGTTGGAGCTTCGCGCTCGGATTTATACCTTAGTTAAATGAGGTACAGTTAATCGTGGTTCTCACCCGAAAATAACAAAAGAGGGATAAACGCGATCTCCAGTCGGTAATGTGCCTTCTGCTATACATCGTTATAAGCACAGCTCACGGTGCCTATAGAGGTAAGGAAAAATCAGTTCTTCAGTTTTGCTGTAGTTCAAAACACCACCAGAAAAGGCACTCTATGCATCTCTTGGTAGTTTTGACATAGAACTTCATCAAAGCTTTGAAGGTTTGGGGAACAGAGGCTGGCTAATTAAAGATTGCGTAAAGTTTAAATCTGAGCAAAATCCGTGACGGTCTTTCCCTCGTACATTAATTAGTGTGCAGCCGTAGTAAAGAAATATACTTACGCGCTGGATCTTATAGGATTGTCGAAATTTTGCCTGTAAGACCACAGTTCACAATTAATTAGGGCAACTCATGAAATTAAATAAGTTTAATACCCTCATCACTGCACTAACTGTTGCAATACTGTTCGATTTCCTTAGCGTTGCCAAACCAGCAGTTGCAGCTAGCATTCAGCTACTTGGTCTAACCGACAACAATACCATAGTTTCATTTGATCCCAATAATCTCACCAGTACTAGCAGTGTGGCGGTCACTGGAGTGGATGGCAGTTTGATTGGCATTGACTTTCGTTCAGCTAATAGTCTGCTCTATGGTTTCACTAGCACCAACAAAATTTACACTATCGACCCTACGACAGGTGCTGCTACGCTTGTGAGTAGTCTCAACGTCCCCTTCAACGGAGGAGATGCAACAGGAGTAGACTTCAACCCGGCAGCCGACCGTTTAAGGCTTGTCGATATCAATGACCAAAACTTCCGCATCAATGTGGATACGGGTGCGGTCGCGGATTTTGACGCTAACACTCCAGGCATCCAGCCGGATTTAAATTTGACTTACGCGGCAGGTGATGCAAACGCTGGAGCTAACCCTAATGTAACCGCTGCGGCATACACCAATGCGTTTTCCGGGCCGCCTACTCCCACTGGAGTGACTCCCCCAACCCGGACAACCCAACTGTTCGGCATTGACTCTAATCTCGATACTTTAGTGTTGCAAAACCCGCCCAATAATGGAGTTCTGACAACGATAGGCTCCCTCGGCATCGACTTCGGTTCGACAGGAGGGTTTGACATCTTCTCACCCAGTGCTGGGGTAAATACGGCTTTCGCCGCCTCTGGTTCGAGCCTATATACGATTAACTTGTCCGATGGTAGTGCTACGACTCTGGGTACCATTGATAGCAGTGATACCAATATCATTGGTCTAACGGCAACGGCTGTACCTGAGCCTGGAACTATTGGCTCTTTGCTCGGTTTCGGTACCCTTGCCCTATTGGGTGGCTACCGCCGTCGTGTTAAATCGAATAGCTAGTTAGGGAAGAAGAGGCTGGAGAGTTGTTGCTATTCTTGCTCTCTAGCCTCTTTTGACCAGGTTCAGCTGGAAGCACTGGTATAAAAACGTAATGCAAACCGCCAGAAGATACTAGAAAGGAACAATAACCCTAGCGCCAAGGCACCTGCACCGACTAGCCAAACAACCTGACTACGACCCAACATCGCTTCAGCAGGTACAGTCGTCAGGAATGCTACTGGCACTATAAAGGTAAAGAAGAATCGGTAAGTAGCCGGATACGCAACCATCGGAAATCGACCTGCTTCCAATAACCCCCGAAGTACTTCAGTAACGTTGTAGATTTTGACAAACCAAATACTGGTAGCTCCTAGCATAAACCAGAGGCTATAGAGGCTCATGATGCCAAAAAAGATTGGTATGGCACTGATTAGGTAATTATTGAGTTCCAAACCAAGCTGTGTTCCAGCATAGGCAATCAGCACGACCCCAAAGATTAAATCTGGCATTCCCCACGGGGATATGCTGCGAGAGGAAAGCCAGAACTGGCTACTGATAGGCTTGAGGAGGACAAAGTCTAATGTACCTTGCTGGACGTGTCCAACAATGCGGTTTAGATTGGGGACGAGGAACGTTGCCGAAACGCCTTGAAGTAGAGTAAATATACCTAATATTACTAACGCTTCTTCCCAACTCCAGCCTTGAAACGTGTAGCCAGTACGGTAAAACAAGAATAGCCCAAATAGGCTACCTGTAAGGTTTCCCAAACTGCTTAAAGAGGCAATAAGGAAGTTGAGCCGATATTCTAGCTCGGCTGCGATCGCAGTAGTCCAAAATAGCTTTAGTACCTGTATGTATCGTTTCATAATTATTTTTTAAGGAAGTGTGCTTGCAATCACTGCTTACTCAAGAGGGTTTGGTTAAGGATGGCGGTGGTCAGAATTATAGATTTAATCGAAGTTAGATTACTTCGGGCATTGCTAGTTACGCTCCCTCTCCATAGATAAAGCAGTTAAAGCCAAGCTAATGAAGAAGATTCTGGTAGTAGAAGACGAACTTTTTATCCGAGAAAACCTGATCGAACTCTTAGAGATTGAGGGTTTTTGTTGCTTCGGTGCTGAGAATGGTGAAGTTGGCGTGCAGTTAGCAAAAGAACATCAGCCAGATTTGATTCTCTGCGATGTGATGATGCCTGAACTGGATGGTTATGGTGTCCTAGAAGTCCTGCGCCAAGATTCAACCACCGCAGCGATTCCGTTTATGTTCCTCACAGCTAGTGCCGATCGCACCAATCTTCAAAAAATTAGAGAGCTGGGATTTAATGAATATATTCTCAAGCCTTTCCATGTCGATAAGTTTTTAGCCACAGTTACCACTCGGTTAAAAGACTCCCCAAGCAGCTAAATATAAAGCGGTGGGAAGCCCCTTCCTTCTAGGGAGGGTGATTCCGTCCACCGCTTTTTTGTTTGTTAAAGAATATAAATAACCAATAACACTTTCATCCCACATCCTTGCTTACGTGGGATAAGTTAAAGGAATATTATTTTTGTCTAGACAGCTAATAACCTGCCGGAAGCACACTCATAAGAAGCAAAAAGGGCGTAATAGCTACCAATTTTACTCAGCGCAAATGAATACAAAACTCCAGGAACCACTAAACCTGGAATGGCTAATTACTTAATAAGACTGAACACCAAATTTTTATTTTCCTTACTTAGGAGTATTCACAAATTTAATAATTTGTAATAGATTATGAGTAAGATTTACAAATAAATTGTTCTGTACACAACATAAAGGTGGTGAAGTTTGTGAATAAAGCACTCAAGGAGCACAACTTCATGATGGTGGTCGATTTGACAGAAAACGTGTTGGTCAACACCCCCATTCCCAGCGCTAACCATGCCGCTTTGCGATCGGGATTTGCTGGCTATCCCGCTAACCCTCGATGGAATGCAGCAAAGTATAGTGCCTGGAAAACAGGTCGTCAGTTGCGAGAAGCATTAGCAAGTGGTCAGATGGTAGTGCGTTCTACAGACTCAATGCTTGTGCAAGCGAATGAGCAGGACGATAACTCAAATTCAGGTAACGCATCAACTTCTAAGCAAGCTAAGCAATCTAAGCCCTCTCAGTTATTGCATAAAGCTAAACGAATGCTGGCAGCTTACCAGCTAGCTTAACGCCCAAGTTCTGCATCGGGTGTACCTACAGCTTTCTTATCTACTTCCATGATTTTGAGAAAATCCCGAAGTGTGGAAATGCAGCAGCTTGCTGTAACCTACGCAAGAAGCACATCAATGACGTGAAAATCATTGCTGTGCTTCTACTGTTTTTAGGTAAGTTCGATAGACTTTAGGTGTTATGGCAAAAGGCTCTTATGCACAGGGCAGAAGGCTTTTTACGGCTATAGGTCGTTTGGGCTGTTAAATCTGTCCTAAATTGAATCAAAGATGTAGAGATGACCGATGACCTTGACGGCAATTAATTAGACCACCTCTCAGCTTGCATCACATAATCGACCAAGTTAGCTACAGGGTTGAGCCTGATGGCCACAACTTTCTTGGCATACCTTTTAATTGCTTGCTTCCTCGTAATAGAGCGTTTATTAAGAAAGGGAGAGCAAGCCCTTAGTCTTCAAGCAGGTTCATCTGACCGTGGAAGTTCACGTTTACTATGGGTTAGTGGTTTATTCAATCTACTCACCATACTGCTCGCACCTATTTTTAATACCTATGACATTGGGTATTGGGCGAATGCTCTCGTTGGTTGGATTGGACTAGTAGTGATGATTGGTGGCATCATGCTCCGGTTTTGGGCTGCCAAAGTACTTGGTGAGTTTTACACTCGAACATTACGGATTATTAAAGGGCACCAAATTATTGAGCAAGGTCCCTACCGTGTCATTCGACATCCTGGCTATTTGGGTACTTTTATTATGGATATAGGCGCAGGATTAGCTGTAACCAATTGGATTGTACTTCTAATTATTGCGTTAACAGGAGTTGTATCGCGTGCTTATCGCATTCATGCAGAAGAAGAGATGCTAGCAACTACATTTGGAGAACAATACAAGGCTTACTTAGAGAAGACTTGGAAGCTAATCCCATTCATCTATTAGACGCTACTGCGATAAGTGTAGTTCAGAAAAGAAAAGTAAAGCGATCGCACTCTCCATACGAAGTCAATGGTTGCTGCAACCAGCTTCTGGAAGGGTTAAGCCAGTACGGTATCTTCTCAGCCGCGCATCTCATGCTCAACTTGGGATACTGATTTGACAATTCGTTAAAGTGTCTCATAGGTGACCATTTGAGGCAGAAAATAAAAATGACAACTGCAACAGCAAGTCAATCAGCAACTCAGCTACCACCACTGATTCCTCGCGAGACACTTTTCGGCAATCCAGAGCGTACTCGCCCCCAGCTATCACCCGATGGCAAGTACTTTGCCTACATTGCGCCAGATGAGAAAAATGTCTTACAAGTGTGGCTGCGAACTGTCGGGCAAGAAGACGATCGCAAACTGACGGATGATCAAAAGCGTGGCATTCGGATGTACTTCTGGACTTACAATGCTGACCAGTTGATTTATCTGCAAGACTCAGATGGTGATGAGAACTTCCACCTTTACTTAGTCAATATTCAGTCGAATATCGTCCGGGACTTAACCCCCTTCCAAGGAGTCAAAGCTCAGGTTGTAGAAATCGACCCCGAATTACCCGATAAAGTGTTGGTAGGATTGAACCTGAATAACCAACAAAAGTTTGACGTTTACTGCATTGACCTAAACAACGGTGCGGTTGAGTTCGACACCGACAACCCAGGTAATATCATCAGTTGGACAGCGGATGCCAAGTTTCAGATTCGGGCAGCAACAGCCGCAACGCCTGATGGTGGGTACGAGTTGTTATTCCGGAAAACCCTTGATGTGCCTTGGGAGACGCTTCGCCACTGGGGACCCGATGAGCAAGGTGGTGCCGTTGGCTTCTCGGCTGACAATCAAACCCTTTATGTAATTGGCTCTCACGATGCCAATGCTCAGCGTTTGCTTGCCCTTGACCTCGCTAGCCGTGAAGAAACTATCATTGCTGAGGATGAGCAATATGATGTGGGTGGTATCCTCACGCACCCCACGACACGAGTTATCCAAGCCGTTTCGTTCGACAAAGACAAGGTGGAGTGGCAGATACTGGATGAAAGTATTGCCGCAGATTTTGAAGCCATTGCCCAAGTGCGGGATGGGGAATTTGGAGTTACAAGCCGCGACTTGGCTGACAAAAACTGGCTAGTCGCTTACACCACAGACGATGGCCCCGTTTACTACTACGCTTACAATCGAGAGTCCAAATCCAGCACCTTACTCTTTAGCAACCAACCGAAACTTGAAGAGTTGTCCCTAGCCTCCATGGAACCCGTTTCCTACGAAGCGCGGGACGGGTTGACCATCCACGGCTATCTTACAATACCCGTCGGGTTGGAGCCAAGGAACTTACCAACTGTACTACTGGTTCACGGTGGACCTTGGGCGCGGGATACTTGGGGGTATAGCCCGATTGTGCAATGGTTGGCTAATCGGGGCTATGCTGTGCTGCAAGTAAACTTCCGGGGTTCCACTGGTTACGGTAAAGCTTTCTTGAATGCAGGGAATCGCCAATGGGCAGCGACAATGCACGACGATTTGATTGATGGTGTTAATTGGTTAGTAAAACAGGGAATTGCTGACCCAGAGAAGATTGCGATTATGGGTGGTTCCTATGGTGGCTATGCAACGCTAGTTGGGTTGACATACACACCGGACGTGTTTGCAGCAGGTGTGGACATTGTTGGCCCAAGCAATTTAGTGACATTGATGAAGAGTATTCCTCCCTATTGGGCACCCCTGTTAGCAAATATGTACCACCGTGTTGGGAATTTGGAGACAGAAGAGGAGTTTCTCAAATCGCGATCGCCTTTATTTTTCGTTGACCGCATCCAGAAACCCTTACTGATTGGACAAGGCGCAAATGACCCACGGGTTAAGCAAGCGGAAAGTGAACAAATCGTTGAAGCGATGAAGAAAGCTGGCAAACCTGTAGAATACGCCCTCTATACCGACGAAGGACACGGCTTTGCTCGTCCAGAGAACCGACTACACTTTTTTGCGATCGCAGAAGAGTTTCTTGCTAAGTACTTGGGTGGTCGTTTTGAACCCATAGGTGATATTCAAGGTCATTCCGGTATCGTCAGCTAAGACTTCTTTCTGGTAGAGACGTGATTAATCGCGTCTCTATTCTCACCTGTAACTATTCATGTATTCGATTAGCAGAGAACCTCTAAAGGAGTTCTTATAGGGAAGTTTTTTGTATTTTTGATACCGATTGACTCAACATTGGTTCATTCCCATAGACAGACGAGCAGACAATGCCGCAGTGATAGGCTTGGCACAATAGGACTGTAGCGCAAGAAGGCAGAAGGCAGAAGCCATATCGGTTGTACGCTAAGTCTTTTAGCCAATGTCCAACTGGATGGTTATTTCCGCCGCGCTGTACTAGCCAGTCTGGGAGGGGGATTGAAGATGAGTCAACTAAACAAACAACAATACACTCATCGTCAGTGGTTGTTTGCCATAAGTGCAAATGTGCGATCGCAAACGGTGCGAAAAGAGTGAAGTCGTTCTGAATTAAAGTTTGGCTCAAAGAGAAGGGGCATTATTCAAAGCAGCATTCAGGAGTAACAGAGAAACTCATCCATGACACAAATGGAAACCAAAACAAGCGAGACAAGGGCTTCCACCGGGCAAGCTTTAACTAAGTCGCGCCCGATTATTATCTTGCTCTCCTTGATTATCCTGATTGGCTTCTTAGCCTTTCGGATTGAGATTGCTTTTCCGGCAACGCCAAGCATCCACAATACCTTTCCCCTGACACAGCCTGCCCCTCAAGAAATCGGCTCCTATGATGTGTTGGGCTAGGCCATTAATAAAGATGAGGCAACAGGTTTACTCCAAACCGATGATGGGAAGAAACAACTCTCACCGGAAAATGGGGCAGTTGCTGTAACAGAGGAACTGCTGAGTCTGGGTCGTAAGGCATTTTACTCGGAAACCTTTGGCAATGAAGTCTTCCAAACCGATGTAGTTGGTGCCCTGGATGGCCCGATCAACCCTGTGACGATGACAAAGGCGATCGCACGGCTTGGAGGTAAACACACAACAAATTTGCAGATTCCCTTGGATGAAGATGTCACCATTGGTGGACGCAGCTTCAAGAAAGGCACATTACTAAATACAGGTTTAGATGTGCCAGCGCGATCGCTTCTTCCACTGGGTATGCGTCCCAGTATCGGTCAGGGTAAGCTTCGGGTGGGTATCACCTGCGCGTTATGTCATGCCAGTGTCGATAACAGAACTGGACGCATCCTGGAGGGGGCACCAAACATTGATATCAATACTGGCTTGGTTTTAGCATTTGCCACTAATTCAGCGGCAATGTTTCGTCAGACTGACGGTATTGGGCGTGCGACTGCCCTCCAATTTGCAAAACGGGGGGCAAAGGTGGTTGTCTCTGGTCGCAGTGAGGCAAAGTTAGCCTCGTTGGTGGACGAGATTCGGGGGTTTGGTGCTGAGGCAAGTTCTATCGTCGCTGATGTGTCGGTCTTTGATCAGGTTAAGGCGATCGCTGATCATACCGTGGAGGTGTATGGGCGACTCGATACGTGGGTGCATGTCCCTGCGATCGGCTTGTTTGCCACATTCGATAACATCACACCAGAAGAGTTTAAGCACGTCATTGATGTAGATCTGATGGGGCAGGTATACGGTGCGATGGCGGCACTACCCCATCTCAAGCGTGAGGGACGAGGGGCGCTAATCCACATTTCTTCAATGGAAGGAAGGCGAAGTCTTCCCTACCAGAGTGCATACTCCGCCGCAAAACACGGTATCGAAGGCTTTACCGAAGCCATGCGCGTCGAGTTGCAACATGAGAAAATTCCCATCAGCGTGACCAGTGTAAAGCCTGCGGTGATCAACACCCCCTTCTGGAACAATGGTCTTACGAAGTTAGGCGTAAAGCCGGCAGGGATACCGCCCTACTACGACCCCAGATTGGTAGCTGACGCAATCCTTCACGTTGCCGAACATCCCACCCGCGACTTCCTCGTTGGGGATGCAGCTAGAGCATTAGATGTACTACAGCGGCTTTCGCCAGAACTGGTAGATTCTTTGTTGCTACTCATCGGCTTCCCCCTCCAGCGAACTGATCAGCCGAAGTCACCAGAGGATCGAAACAATTTTTACGAGCCTGTCCCAGACGATACCCGAATTGACGGAGACTTTAATAAGCAGGTGATACCGAGTGTTTCCGACTGGCTGGATAAGAATCCAGTGGTCAAGTGGGGTGCGATCGCTGGTGTAGCAGCATTAGCCCTGCTGGCAACACAGGTAGGAAAAGACGGGGGGCGAGTTTAGGAGCAAGCGGGTTGAGTTGTCGCTGCTCTACATCAAAGGGCAGCAAAAGTTCGGATAACTTTGCTCAAAAATGTATATCAGTTGGGAAAACTCACGCCTTATCAGGGTTACAGCATTTGCTATAGCGAAGCGCTGCCGCAAGGCGGCGGATCGCCTAAAGTGACAGAAGAGCGATATTGTTAAATGTGAAAGAATATAGCAATTTGTTGCGCTGATGTGAGGATTTATTGCAATGCCTAAAAAATTACAGTGTCATTGAGTGTATCACAGCGTACAATTGCCAGCATTACCCCTGTTGGTGCGAGTTCATCAGGCTTGTACCATGCTGTTACCCTGTGCAACATAATGCTGTGCAAACGCTAGTCCATAGAATTGCTCATGCAGCCTAACGGTCTGCCCCTCCAGCCTTTAGCTTTATCACCTGCGATCGACTCTTGTTTCCTGACAGTGGCTCCTGATACTCCACTGCTTGATGTCTTAACACTAATGAGTCGCTTTCGCAGTTGTACGCTGCCTGCTGACAATTCCAACAACAATGCTGATGAAGCTTACACCCAGATCAATAACATCTCCTGTGTTGATCAGGAATGGCAGACAGTAATTGATGTTGTCGATACCGCAGGTGGTTGTGTCTTAGTAACCCACGATGCGCGGCTATTAGGCGTATTTACAGAGCGAGATATTGTTAAGCTAACAGCGGCAGATATTCCTTTAGGAAATCTCAAAATTGGCGACGTTGTAGCGCAACCCCCGATTAGCCTCAAGCAATCAGAGACTCACGACATTTTTACAGCGCTTGGGCTGTTTCGCCAACACCGAATTCGCCACTTACCAATTCTGGATGAGCAAGCTCGACCTATAGGAATTGTCACCCACGACAGTATTCGCAGAGCTATGCAAGCTGTCAATCTACTGACGCGACTGCGGTATGTCAAAGATGTGATGACAACCCAGGTTATTCATGCGCCAGTGACAGCTTCCGTGCTGCATTTAGCAAAACTGATGACAGAACATCAGGTTAGCTGCGTGGTTATTTGTCAGTCGTCAGAAACTACTAATAACGAAGAACAGCCAACCGATAACAAACAACTAATCCCCATTGGTATTGTCACAGAGCGAGACATCGTGCAATTTCAAGCACTGGAGCTGGATTTGTCCCGAATGCCAGCTCAAGATGTGATGAGTACGCCGTTATTTTGCCTTCAACCCTCAGATTCTTTGCGGCTTGCTCATGAGGAGATGCAACGATATCAGGTACGGCGCTTAGTTGTCTCCGGTAGCAATGGAGAGTTGGTGGGGATTGTTTCCCAAACGAGTTTGCTGCAAGTACTGAACCCAGCGGATATGTACGGAGTCATTGAGATATTGCAGCAGGTGGTGGAAGAGCGAACGTCTGAATTAGAGAAGACAAATCAGCAGCTACGCCATGAGATTATCGAGCGCCAACGAGCTGAGTCAGAGTTATTGAAGGCGCATGATCAATTGAAAATCCAAGTCGAGGAAAGAACGGCTCAACTTACTCAAGCGAATGCCCAACTCAAGCAAGACATTCTTGAACGCCAGCGGGTAGAAGCAGCCTTACGGCAAAGTGAAGCGAAGTTAAAACAACAAGCGACCAAGCTAAGAAATGCTATTCAGGAACTGCATTCTTATCAGGCTCAGCTAATTCAGACGGAAAAAATGTCTTCTTTGGGGCAACTGGTTGGTGGTATCGCTCACGAAATTAACAATCCGATTAATTTTGTTTACGGCAATATTGCTTACGCGAGTCAATACATTCAGGACATTTTGCGGCTACTGCAACTTTACGCCCAGCACTATCCTCAACCTGTGTCAGAAATCCAGAAGATTGTGGAGGAAATAGACCTGGATTTTGTGCAAGCTGATCTTCCCAAGCTCTTTAATTCCATGAAATTAGGAGCCGATCGCATTCGTGATTTAGTGCTGTCGTTGCGGAACTTCTCACGTCTGGATGAAGCTGAGATGAAATCCGTCAATCTGCACGAGGGTATTGATAGCACTCTACTGATTTTACAGAATCAAGTGAAAGCAACGGCGGGACGTTCTGAAATTCTAGTAGTCAAAGAGTATAGCAATCTACCGCTAGTGGAATGTTATGCAGGACAACTCAACCAAGTGTTTATGAATCTTCTCTCTAACGCGATCGATGCGCTGGAAGAATCTAGGATACTGAATGCAACATTTATGCTTGGCAATTCACAACTCCCAGTATCAATGCCGATGATCACAATTCGTACTGGGATTGAGGACGTAAATCAGGAAGAACCTTCTTTGAAATCCTCATCTCATCCTAAGGGAAAGCCTTTAGCACGTACTCCTCATGCTGTTATCCGCATCACAGACAATGGTTCTGGGATGACAGAAGCCGTGCGTCAGCGTCTTTTTGACCCGTTTTTTACAACAAAGCCGGTAGGAAAAGGTACAGGTTTGGGTTTATCAATTAGCTACCAGATTGTCGTCAAAAAACACGGTGGACACATAGAGTGTAATTCCACGCCTGGGCAAGGAACTGAGTTTGTGATCACAATTCCAATTTCGCAACGGAATCAATCCACTGGATTTGCGATCGCCTAATCTGAAAATAGGTGTTAGGTGGTAGGTGGTAGGGAGAGAAATTTTCATCCTTTTTTTGTACTCCTATTTACGGATGTCTAACTTATCAAAGGTAAAAGATAATAACTTTTTCCCTTTTCCCAAAAACCGATTAGTGAAATAGGCAATGCGAGATGCTCTCGGCAACTTAGCGTACAACGCCTAAGCAAATAGTACCCTCAAGGGTACTGTGAAAGCCTTACAGATTTGACCACAATTTAGACATAGACGATTTCCTTCTACCCAAACATTTGGAAGTCAGGAAACGTACTAGAAACTCAAATAGTGAAGACAAGAGGATAAATCTACCATGCTTGAAGCACAGGAAAAAGTTGTGGAATCTGAAGAGATACAGCAGTCATCCACAGAAATCGAACAGAAGCTGCCTGTAATTCTAGGTGACATGAAGGCAGTGTTGGAAAAGAACGGTATCACAGGGCTTAAGGTAGTTGAGTTCAAACTTGTGAAAGATGAAGATATTCAAGCTCAACTATCGTCTAATCCTAATCGTGTTTGTTGTAAGCCATTTGGTTTTACTGTGGTTTGCGGACGTTGCTGAATCTAAAGCTTTGTATTCCCCAGCAAACACTGCGCTCTGGTTCTGATTTCTAATGAAATTTCAGATTTTTGGAACGAAGAGCTAGTTTCTAAGTTGGGACTTACGCAATCCATCTCCTAGCCTCTAAATTTCGGGGATTAAATTTATGTCCCAAAACTTAGGCAACGAAATAGTTGATATTGTGTAAGTCCTGTAACTTTAATTTTTTCTAAGTTGTGGTGAGTAGTGGTAGATAGTTAAAAGAGCAACTAACCTGCTGATTTCTTCATTACCTGAGCGAAAAAGAATGGTGTAAAGCACCGAAAATTGTAGATAATTGGTCGATTCCCTTTGGTTAAAAGACTGATTTTCTATGAAGCAACACCTTTATCCATTCGGAATTGCTACCGGGATTGCTTTATGTTGCTTGACCATCACAACTTCTACCCAAGCTCAAATTGTTCAGGACGCAACCCTTAACACCAGCGTCACCACCCACGGCAACGTCACAACGATCGCTGGTGGCACTCTAGCAGGAAGCAATTTGTTTCATAGCTTTGATCAGTTTTCTGTAAGCAACGGGAACACAGCTTACTTCAATAACACCACAGATATTCAGAACATTATTAGCCGAGTAACGGGTTTGTCCACCTCTAATATTGAGGGGACTATCCAAGCTAACGGCACCGCCAACCTGTTTTTGCTTAATCCCAACGGCATTATTTTTGGTTCCAATGCCTCAATGAACATCGGTGGCTCTTTCCTGGCGAGTACGGCGAGTAGTCTGACCTTTGCTGATAGCACCGAGTTTAGTGCTACTGCCCACCAAACCACACCCTTGCTAACCATAAGTGTGCCGATTGGCTTGCAATTTAATGGAACTGTGGGGAGCATCCGTAATCAATCTACCACCCGTGGGAGTGACAGTACAGGTGAAGAATATGCCGTTGGTCTTCAGGTACAGCTTGGTAAAACCCTAGCGCTTGTAGGCGGTGAAGTGGTGCTAGAGGGAGGATATCTGACAGCAGAAGCCGGACGGATTGAGCTTGGTGGTGTCGCTGGGACGGGTTGGGTTAGTCTCAACCCAACAGCACAAGGCTGGGTTTTGGGATATGAAGGAGTACAGAATTTTAGGGACATTCGACTGTCCCAGGAAGCTTTTGTGGATACCAGTGGTCAGGGGAGCGGCGATATCCAAGTACAGGGTAGGCGCGTAATCCTGGCTGAGGGTTCACAGATTAATAGTATAAACGTAGGGTCAGAACCGGGAGGGACTTTAACTGTTACTGCCTC
This sequence comes from Microcoleus sp. FACHB-SPT15, assembly GCF_014849525.1. Lineage (NCBI taxonomy): Bacteria > Bacillati > Cyanobacteriota > Cyanophyceae > Oscillatoriales > Microcoleaceae > Microcoleus > Microcoleus sp. FACHB-SPT15. Next base: position 108,224 of record NZ_JACJNU010000053.1, on the reverse strand, counting down.
AGATTCCGTCGAAGTGAGCGGCACTTCACCAAATGGTAGCATTAGTGGCTTGTTTACTATAACTGAAGCCGGAAGGGCGGGTGACATTACAATTGACACTCGGCAGTTGATTGTCCAGAATCGGGCTGGTATATCAACCGACGCGCAATCAGCAGCTACTGGAGGAGGGGGAAATTTGACGATAGTTGGCACCGAGTCCATAAGCTTAATAGATGGCTACTTGCTTACCCAAACTCAGGGGAGCGGAAATGCTGGAGACTTGAGGATTGAAACTGGACAGCTAATTGTCCGCAATGGGGCAACAGTGTCAGCTTCTACTTATGGTCAGGGAGAGGGTGGGAATATTTGGGTTAATGCTTCTTCTGTGGATATTTTCGGGGTTGGCTCTAGTGGGATTTCTAGTGGATTATATACAGTCACCTTTAGCACAGGTCAGGGAGGTAACATCACGGTTGATACCAGGGACTTCCGGGTAGCAGACGGCGCGTTAATGAATGCTTTAACCTTAGCTGAGGGGAATGGTGGGAACATCACCGTCAACACGGATACTTTTGCCGCAGTTAATGGTGGTCAACTAGTCACCACTACCCGTGCCACTAGCCCTAACGGGGGAAATGCCGGGGACATCATCGTTAATTCTACTAACAGCATTATCCTCTCTGGTAGCGATCGCACTTTTGCTGAACGAATTGCCCAGTTTTCCACAAGTGTTGCTAATGAAGGTGCTGCTAGCGGGCTATTTGCTAACACCACTCAAGGGTCTACAGGTAATGGCGGTGATGTGACGCTCAATACTAGACAGCTAAACATCAGGGCTGATGCTCGTGTAACAGTGAGTAGTCTTGGAACAGGTAATGCAGGTAACTTGCTGATTATTGCTCCTAGCTTAGTCAAGCTCGATCAGGGGACTCTGAGTGCGGAAACGGCAAGTGGTGAAGGCGGTAATGTCACGATTGAGCAGGTTGGAAGCATCCAGCTACGCAACAACAGTCTTATCTCCGCTAAAGCAGACAGCAGTGGGAACGGCGGCAATATCAATATCGACACTGACACATTAGCCGCCCTAGAAAATAGCGACATCACAGCTAATGCTTTCGACGGAAAAGGCGGTAGTGTCCAAATCACAACCCAAGGACTGTTTCTTTCTCCAGATAGTGAAATTACTGCCAGTTCCGAACGGGGCATAGATGGCGTGGTAGAAATCAACAGACCAGATGTTGACCCCAGCCAAGGATTAGCCAACCTACCAACTGAAGTCGTTGATGCCTCTAACCAAATTGACCAAACCTGTGCGGCTGGAGGTTCAGTGGCGAGTGGACAGAGCTACTTTGTCATTACAGGTTCAGGTGGCTTACCCGACTCTCCCAACGAAGCCCTTAGTCCTGATGCCGTTTGGGAAGATTTGCGTTTCGTTGAGAATAGGAAGCCGTCGCTATCACAGCCGACTGTGCCCGTACAATCGTTAGCAGCAACTAACAACCGACAACAAGCCACAAACAACAGACAACCGACGATTGTAGAAGCCCAAGGGTGGGCACTCAATCAAAAAGGAGAGGTAGTACTCACTGCTACTGCTCCGACACCCGTGCTTCATAGTTCTTGGCAAAAGCCAGTAGCTTGTCCTCGGTCTTAATATTGGTGTACACCTTCTTGGTTTTTGGGTTGTTTCTTGTGGGATGGGCAACTTGCCTGTTCAGATTATGCAATTTAGATGCATGTCAGTGTATTTATTGAGCTTGAGCCGTATCTGACTTAAAGTAAAGTGACGATTTATATAAAACTTGTTCTTGGTGAGTTTCTAGGGCGCAATCAGACATTGGGTAAGCCACACAAGTGACTGTGTATCCATCTGCTATTTCTGAGGGTTGTAAAAACTTTTGCTCACTTTGATCAACTTTACCACTAACAAGTTTGGCGATACAGGACGAACAGGTTCCTTCCCGACAACCAACGGGTAATCGGATACCTGCTTCCTCTGCCATGTCTAGAATGTACTGATCGTCTGGAACTGATATAGTGCGATCGAGATTCACTGCCGGATTCACTAATCGAACTTGATACACTGCCATTGGTTAGTCTTCTCCAAACTCGTATCCCATACCAACCCAATAGTGCCAATCTTTGACTGCTTCTTGAGTGTCGTCATCCGCTTCGATAGGCTCAATGTCAGATAGGGCAACAGAAAATACATCTTCAGCCGTACCTTCTTTGTAAAGCACCTCGACAAACATCTCCCTCTGGCAAGCCTCCTCTGGGGACATTTTCAGTACCTCAACGTCTTCGCTTTTTGATGTGCTTTCCCCTGTCAACCACTTAGCCTTAAAGGGAACGTTGAGCTTATTGTCGAGGTAGTAGTACCAACCCATTGCCTGTTCTTCTTCGTTGTAGGCATCGACAATGATCTCCATGTCAATGCGTTCCTCTCGGTTTTCGTCTCTTTCAATGGACATAAGGCACCTGATGCAGAGGACTGAACTCAGACTATGGTAAGGCTATAGCGCGATCGCATTTACCCAACTTTGCCAAAATTTTCAGGAACTATCCTACCCAGATAATAGTTACTGACTTCAGCTTCAGATTACTCTTATCCCTGCCAAGACATACCACAACGTTATCAACCTTCCATTAGTATGCGTTAGCATATCTTTAACTTTTACCTAATTTCCCGTAACACCTAGGGTATCAATGTTTAATCCTACCAAGCTTTTAATTGAAGCTTTCATACCTGAACTGAAGGCGGCTTACGACTCGGCTTATAGTAACCTGAAGCCGGAATATGCCAGTATTATTGCCTGGGTAGGGAACATGGCTTTAGAGAATATTGCCAATAGTAATGCTCTTTATCACAATGTAGAACATACTATTTTAGTAACTTTGGTAGGGCAAGAAATCTTGCGAGGAAAGCATATCCGTGAAGGTGGAGTTTCTTGCGAGGATTGGTTGCACTTCCTAATTTCTTTGGTATGCCATGATATTGGCTACGTCAAAGGCGTTTGCCGACAAGATCGAGTGGATTTAAGGGTGTACGCTACAGGTGAAGGTAACAATACCGTCACACTTCCGCCTGGTTCTACAGATGCCAGTTTGACTCCTTATCATGTTGACCGAGGTAAACTTTTTGTTCAAGAGCGATTTGGTGGTCACAATATCATTGATGCTCAAGTTATCAAGAAGAATATTGAACTGACTCGCTTCCCTGTGCCTTTGGATTCTGATCATCAAGATACTATCAACTACCCCGGTTTAGTTAGGGCGGCTGATTTGATTGGTCAATTGAGTGACCCACGCTATCTACAAAAGACGGCCGCATTATTTTATGAGTTTGAAGAAACAGGAGTAAATAAACAATTGGGTTATCAACATCCAGATGATTTGATTTACAGCTATCCGAAGTTTTACTGGAATGTTGTTTACCCTTACATCATTGATGGTTTAGATTATTTAAAGCTAACTCAAGAAGGGAAGCAAATTATTGCAAACCTTTATTCCCACATCTTTGAAGTAGAACACAATCGCGGTGCTAAAACTACTGCGATCGCATCCTAGTACTGCTACTCTTACTGAGTTTCTCCTAGATGTAGGTTGGCTTTGAATAAATCATTAATTGTACGTTCTTGCCCTAAAACGTAAAAATTAATTATATAGGAGTTCTCAGTTAAATAAGGTACAGTTAAAGGCTGCAAAACAAGCGCTACTAATCTGAAAAAAAGCTGATGGCTGATAGCTGACAGCTTTCTGCTATATTTAAACCTTGTCCAACTTGCTACCGCAGATTTTGCAGAACTGAGCATCAGTATCATGGAAGGGCAAACGACAACCGGAACAAGCTTTCTCTACCTGATTAGCTGTTTTGAGTAGTTGCTTAATCAAGTCACCCAATTGCCAAGGAATTAAAGCAATCCCTGTTAAAATCATCAGGACTGTCATTAGGCGACCGACTTCTGAAGTTGGGGTAACATCACCAAAGCCAACAGTTGTCATTGTTACTACTGAAAAATAGAACGCATCCAAAAACGTTCCGAAATCCTCAGCATTAACCCTATGCTCAACTTGGTAAATCAACCCAGAGTAAACAAAAACAATAGTAAATAAAGTAAATAATATTCTCGTGAAAATAACACCATCTTCACTGCTTATGCGTAAGAAATAAATTTTGAGATCTATAAATCGAATTAATCGTAAAATTCTGAACCATCTAAATATCCTGATAAACTGTATATTGTTTAAACCCAAAAAGAAAGGCAGTATTGCAATTAAATCAACAAAGGAAAAGGGACTAAAAATAAATTTTATTTTGTCAATCGCATAATAAAGCCGAATTAAATACTCAATGACAAAAACCACTAAGATCAATGTATCAATAGTATCAAGACTAATGCGAACAGGCTCCGGAAGAGGATAAGTTTCTGCTACGAAAATAAGTGAAGACAGCAGAATGAATCCCATAATGAGCAAATTAATTGCTCTACCGACGGGTGTTTCAATATCTTCCAAGTAAAAGGCAATTTCTCGTAAATTTAGCATTAGGAAAACTTTGAATTAAATGCCATGACTTTTGCCAATCACCCAATGACGGCGGAAAAAACGGGCAAGTGCTGACTCTTCCAACGATAAATAAATTGGGCGTCCGTGGGGACAGGTGCGAGGATTACGAGTGCTTTTCCATTGATCTAACAAGATTTGCATTTCTGGCAAACTTAGTGGTGTGCCATTGCGGATGGCACTGCGGCAGGCTGTTGCCACTTGAGCCGTTTGTAAATCTCCGCCTAAACTTAGTTCCAAAAGAGCAGTAGCACAATCCCCCCGCTTTTGCAGCATTTCTGGGGCGTTGCGTACTGCCCATAGTTGTTCACCAAAGGGTTCGATATCCAAACCTAAGCGCTGTAGTTGCTCAACTTGAGTAGTGGAGAGATTGCTGAGAATCACTGGAGGTTCTAAAGAGACTAGCTGCCAGCGATCGCATAATTGTTCATACAACACCCGCTCATGGGCAATATGCTGCTCTACCAACCACATCCCCGTCGGATGTTCTGCCAGGATATACATATTGTGAACCTGGGCGATCGCTTTTAGGGAAATTAGCCCAATTTCAGCAGCATTTTTGGCCGATTCTTCAGCTTGCGGTGCAGGTTGTATTGAGCGACTGACGTGATAGGCTCCTTTTTCTTCCGATACTTTCAGCAACTTTTCTACTCGTTGGGAGTGGGTTGCTTCTGGAAGATTGGTTGGACTGAGGCGCAAGGCTTGCTCAATTGCAGAGGATACTTGTTCTTTCCAGTAGGAGAGCGAGTGTAAGTAAATTTCTGCCTTAGCTGGGTGACGATTCCAGTCAATTTGGCTGGGGCAAATTTGCAGATGGAGGAAACAGATGGGGTAGCGATCGCGTGGACAAGTGCGTGTCAATGCTGAAAGAATTGTCTGTTCTAATTCAGGCGATCGCACTAAGCGTCGATTCGTCGCTACCTTTACCCAATCTGGGCGTCGTCGATGGCAGCGATCGGGTAATCCTAATACGAGTTGGATTTGAGATGAGGGGAGAGATGGAGTAGGGGCGGTAGGGGAGGTTGAGGGGAAATTTTCCCTCTCAGATTCCTCACTTTCTAAAGGGGTTGGTACTTCTAGCGTTAGTTGCTGTAAGTCAGTTTGCCGCACTTGCTTCAATATTTGGGGCAAAATCTGCTGTGCCGTCTTACCTGGACTGATAGTAAACCAGGGACGCTCATTTTGCTGAACTTGCCAAGTGACACAGGGATGGCAGAGAGCAATTTGATGAATTGTTGCTTGGACAATTTTCAATTGTTGACTAATCGTTGGTAGTCCTTTGCGGCGTACTGGCCAACTACCAAATAGATTAGAAACAGTGACAACTGTACCCGGTGCGATCGCTACCGTCTCACTTCTTATCGGTTCACCTTGAGAATCATAAGTCACTCGCCAACCCTCAAACGTCCCTTTGAGTCGGCTCAAAATTTCTAAATCTGCCAGTGCCGCTAGACTATGTAACGCTTCCCCGCGAAATCCTAAACTGCTAATCTTCCATAAATCATCACTGGTACGGATTTTGCTCGTACTGTGGGCAGAGGCGGCTTGCTGCAAGTCTTCCAAGCTCATGCCAGAACCATTATCTGCCACTCGTACCCGCCATTGATCAGACCATACTGAAACAACAATACGGCTTGCACGAGCATCGAGAGCATTTTCCACAAGTTCTCGCACAACTGCTGCTAGAGAGTCAATTACCTCACCAGCAGCAATGAGATTCACTACCTCTTGGGGTAGGGTTTGAATACCAACGCTCATAAATTCCTATTGTAGGCGGAGGCACAAGATGGGGGAGATGAGGAAGTAATTTCTGCCCTACCTTCCCTACCTTCCTTAAGTCGAATGGCACTGATTTAATGCATGAATTCAACTGCCACCTCTCGATCAAGCCTTGTGCAGGGGGTTTGGGGGAGGCACTCCGTCCCCCACCGGAGCTTTAGTGAGGAGGGGGTTGGGGGGAAGCCCCCCAAGCAGGGTTTTTCTACGAACGATTACTTTTTGCTTAAATCAGTGCCATTCCTCTTAAGTTAGTGAACAGTTGTGCAACAGATGATTTCTCAACTATCCAAGGGCAAAATCACTTTAAACGTTGTGCCAACTCCAGGTTCACTCTCCACAATAATCCTGCCACCATGCAAGTCCACAGACTTTCGGACAATGGCTAAACCCAGTCCAGTACCGGGGATATTACCCACATTCTTTGCTCGATGAAATGACTCAAATAACCGCTCTAGATCTTCTATCGGAATGCCTATTCCTTCGTCTTTTACCTCAAAAAGCACCTCTTCCTCTCTACAATAACAGCCAAAGAGGATAGTCGTATCTTGAGGAGAATACTTAATTGCGTTGCTCAATAAATTCCCGAAAATGTGCATTAGGAGTTTTTCATCCATACAAGCATTGTGACAGGAACCAGAATAGACAAAGGTAAGTTTGTGATTTACACCAATACCGAGTTGTAGTTCCTCAACTAAATCACTGCAAAAATTTTTGAGTACTAAGGGCTGAGGATTGAATTCTAGCTTTCCTGCCTCTACTTTGCTAAATAGAAGCACATCATCTAGGAGGCTTGTCATCCGATCTACAGCCGATTCAATCCGCTGGTAGTGTTTCTGCTTTTTATCTTCAGTCCACTTTTGACCGTAAATTTCTAGTAATTCTGTCGAAGAAACAATAGTAGTAAGGGGAGTCCGAAATTCATGGCTTGCCATTGAAACAAAGCAAGATTTAAGTTCTCTAAGCTCTCTTTCTCGTTCGAGGGCTTTAATCATTTCAGCTTCTACACGCTTGCGATCGCTAATATCTCGACCGATATAAACGAAATGTTCTAATCCCTCTACTTCTGTTGGAATTGCTGAGCAGGAAAAGGCAACAGGAATTTCTTCTCCTGTTTTAGTTTGACAAATAACTTCTACATCTTTCAAAGCTTGCTCTGGCTTTGAAGAGGATAGGGTATTTATTTTTTGTAGAAATTCTTTACTTTTGATTAGTATTGAAATAGGATTGTTATCTAATTCGTATTCGCTATATCCAAATAAATCTTGAGCAAATCTGTTAGATTTTTTTATAATCCCTGATGCTGTAGTTACCAATACAGCATCTGCCATTGATGTGATAATTTGATTTATATAATTTCTTGAAGCCGTTAAGGAACTTAATAAAAGAGCCGCTTCGTTAGTTCGTTGAACTAAGGTCTGCTGCAAGACCATTTTTTCTGTTACATCTTCAAATACAATAATTAACTGAGTATTCCCCGATTCTTTGTCAAAATGTCCACTGATATATAAGTCAAAGTATAGCGGAGAGTTAGGAATTCCTGAGCGAGTAATTCCTGTTAATTCAAAACTATCTTTTTGACCCTCTATAAGCTCTATAAGCGTTTCTTCAAGCCCTACTAATTCAGGAAAAGCAAGGCGAACATCGTTCTTATGCCTGACTTCAGAAGGACAATCTGCAAAACCTCTTGAGCCAGAGGATGCTTCCAAGATGATTAAGTTTTTATCAAGCACCAAATACTCATAACGAGATGTTATGAGTTTTTTAATGAGAGAATTCATACAGGAGATATTATAGATTCACCTAATTTGTTAAATATTTCATCCACATATGAGCCTGTTTTAGCAGACGTTTGATAAACTCCTAATACTTGATTTGAATATTGAAGCTCAACTAAATGACTGATTTTTGTCAATTTTTCCTCTTCGACTAAATCAGATTTGTTTAAAGCAAGGGTAATAGAGCCTTTAGGGTTAACAGAGGAGAAGAGTTTAATATGTTCAGAAATTCGCTCAACAGTCTCCTGCCGCGTAACATCTGCAACAATGACTGCGCCGCTTCCCCCTTGTAAATAAGTGGGTGCGATCGCCTTAAATTTAGTATGACCTTCTAAGTCCCAAATTAGCATCTGTAAATTCACGGATTCCAAAGTCTTTCGTGAGATTTTTACACCGACTGTGGAAAGATACTGATCACTAAACTGTTGCTCGACAAAACGGCGAATTAGACTAGTTTTGCCAACTCCAAAGTCGCCAACCAAGCAGATTTTTTTTGATATCATTAATGCTGCGTCTAAATTTTATTTTCCATTGTCACTAGTTACCCAATCCTGATCCAGGATAGCTAACGCTTATGGTGTGACAATCTCAAATTCTACACATCTACTGAGCTGAAGTGGTTGATCACGATTAAGACCGATAGGAACATTGGTTGTCCCTTCAACTTGCAATCGCTTGGGATCAATACCTTGATTGACCAGAGCATTCCTCACCGATGTCGCTCGTGCCACTGCCAATTGCTGATTTTCCGTAGAAGTGCCGATCGCATCGCTATAACCTAAGAGCCTCAGTGCTGTATTAGGGTACTGCTCCAGAAACGACTGAATTTGAGAAACCTTTGAAAGTTCGGCTGATTTTAACTCAGAGGAACCTCCATCAAAGTAGATGCGGGAAGCGAATGCTTTAGCTTGTAACTCTACCGTGTTGGTCACTGTTTTAACACCGGGAATTTGCTGAAAGGCAAGTGTAACTTTTCTTGCATCAGCCTTCTGAAGCACTACTCCCTGCACCGTAACTTCGCCCTCACTATAATCTGCCAATATCACTGCACCATCCATTTGATTCAGAATGTCAGCAACTCGCTTCACCTCGGCTGCCGTTGCCACCGGATCGGGTGGGACTTCGACAGGGATGATGGTATTGTTTATTTTCCGTTTCGGTTGAACTGCCTTAGCAATTTGTTCAGCTTTTGAGCGGAGGTATTGATTAGGCAACTTTCCAGAAAGCTTCAGGGTTTTTCGCGAGTAGTCTACTCCCAGACGATAAACCGCTAACTCTGGCTCGGATGCCAAAGCATCGCTAGTTTCTGCCTCAATGCGCTGGCTAACCCAACCGCGATATTGATAGATTCCCAGGGATAGAGAAATTGTACTTAGCACGGCAAAACTGATGAGCAACAGGGCAGTAGGAACTTTGCCTTTTTCCTTCTCATTAGAGGTTGTGCTAGCAGTTACCAAGTCTCCTAGAATCTCGTGTATCTGTTCGGGTACATTAGCGGGGTCGCCATCAAATAACTCAATCGCTCTACCATGATCTTGAACGATAGTTCCCAAAGCACCCCGCATCTTCCCCGTAAATGCCTTGGGCGATTGTCCTTGAGCCACGACTGCCAGATAACAGTACCCCGCCACTTCTAGGGTGATTTTGGAATTACCATAGTCGATCTGATCGATCTCCGAGACTTCCCCGCTTTGAGCGATACAATCATTCACAAAGCTGCGAATTGCCGTGAGCATCCCGGCTACCATGTCCGACTCTAGGCGCTGGCTATCTAAGCGTTGTACGTCAGAAATTACCAATCCAGAGCCTTTGTGAATTAAAAAAACAGCTTGGACGGTAAAAGGCATTGCCTCCTTGAAGATGAGTTCTGCCTCAGAAACCCCCTGCACCTTGGCACGGATTTTGCGTGAAATTCCCTCTAGAGTAAAGGTGTTTTCAACCTTCTCATTAATTGATTTAATAGCCTCCGCCATGTACTTAGAAATCGTACTGCCAATAACGGGATAGAGAGCATCCACCATCGCATCCCGCTCTAAAGTAATTTGTTCTTTAATGGCTGTACCCATTTCTGGACCAAGTGCTTTGGCAAACTCTCCAGGAGAGTCCTTCACCTGTTGGGCAACGGCATCAGGTAGAACGGGTGCCAAAGCAGAACTAAGCGCTCCTTTATCCTGTTGCGCTTTAATCTGAATCATTTCATCAGTAAGAGGAGCGATCGCTTGAGCAATTTCTTCCCTAGCTACAGTCACTTTTAGAGTCAAAATCTCAGTGACTAAAGGCAGGAGTAAATCAATCAACTCCTTGGGTTCATAAATCTGATGTTCGAGACTTTCTAGTTTATTTTTAAAATTTGCGATCGCTTGACGAGCATCCATGACTTCTTGAGTCAGAAGCAAACGTTGCCAACGCTCAAAAAGTTCAATTGAATTCTGTACCTCTTTATCACTAGTTGATGCAATCGATTGACTTGAGTGATGGTGTTGAGCTTTTTGCCAATGAGACTGAATGAGCCGATTGAATACTTCTTCAGACGGTTTATCTGAGTTTTCTGGCTGATTCAAATTCGCCTCAGACTCAACGGGTTGGTGTTTAGACTCATCTTGTTGCTCATCTTGCCGAATAGGCTGAGATAGCAGATTTTGTAAAGCTTCAATCGCCTTAAGAGAATCATCTGTCGCCAACTTGTCACCATTGCTTTGCTCTAAAGAGGTGAGCGAGTCAACGAGTAAAGGAGTAAAGGGTGTTTCATCCTCGGTTGAAGTTGAGGCATTCTCCATCTTTCCCACTGACTCAGGCGAAGTAGGGGTGGGTGAATCTTGGTGTTCCTCTACCAATTGAGAAGTACAAGCTTCAGCTAGATGGTTTAGGCTATTGGCATCGGGATAGATCCCTTCTGCCATCTGCCTTCTTTCCTCTGCCTTTCTTGGTTCATCCTGACTGATTACCTCCTGATCAGAGGGAGGAGATTCCTGGCTATATTCCTTAGTAGAATTAACTACCTCTAAATCAATTAATAAATCCAGCAAGCTTTGTAACGGGGAACTGCCAGATGGATTTTCTTTTGATAAAGCCATACCCTGAGCTGCCTCACCTAAATCTTGATTAGGTTGGTAGATGTTGCTTGAATGAAACGGAGCTAAATTTGTTTGAACTCCTAAAGAATCAATCCTACAATTCTACCCAAGAAAGGGGTTAGGTTTTAGAGCTTAGAACTTAGGTTCTAGATTGCCGTTTGTCACCTACCACCTATCCTCTAATCCATGCTACTTCACTCTGAAACTTTGCTAGCTTCTATTAATAAAGTATCATCCGAGCCATTGGTATGAGATGATTTTTTGAGTTCCGGAGTAAATTCCGCTTTTTTTATCCTTAAACCAAGCTCAAATAAAATATCTGCTACGTCATTCCTAGAAAGCTTTGCGTCTGTGAGCAGTGAAAATCGTTTTTCCAGTTCATCAAAAACCTGAGACTTGAGATTTTGGGTATCTTCTTGAAGCTTTTCTCTCGTTTCTGAGAGTTCTTTGCGAATTGAGGTTGTCTGGGAAGTAACGTTTTTATCTATTGAATCAAGACTACTAGAAAAATTCTTATAAGTTCCCTCAATTAATTGACGAATGTCTGCGTTATCTTTCTGGGACGTGAAGCTGAGAGACTTTATTTTTTCCTCAAGAGAGTCAACGGATATTCGGAGTTGTGTCAAACAATCAGACTTAACTTGCTCGGTGCGATCGCGCATCTCCTTCTCTAGAGAAGATAAATGAGATTCTAGCTTGTCGAGACGGCTATCATATTCTTGCAGTTTAGAGCCAAATATTAGATCACGAATTAGTTCAATATTGCCTATTCTTTCCCGCACTTCATCTCTAGTGATTTCACCCATTTTTCCCTCCTATGGCTATGGCACCATCACTATAACAAATACAAATTTCCCTTGGTGATGCTACACATTGACTTCCCCATAACAAGTATTATTCCCAAAGTCGGCGTCGAGGTTGTCCGTTAAGACGTTGATGGGTATCGGCGAGTAAGGCAGGAATATCTAGCTGTTCGGGACAGCGAGGTAGACAATCACCGCAGCTAGTACAACGATTTCCCTTGACACCGGGAAACCAATGACCAGCGTTTTCAAACATTTGATAGCGGTATTGACTAAAATTGCTCATCTCGTAAGCGACAGCTAAATTCCGCAAGCGCAGGACTTCTGGGATGTGAATCGTTTCAGGACAAGGCAGACAAGCATAGCATTGACTACAGTGGTCAGTACCTAGAGCCTCTTTCGCTTGCGCTTCCAGACGCAAAAACGCCTCAACTTCCAGTTGTGTTAGGGGTTCATCTTGGTTAGCAACAGCAAGAGGTGCTATTAGTTCAGTGGAATTAGCAGGGCCAATACTGAGGGTAGTGATTCGGCGATCGCTTAATAAAAAGCGATAATTCAACTCTAGTGGTGAAAAGGGCGCACACAACTGTTCTAGCTTGGGTGGAGGGGTATAGAGTTGCCCTCCCTTATCTGCCGGGGAGATGATAAAAATGCCCATATCCTTGTTGTGGGCTGATTCAATCGCTGCTGCATTGCGTTGAGAAAAGTAATAGTAATGAAGGTTTATAAATTCAAATAAATCTGTCTTAATCGCTGCCAGAATGACATCGAGTTGAGCGTGAGTTGAAAAGCCAATATGTCGTACACGACCATCTGCCATCGCTTCTTTTATAGCTTGCATACAACCTGTAGGAGACTCAACCCAAGCCAGGTGTTCCCAGGTGTTGATGCCATGAATGGCTAAACAATCCAAATAATCGAGTTGTAGACGCTGTAAAGACTCCTCTATCCACTGCCGCATCAAGCTAGCATCGGGGGTTGGCGGCAATTTGGTAGTGATGTGTAGCTGCTTTCGTGGCACCGACAACTCGGTTTTTAGAATCTTGCCAAGATACTGCTCACTTTTCCCATAACCTCTAGCGGTTTCAATATGGTTAATTCCTCTTGCTATTGCTTGGCAGACGGTAGCGTGAGCCTCTGACTCAGACGCTAAGCAGCGCATAGTGCCCAGAGAAAACACTGAAAGAAGCAACTCAGTTTTCCCAAACCGTCGGTAACGCATTTTAGCTATCAGCCGTCAGCTTTCAGCTTTCAGCTTAGAAGAAATAAGGGACGAGGGTTGAGCGTTAAAGTTATCAAAAGAAAACTAAGGAAGTTTTACTTTAAGCCAAAGCAAATTTATTAAAGCTGACAGCTAAAGGCTCAAAAGCTAGGCTTCGCCACCCGTTTTAAATCCTTTACGTTGGGAAAAATCTTCAGGGCGGATGTTGGAGACAAACTCCCGGAAGGCACGTCGTTCTTCTTCGTCAGCGTCTCTATCAACGGGGATCGAGGCATCGGCAATGACTTCTTCCATAACCCAGATTGGGCTATCTGTACGTAATGCGATCGCAATTGCGTCACTTGGTCGAGCATCGATTTCTTTTTTCGCCTCACCCTGACGGACACAGAGAATAGCGTAGAACGTGTTATCTTGGAGCGCGTGAATAATAATCTTCTCCAGACTCATGTTCCAGCCTTGCAGGAGGTTCACGAATAGGTCATGGGTAAGGGGTCGGGGAGGTGTTTGTTTCTCCAAGGCGCTGATAATTGCCTTTGCCTGATCTTGCCCAATGTAGATTGGTAGGGCACGTCGATCCGAGGCATCCTTCAGCAGGACAATCGGACTCTTGGTGACGGCGTCTAGTGCAATTCCAGCAACTCTCATTTCAATCATCAGATTAGCCTCTAGAATACAGTCGGCATCGGGGGCATCAAAGCGGAGCGGTAAACTAGTACTGGACGGTTTAGGACTGGAACAAACTTCGCAATCTGTCCAAATTACTTCACCAGTCAACCGTAAAATCAGCCCTTGAAAACCTAATTTTAGTGGGGATCAACAAGGTTGTATTCTCCAAGTATGCCCCAGTCTCAGGACGTTTGCGCTGGGACTTCACGAAAAAAACACAGATTATTGCTGAATATTTCACTACCACCCGCCCAGTCGCACACGCTCAGGAGTTGAACGAAAACAGTGTTTACAGGATTAATTCAAGCCCTGGGAACGATTCACCCGTTAGGAGGCGATCGCTTTGATATCTCCTGCCGCCCTGATGCCTCGCACGTAATCTTACAAGATTTAGCGATCGGTGACAGCGTTGCGGTCGATGGAATCTGCCTAACAGTAGAAGAAATCTTACCACAAGGGTTTGTCGCAACCGCCTCTGATGAAACGTTACGTCGTACAACATTAGGGCAAGAGCATCGCTCAGCTCCCTATGTCAATTTAGAAACATCAGTACGTGTTGGGAGTAAGCTCGGTGGGCACTTTGTCACAGGCCACATTGATGGCATTGGCTGTCTACAGGAATCAGTAGAAACACCTAATTCATGGGAACTCTCCTTCACCGCACCTGTTTCCTTACGTGACCTTTGGCAGCACCAAATTGCCCGCTATATTGTTCCCAAAGGGAGTGTCGCCGTTAATGGGGTAAGTCTAACTATTGCCGATTGTGACCCCCAAGGAAGCTGGTTCAAAGTCGCCGTTATTCCTCACAGTTATGCTCAGACCAATCTGAGCTATTTACAGATTGGTAGTTGGGTCAATTTAGAGGGCGATATCTTAGGCAAGTATGTTGAAAGATTGCTCGGTCATCAAGTTCCCTCATCTAACCACCAAGAGGAAATTTCACCGACATTTCTGGCTGAACATGGTTACCTGTGAGACGAATAAGCCCTTGTGCTAACTCCCTTGGCGATACTTGTGGACAATTCAACGACTCCACCCTGCTACACTTCGCAATTAAGGCTCCGCTATGGCTGGGCTAATTGCCCTTGTCTTGCTTGAGCTTGTTCAACCAGCCATTGAATTGCTTGTAAGTATTGAGCGCTACCAAGTTCCTCTACATTGTGATGTCCTGCTTCTGGCACTAAGAGCAGTTGTTTCGGTTCGGTTGCTGCTGTAAATAAGAGTTGGCTCATGTGCGCTGGAACAACTGGATCGGCAGTACCGTGAATAATGAGGATAGGCACTAAAAGCGATCGCACTTTAACAAGAGAGTCAAAGCGCTGATGTAAGAGTAACTTCACCGGAAAGATTAAGAATTGGCGATAGAGATGAGCCACCATTGAACGCATTGCTGTAAAGGTTCCCTCTACAACCAATCCGGCAATATTTGGGTGCCGTAGTGCCAAATCAATTGCGATCGCACCTCCTAAGGAATGACCATACAAAAAAATCTGTTCTGGTGGAATGTGCCTAACCTGAGTCAAGTAATTCCAGGCTGTTTCTACATCCTCATAGACACTGGATTCGGTGGGAAACTCGCCTTCACTACGACCATATCCACGATAGTCAATCAGCAAGGTGGAGAAGCCCAACTGGTGAAACCAAAATGCACGCTTCACTTCATCACCAACATTTGAGCCATTCCCATGCAGATAAAGCCATACCTTCGCTTCGGGGGCTGCACTCGCAGGAATCCACCAACCATGAATGTGGCTTGTTTGACCAGAAGCGGTTGAGACAGGTAACCAGACTTCTTCGTAGTTTAAATTGAAAGCTTTCGGTGTTGTCCGGATGGCACGCGGCGGCTTGAAAATAAAGTACTTTTGCCTAAACCAGAGGACTACACAAGCAACACAATATGCGATCGCTATTACTCCCCCAACGATGAGGAGGAGTCTCAATAAGAGTTGCCAAAAAACTTCAAGCACAGTCATTCTTAGGGATTGTTAATCAAACCTGGTTCTTTACCATCCACATTTTATTGGCTCTATCTCTCTTGTAAAACGCTAAAACCTAACCTGTGATAGTAACTGATAAATGTAGGTGAGTGATATCGTACATAGATTCAGCGACAGATGCAGATGAGAGATGCCAGACGTTCGGTTCGATAAGCTCTACCGCTACGAAGACTTAACCCAGATTCTCCAGGCTTACACTAAGGAATTTCCTCACCTTGTCAGTATCGAAAGCATCGGTAAGAGTTATGAAGGGCGTGACATCTGGTTGATGACAGTCACCTGCTTCGCCACCGGTTCAGCCACAGAAAAACCTGCCCTTTGGGTTGATGGCAATATTCATGCAACGGAACTTGCACCCTCTAGCGTCTGCCTTTACCTTCTGCAAGCCTTAGTCACAAGTTACGGAACTCACCCCGAAATCACCCGTTGTCTGGATACTCGTGCGTTCTACATTTGTCCCCGTGTCAATCCGGATGGTGCGGAGTTAGCGTTAGCAGACAAGCCGAAATATATTCGTTCTGGGACTCGTCCCTATCCCTATGATGAGGAACATCAAGACGGGTTGGTAATGGAAGATATTGATGGCGATGGTCGTATTTTAATGATGCGAGTCCCGGATGCGAATGGGGCATGGAAAGTCTGCCCTACAGAACCCCGCTTGTTAGTGCAGCGTGAGCCAACAGAAACAGGAGGGGAATATTATCGACTGCTACCGGAAGGACGAATCGATGATTACGACGGAGTTCTCATTGATATCCTGCGTCCTAAGGAAGGGTTGGACTTGAATCGCAACTTTCCTTACCTGTGGCGACAGGAGTCTGAGCAGCAAGGCGCTGGAGCCTATCCTACATCCGAGGCGGAAGTGCGATCGCTCGTTCACTTCATTACCAGTCATCCTAATATTACAGGTGCGATCACTTTCCACACCTTTAGTGGCGTTCTCTTGCGCCCCTACAGCCACCTCAGCGATGAGGAATTCCCGGTTAATGACCTTCGCACCTACCAACGCATCGGGCAAAAAGGAACCGAACTTACCGAGTATCCCAATATCTCTGTCTTTCACGAATTCCGCTACGACCCCAAAGAAGTTGTCACTGGGGCATTTGATGATTGGGTTTATGAACACCAGGGTATATTTGGCTGGACAGTAGAAGTCTGGAGTCCTCAGCGCCAAGCTGGAATTAGTGAATACAAATACATCGACTGGTATCGAGAACACCCTTTAGAAGATGACCTCAAGCTGCTGCGTTGGAGTGACGAAAAACTGGGAGGAAAAGGCTACATCGACTGGTATCCCTATGACCATCCCCAACTCGGTCAGATAGAGTTAGGGGGTTGGAATGCGATGTATGCGTGGACAAATCCACCTCCAGAGTTTTTGGAGAAGGAGATTGCTCGTTTCCCGGAGTGGCTAGTGTGGCATCTACTCATCTCACCCAAACTGGAGATTTATGAAGCGAGTGTCCGTCCTCTGGGGAATAGCACCTATACTGTGCGACTTGTTGTACAGAATACAGGCTGGCTACCGACCTACGTTACCCAAAAGGCGCTAGAGAAAAAGCTCGTGCGTGGTTGCATCTGTGAGATTGAGCTACCTGAGGGAGCAACATTAGAGATGGGGAAGCGGCGTGAAAATTTAGGTCAATTGGAAGGGCGTGCTTACAAACCCTCTGCCCCTACCAGGCGGCAGGGTGATGCCACTCAAGACAGGGCAAAGGTCGAATGGGTAGTCTCTGCTAACCAAGGTAGTGTTGTCAAACTGTTAGCCCGACATGAGCGGGCAGGAGTTGTCCGTACTGAAGTGACGTTGACATGATCTACTTTTCTGCTGTCTTTTGAGTTGAATTGCCCAGATAAAAGTCTTAGGCGGCAACTGTTACCTGAGTTGCGTCTACAGCCTCAGTGCCATCGACTTTGGCAGCTACCTCTTTAACCTTAGTGAGAATTGCTTCACTGGGCGCAGAGCCTTCAAGAACGATAGTGCTACCCTTTTGAGTAATGTGTAGGCTTTCAATGTCGTCAAAGCTAGGCTCTTGATCAAGTGCTTTTACAACGCGCTTGGCTAAGCCCTGTTCATCATATTCGCCTTCAAGTCCCATATACTCTGGAGGTGACGGCGGTTGATGGGCTGCTGCCTTCTCTCGGAGCGCCAAATCATACTCACCCGTCAGCCCTGGATTCATTTGTTCCTCAACGGCTTGAGGACTGGGGTTATTGTTTTCTTGGCTGTTAGTTTGTCCAAAGTGCCTTTCTGACCAGCTCATTATTTATTCTCTCCTAGAAATCTGTAATTTACGATACATAATTTCTTAAGAGTGTTGCATCTCTTAAAAGAGGTATTCACTTTAAGTAAGGAGGGTGGTGTCTGCCAGAAGCAAAGCAACGAGGAACTGCAAAGAAAGCTGTCGAGTTCTAATAGATTTGTAAAGCTTTAGCGACTCCTGTAAAAGCATCTTGAATCTCATCAGGGATTTTGTTAAAAATAATACGGAAATTTACGGCAAGGTATAGCCATCCTGAATTCCCCCACTGAGATCATGTTTAACTCCTGGGCTATGCAGAAGTTCTTCCAGGCAGCTCTCTAAAAAGAAAATCCCCCCACTAGCATTGAGCCAGTGAGGGTTTCGTCACACACACTGAAAATATCAGTAAGACTTGTAATACCGCGAGTGTTTTTCTAATGTGATCTGAGCGCTCGCAAGTATTACATATTGCCAAAATTGTATTAGTACAAAATTCGAGTTGGTTACGCGATCGCAACCAAGGCGAGTCCCGTTGGTTCAACCTGTCAACCTGTCTCAGGCTCTAATCTCTGGGTTGAGACTAAAATGCGATCGCCTCGGAGTAGGGTGCTCATCACCACAGAACACCATTTTCTAATTCCACACCCGACGCAAATTCAACACAAAACCCGGTAACACTGCTTCACCCGACAATTCAGCCGGATTCTCAAACACTTCCACATCCTTACCCGGTCGATAAATTTCTACCCGCCGATGCTGCGGATCGAGTAACCAGCCCAGTTTCGCGCCATTGTCGATATACTCCCTCATTTTATCTTGCAGAGACTTGAGGGTATCTGAGCTAGAGCGTAACTCAACCACAAAATCCGGGCAGATATTAGCAAACGTTCCTTTTTGTTCTGGAGTAAGTGCCTGCCAACGTTCTCGACTCACCCAAGAGGCATCGGGGGAGCGAGTCGCACCATTGGGTAAAATAAAGCCCGTTGAGGAGTCAAAGGCTTTACCCAAATCTTCGTTTTCTTCGTACCAGCGATCGAGTTGTCCAGTAAGGCTGCGGTTACGCTCTCCAGTTTCCCAGCCCGTTGGTGGGTTCACGATTAACTCTCCTTGTGCGGTTCTTTCCAGTCTCAAGTCTCGGTTAGCTGCGGCTATTGCGGCAAACTGTTCCTGGGTGACTAAAAGCCCAATTGTCTTAGGCAACTCAATCAATAGGGTTTTGTTTTCGGGACTGGTGGGTGTCTGTACCATCTTGACCTCTTACACAATAGGGACTAGGTGAATGATACCTACCCTATTAATTAACAGATTCTATAGATGAAAGGAGGATGAAAACCTCGCACAATATCTTGTTTTGGCACACCCAAATCGACTAATTCCAATCGAAGCCGTTGTATCTGAATTAGTTTTCATCTCCTTTGGAAAAGGTTCTACTGTTTTACCAAGTTAAAATCTTCCATCCTTGACCATTCCTCTGGCACTTCATGCTCTTGGTAGTACTCACAGCGTTCAACATACATTTTTGCAGCTCGATCTTGGGGATTGATTTGTAATATTTCTTGGAAAATCTGGTTAGCTTGAGCGAAATTTTTCTGACTATAAAGTAGAAGGCTTGTCTCAAAAGCTGTCTTAGTTTTATTTTTGAGTTCAACTATCGTTGCTGGTTCTGCATCATAAACTTCAAATACTGAAACTGATTCATCTCTTCCCTTTACTTTGACTTGACCCAACCACCTATAGCTGTACTTTGAAGGAGGGAGCTTAAAGAGAGTTTCTCCACTAATCAAAATCCCAGCGCCATATAACTTCGTTAAACCTTCCAAACGAGAGGCTAGATTAACCGCATCAGAAATTACTGTAGTTTCCATACGCTCTGGTTCGCCAATAGTACCCAGCCTTAAAATCCCAGTATGTAAGCCTACGCCAATTGCAATCGGTTGATAGCCGTTTTTGAGGCGGTGTTCATTATAAATCGACACCTCACGTTGCATTTCTATTGCGGCTTGCAAAGCGGCTTCAGCAGACTGTTGGGGAAAGAGTGCCATAATGGCATCACCAATATATTTATCAATGATGCCACCCTGATTTCTAATAGCTGGACTAACTTTCCCTAAGTAGTCATTAATAAAATTAAAGTTTTCTTGGGGAGACATTTTTTCTGACATTGTTGTGAAAGAGCGAATATCAGAAAACATAATCGTCATCTCTTTGCGAACCTGATCGCCTAATTCAACATCGATAATGCTTTTACCGAGGAAGTCCAGAAAGTCACGGGGCACAAAACGACTTGCAGCCGCCAAAAATTCATCTTTGAGTTGAGCCAGGTGCTGTAAGTGGGCATTTTCGGCTCTTAATCTCGTCCAGTGGAAGGAAAGGATTACTACCGCTGTTGCCATTCCTAAGGCAGTGGAATACAGCCAGATAGAAGTACGAGTGTTGGCGTTGATTTGCTCGATGACAGTGTTTTCAGGAATAACCACCACAATCAACCAGTCCAAGCCATAATCATCCGTTAGGGGAGTAACTTGGATAAATTGTCTATCTCCATTAAGCTCAAACTCAAGCGGATTGCTTTGGTCAATTTTGCTAAGATTACCAAACTTTTTTTCGAGATACTTTACCGTGCCTCGAATAAAATCATCCTCGCTCTTGAGTAGCTGATTAGGCTCTGTTTGCGCGCATTGATTACCTGTTGATTTGGCTAGTGGCTTTCCAGACCTATCGGTAATAAATAGTCCTCCTATTTCTAACTTATCGTTTTTCAAACGCCTGAGGAACTCATTGACTTCGCAAGCCAAGAAGTCGCTTCCTAAGACGGCAACTAGTTTGCCAGATTTATCGTAAACAGGGTAGGCGGCTGTAACGACAGTTTTTCCACTAGAAAAATCAGTGTAAACATCACTCCAAGTTGGTTCACCTTTGTTCTGGGCAAGCTGATACCAAGGTCTCCTCCGTGGATCGTAGTCTTCTAAAACTCGCCGAGATATTGTGGAATTAAATTTCTCTGCTGTTGATTCATTAATGATGAGCCTCAAGTTATTCTTTTCCCGTTGCTGCCATTCAGCCCCAAACATATCTCCTTTTACATTACCAACGTAGGTGTTATTGATTTCTTTGGAGTTTTGAAGCTGCTTGGAAAAGAAGCTTTCCATATCCTGAAAATCTTCCAAATCAAACAAATCTGACTCAATCGCGTTAGCGTTAGCTTGATTAACCTTGTGAGGAGTTTCTAGATAAAATTTAACGTTGTCTTCAATTCTGTCAGTGATTTCACTACGCAATTGAGTAGCAAGGTTTTTAATATCCTTTTGTCTATCTGTATAGGAAAGATAGCCTACGAGTGCTAACAGAGCAAATGGTAATGCAAGTACGATGCTGGACAAAACTTTTCCGGAAAGTTTAGAAACTGATCGGGTTAGAAATTGAAATAACATAGTCGGAGTACCCAGCTTAAATCGAATGGCACTGACGATACACCCCAAATAGAGCCTATGGCTTGTAGTTCGACCACAGATTCAGTGATGTTAATGCAAATTTTCTTCAACCTCAACACCTTGAACAGCTTTGCGATCGCGAATTATCTGCTTCACTGTTGATATCAGCTTAAAACAAGCTATTTCAAAGCGTTTCAGTCAAAATCTTGCTTGTCCATCCTACGCAGTCAAGCGAAAGGCATCTCACCAAGCAACAAGATAACAGCAGGTATACTCCATTCTCAAAAACAATTGCTAATGTTGGTGCGATCGCATTTCCTAAAAGACTAATTCATTAATAAGCTGATCTGCATTAAACATTGGATAGTCCTCTCCTCCAGCTTCCTGAAGCTTCCTAGAGCCTCCTCTACCTCTGTCCATGCAAATTGAATGCTGAGCAAACTTAGTAGGAATAATCTTCCTGGGGTTGATTCTCAAGGGTTCTGAACCAGACTTAATTAAAATCTTCAATCCCCGACCATTCCTCTGGCACTCCGTGCCTTTGATAGTACTCACAGCGTTCAACATACATAGTTGCCGCTCGATCTTGGAGATTGATTTGCAAGATTTTTTGAAAAATCTCTTTAGCTTGAGTAAATTCTCTTTCGTTATAAAGTAAGATAGCTGACTCAAAATCTGCCTTATTTTGGTTTTTAATATTAACTACCGCTTCTGGTTCTGCATCATAAACTTCAAAGACAGAAACGGGTTCATTTCTCCCCTTAATTCTGACTTGACCTAAACATCTATAGTTGTACTTTGAAGGATCGATTTTAAATAAAGTTTCTCCACTAATGAGGATACTTGCTCCATATAGCTTTGTTAAGCCTTCCAAACGAGAGGCTAGATTAACGGCATCAGAAATTACGGTAGTTTCCATGCGTCTTGGTTCACCAATAGTACCCAGGATGAGCCTACCTGTATGTAAGCCAATACCAATGGTAATCGGTTGGTAACCGCTATTTTTTCGATACTTATTATAATCTGACACCTGATGTTGCATGGCTATTGCCGCTTGCAAAGCCATCTCAGCCGTTGGTTGGGGAAAAAGTGCCATTATGGCATCACCAATATATTTATCAATTATGCCACCATATTTTCTAATTACTGGACTGATTTTACCCAAGTAACTATTAATGAAATTGAAGTTTTCTTGGGGTGTCATTTTCTCGGATAGCGTTGTGAAAGAGCGAATATCAGCGAACATAATTGTCATCTCTTTCTGAACATGATCACCTAATTCAATATCAATGATGCTCTTGCCTAAGAATTGCAGAAACGGATGAGGAACAAAACGATTGGCGGCATCAAAAAAATCATCTTTGAGATTAGCAAGCCCCTGTAGGTATCTATTCTCTGCTCTTAATAATCTCCAACGAACTGCTAAGATTACTACTGTCATTGCCAGTATCAATGCAGCAAAATACAACCCTATTGCGCTATAAATATTTGTATTGATTTCTTCTAGGAGTTCATTTTCGGGGATAATCACCACAATCAACCAGTCCAAGCCATAATCATCAGTTAAGGGGGTGACTTGGATAAATTGTCTATCTCCATTGAGCTTAAATTCAAGTTGTTCTCTTTTAATATTGCCAAAATTATCAAATCTATTTTCTAAATACTTAGTTGTTTCGCTAATTAATTTATTTTCGCTTTCAGTCGCTTTAATAAGTTTCGTCTGATTGCCTTTACTCTCTGTTGATGTCGTTAATAGCTGTCCAGACCTATCTGTAATAAATATTTCTCCAGCTTCTAAATTTTCTTCTTTTAACTCTTCAAGAAACCAATCAATTTCAGAAAACAAAAAGTCGCTTCCCAAGACAGCAATGAGCTTGTTAAAGCGATCGCAAACAGGATAGACGGCTGTGACAGCAGGCTTTTTGGTAGAAAAATCGACGTAACTCTCACTCCATATAGGTTTGCAGCCATTCTCAGCACGCTTATACCAAGGTCTTTCTCGCGGATCAAAGTTTCCTAAGATTTTCCAGGATTTAGAACGATTGAATCTATCCGCTATTTTTTCGTTCATGATGAACGTCCATTTATTCTCTTGTCGTTGCTGCCATTCAACTCCAAAAAAATCTCCCTTTAGACTACCGACATACATGTTATTTATTTGTTTAGAGTACTGAAGCTGTCTCGAAAAAAGCAGTTCCAAACTTTGAAAATCATCTAGATTTAATTGACCCGTATTAATAAATTCAAACTGACTTGATTCGATGACAGCAGCATTAGTTTGATTCACAAAATGGGTGTTTTTCAAATAAAACTGGATATTTTCTTCAATTCGGTCAGTCGTTTCACTACGCAGTTCATTAGCAATTTTTTGAATGTCGTTTTTCCTGTCTGTAAACAGATGATACCCAACAGGTGCTAATAAAACAAATGGTAATACAAGAACAATTCCGAGTAAAACCTTTTCAAAACGTCTAGAAATAGATTTTGTTATAGATTGAAGTGGCATAGTCGGAGTACCCAGCTTCGCTTGAATGGCACTGACTGAAAGAGAAACCCAACTCTATCAAGTTCGGTTGATAACTTTATTCATGGACTGTCGTTTTTCGTTCATGATTCATGGTTCATGGTTCATGGCACGAAGCAATTACGACTCAATCTGCAAGCCATCGCCAAGGCTTCGCTCAAGGCGGTTAAAGACAGTGGTGGTTCGGCTCATATCAGTTATCCGTCCGATAAGACGGGAGATGGCGACGGATTTGCTCCCAATTTTACAATCAGGTTAACAAGTCTAAATTTGAAGGGACACCGGAGAACGACTACTACACTAACATTACCGAAGATTCCCTATTGGCTTTCAGCCGAGGACAAGACGATAAAATCAAAGCAAAGTTGCTAGTAGCCTGGGTAACTACTATCTTGACAAGTTTTTTAACTATTCTGGTGGCAGCGCTTTAGATACAGGAATCTACGACCAAACTTATTCGATTGCCGTTGTGCAAGACAAAACGAATGGGGTGCATCCCATTTTTACAGAAATAATTTCTTGTGGGGTGGGCATCCTGCCCGCCCTTTAGCTTTGACCAAGAAGAATACAGAAGTGGCTATGTTCAGGAGTTCAGAAGAATTCTGAATTTAGACTGAAGTTAGGTTAAGCAAAATCGCCAAAAAGATTGCCCTGAGTTGAATTCAGGCAATATTCACTGCTCGTTTACTGGGTACACTAAAGCTGAAGACCCAGTAAATCGAACGCTTGTTGCTGTACAGGAGTCAGTTGCGTAATCTTGTCAAATGTTGGCACAGAAAACGGCTGGGGTTGAACAGTGTTCTTAACAACCGTAGCCAGGTCAGCCAACAGAGACTGAAAACTGTGTACAGGCAGTCCATCACTAGTCAATTTGTGAGCAGCTTTATGACGAGCTTTGGCAGAGCGTTGCGCGGGGGCAATTATAGAAGTACGGGCAACAGCAGCGTTGGCTTGATCATCATCATCAAACAGAATTGGGGCTAAAGCCCCTGGCATATGCCATTCCACATAATAAGCCAACATACACAAAAAAATGTGTGCCCGTACCCGGTCGGCAAGACGATGATAGATAGGACGAACTTGCAAATCCACCAGCTTAAAACTGCGAAAAGCTCTTTCAACAACAGACAAACTTTTATAGGTAACAACAGTAGCTTCTGCTGTTAGGAACGTGGATTAAATAAGCTGCAAAACCGAGCGAAGCGTAGTAGGGTAAAGGCAGAAATATCAGGGGTGTTGTCAGGATGGAAACCTACTCTCCAGAAATTGAACGGCAGATGCAGAAGTACTATCAATCGCTCTGTAAGAAAAATCGTCGTCGATATGCAGCGATTGAAGCCGTAAAACTAGGCTACGGTGGCATCACCTACATCAGTAAGCAGATTTTCTTTGATGATTTTCTCCCCCAGTGGAATTATACAGCCAAGCCACAACTAGAGTGAGAATTGCATTTTATTTAATTCACGTTCCTTAGGAGAAATTATTTTCAACATTTCTGTGATGCAAGCCCTCACCCAATTTTTGTAAAAGACTTGCAACGTCGCTATCAATTGATGAACATTTCGGGAGCGAGTCGATTCAATAAACAGCCAGAGGAAGTCATAGGGCTACATAGTTGTTCGCTGTATGGGCTGTGGTAAAAAGCAAGCCCAATACAAAGTCAAAACTCTGGCAACAAATGTGACATTCGACTTAAGCGATCGCTTACTATTTACTTACCTGAGCAACCTCACTAATCTTGAGCTGCTTGGGAAGCACCTTCAACTCATAGAACGTATCAGCAACTTTCTGCTGATAAGCGACAACCTCAGCGGTAATCGGTTGCACTCCATAAGAGCGTCGTTTTGCCACTTCCTCTAAAGTCGGAACATCAATACCAAGCTCAGGCGACAATAGTTTTGCCACTTCAGTAGGCTGAGAAGCTGCCCAGTCATCCACTTCTTGAATTTCCTCTAAAATTGCCTTGAGGCGATCGGGTTGTTGCTCTGCAAACGTCTTAGTCGCCAAGTAGAATTCCCGATTTGCGACTAAACCCTCTCCATCTTTCAAGATACGCGCCCCTGTTGCTCGTTTGGCGGCAGTGTAAAAAGGGTCCCAAATTGCCCAAGCATCAACCTTGCCCTGCTCAAAAGCAGCCCGCGCATCGGCAGGCGGCAGAAAGGCAGGTTTAATATCGCTGTATGGCACTCCAGCTTCTTTCAATGCTTCAACTAACAAGTAATGCACATTGGAACCTTTATTAAAGGCAACCGTTTTGCCTTTAAGTCCAGCCACATCTTTGATTTGAGAATCTTTCGGCACTAAAATCGCTTCCCCTTTCGGGTTGGGAGGCTCATTGGCAGCATATACCAAGGGAGCACCCGCCGCTTGAGCAAAGATAGGTGGCGCTTCCCCCGTATGTCCGAAGTCAATGCTACCTGCATTCATTGCTTCTAACAGTTGGGGTCCAGCAGGAAATAGAAGCCACTGTACCGAAACTCCCTCAGCTTTCAACCGTTCATCCAAGTTCTTCTTTGCCTTGAGGATGTTTACAGTTCCATACTTCTGATACCCAATCCGCACAACGCTACTTTGCTGTGGACTTGCATTGCCTGTTGGCGCAGTAGCGGTTGAATTGCCTTGATTACTGGAACTGCAAGCAGAGACTGCCAAACTCAGACTAAGACTGATCGCAAATAGCAAAGCAAAGGTTTTAATTGAACGCTGTTTGAGTTTGTTCCAGAAACGTCTTATAGCTGGAAGCCGGACTCCTCGTAACGGGGTTAACACGATATGCTCCTAGTTCAAACTGTAGAAACATTGAAAACGGAAAATCAGCATCAGATTTAGTCAATCATCTTTGATGCTAAAGTACGGCAATTTGGTAGGGATACTGTACTTAATTGTAGCAAGCAGTAGTATTGCACAGCAATCATCAAAAAATCAAGTTGATTAATGGCTTGCTTTTTGGCACTATCTCTGGGATGCTTCTATATTAATTCTAGATAACCCCGCTATTCCGGGCGACTTACAGTACATTTTCTTAAAATAGACAAAAAAGTCCAAATGCTATCGCTCAAGATGCAACGTTGATTTATAAAATAAAGCTTAAATTTATCAATTGCGTTAACCCAGCATAATGCAAGGCGGATTTGGCTGACTGACTTAGTTGATGTAGGATTTCAGGTTTAATCTTTGCTGCGCGATCGCAATTTTGTAGAGAACAATGGATATCAAGACCCAACGGATAAAAACTGACATTCTGATTATTGGTGGTGGCACTGCTGGTACAATGGCAGCGATTAAAGCCAAGCAAGCTAATCCAGAGGCAGATGTACTAATCTTAGAAAAAGCTAACATTCGCCGTAGTGGTGCGATCGCAATGGGAATGGATGGGGTGAATACTGCCGTAATTCCTGGTATTTCCACACCCGAACAGTACGTGCGAGAAGTCACAATTGCTAACGATGGTATTCTCAATCAAAAAGCAGTTTATGAAACTGCCTCTCTAGGCTATGAAGTTATTCAGGAACTCGATAGTTGGGGAGTTCAATTTCAGAAAGATCCGCAAGGAAATTACGATGTCAAGCAAGTGCATCGTGTAGGGCGATATGTTCTACCCATGCCAGAAGGGAAAGACTTAAAAAGCATCTTAACTCGCCAAGTCAAGCGCCATAAAGCAAAGGTAATTAACCGGGTAATGGCAACTCGAATTGCCGTGAGAAAAGGTCGAGCTGTTGGTGCTATTGGTTTCGATGTTCGCAATGGGGACTTTGTTATTATTCAGGCTAAAGCCGTCATCCTTTGTACGGGTGCTTGCGGACGTTTGGGATTACCTGCATCTGGCTATCTTTATGGCACGTATGAAAATCCCACTAATGCAGGTGACGGCTACTCAATGGCGTACCATGCAGGTGCAGAATTAACAAATATTGAGTGTTTTCAAATCAATCCCTTAATCAAAGACTATAACGGACCTGCTTGTGCCTATGTCGCCGGACCATTGGGTGCTTACACCGCTAATGCTGAGGGACACCGCTTCATTAATTGCGACTATTGGAGCGGTCAAATGATGCTGGAAGTCTGGAAAGAACTCAATTCTGGCAAAGGGCCAGTCCAGCTAAAGATGACTCATCTCGATGAGGACACCATTTCCGAAATTGAATCTATCTTATGGTCTAACGAACGACCGAGTCGAGGACGTTTTCACGAAGGTAGAGGCGAAAATTACCGCACTCACGGCGTTGAAATGAATATCTCTGAAATAGGGTTGTGTAGCGGTCATAGTGCCTCTGGAGTTTGGGTGAATGAGAAGGCAGAAACCACGGTACCAGGATTGTATGCTGCCGGAGATATGGCAAGCGTTCCCCACAACTATATGATTGGAGCATTCGTATATGGTCGGTTAGCAGGAACTAATGCGATTGAATACATCAAAGACTTAGAGCATCTTGAACCCGATCTCAACTTTTTAGAAGCAGAAAAAGCTCGAATCTATCATCCCTTAACACAGCCGGAGGGCATTCCCCACACGCAAATTGAGTATAAGCTGCGGCGAATTGTCAACGATTATCTTCAGCCGCCTAAAGCCAAGAACAAAATGGAAATTGGTTTAGAACATTTCGTGCGCTATCAGGAAACTCTCAATCAGATGGGAGCAAAAGATGCTCATGAACTGATGCGGAGTATGGAAGTTCACTTTATTCGAGACTGTGCAGAAATGGCAGCACGAGCATCACTGTATCGCAAAGAAAGTCGATGGGGACTTTATCATTACTATTCGGACTATCCTGAAAAGAACAATGAGGAGTGGTTTTGCCACGTCAATTTGAAAAAGAATGAAGCAGAAAAAATGTTGCTATTTAAGCGCCCGGTTGAACCCTACATTATAGATGTGAATGTAGAACAAGAAGTTTATGATGTTGCGGTTCGTTGAAAGAGAAAATAGGGCGGGTTTAACGGAGATATCTGTTTGACCACAAGTTAGTTGGTTAAACCCATCCCTACAGGAGATGCTTGCGAATAGGATTAGAATTCATGGCTTTAATTAATCAACGAGTTGACGTTCCTGTTATTGTCGATGAGTCTAAATGTTTGGAAAAATGCAATGCCTGTATTGAAGTATGTCCACTAGATGTGTTAGCAAAGAATCCTGAAACGGGAAAAGCTTACATGAAGTACGACGAGTGCTGGTTTTGCTTACCTTGCGAAAAGGAGTGTCCCACTAACGCGATTACAGTACAAATTCCCTTTCTTTTGCGTTAGGAGAAGAACGATGCAAGTTGATACAGATGATGAATTGAATCAATGGGTAGAACTGTTGCGATCGCCAAATCTAGACGAACGGTTAGTCGCCATCAAATCGCTGCAACATCTCGGTGATGAAGCCGCCGTTTACCCCCTAATCTCAGCCCTCCAAGATGAGAGTACAGTCGTCCAAAAGATTACCGTCACAGCATTATGGGAATTGGCTAGTCCAGTTGCCGTTGAACCTTTAATCAACTGTCTTAGTTCGCCGGATGAAGAAATTAGAAGTGAAGCCTTAGCAGCGCTTGGAGAGTTAGTGACGCAGGACGATCTTCTTACACTACTCGATGTACTTCGCCGTGATGATGTAAACGTGCAGATAAGCGTGTTGATTCTGCTGCGAAAAATTCATGACGTTCAGGCATTACCTTACATTCTCCCGTTTTTTGAATCTGAGAATGCTCAGTTGCGAGAAGCAGCAGTGACAACGCTTTGCTATCTCAATCAGGTTAAAACTTGCCCGCCTGTCCTGGTACTTCTGTCCGATCCAGCAGAGGTGGTGCGTCGTGCGGCGGCTTTAACGCTGGGACATTTAGCGGATGATCAAGTTGTTCCCTTATTGTGTCAAGCACTAACAACTGATTCCGATTGGCAAGTGCGCCGTAATGTGGCTAAATCATTAGCACTTCATGCTGCAACTGAGGCTATCCCCGCTTTGGGAAAAGCGTTGCAAGATGAGCATTGGCAAGTTCGCAAATTTGCAGCTCAAGCGTTGCAAAACGTTGCTGACGATAGCGTTTTACCAGACCTAGTGCAAGGCTTATCGGATGAATATCCAGATGTGCGACGAGATGCTGCGATCGCACTTGGAAATCTCGGCAATCCCTCCGTCCTCAACACCCTCCAGCAAACTTTGGACGATCCGGATGTAGATGTTCGCATCTATACGCAACGGGCGATGCAAAAGCTTCAGGCGTCTAGGCAAGAATTACCCAATGTCTAACCATCAATCGCCATTTAAGTATTCTAATGTTGAAGGAACGTCCGAAAGTTTACAACATCCTGCCAACCCTTTGATTGAATCCCGTCGCCAAGAAGCGATCGGCATTCTTAAACAAGTCACCGATTCCATTCTCAAAAATAATATTGTCAGCTTGGGAATGGTGCGAAATCTGCGGATTGTTGATGACTATATCTACCTGCGCCTTTATATTGGCGCACATCAACACTACCTGCAAGAACAAACTCAACAGGCTCTCTCGTCCTTAACCTGGTGTAAGAAAGCTTACATTCAACTGTGTACGATTCCCGGTGTCAAAACAACGATTGCAATTTCTAGTGGCAAAGGGGGAGTCGGAAAATCCACAACATCCGTTAATTTAGCTGCTGCGTTGAAATTATGTGGCGCACGAGTTGGTTTACTTGATGCCGATGTTTATGGGCCTAACGTACCTCAGATGCTAGGAGTTAGACAATCTGAGGTACAGGTGATCGATACAGCACAAGGACAGAGATTTCTTCCCTTAGAAGCGCATGGCATCAAAGTCATGTCAGTCGGGCTTTTAGCTGAACCAGAGCATCCTCTGGCTTGGCGCGGGCCTGTTTTGCATAAGATAATTACTCAATTTATCACTGAGGTAGAGTGGGGAGAACTCGACTATTTACTCATCGATTTGCCCCCAGGTACTGGAGATGCCCAAATCACAATTATCCAGGAAAGCCCTATCTGTGGAGCAATTATTGTTACCACTCCGCAGCAAGTTGCAATATCAGATGTTCGCCGCAGTATTAATATGTTTCGGCAAGTTGGAGTTCCTGTGTTGGGAATTATCGAGAATATGAGTTATTTAGTGTGCAAGCATTGTGGAGAACCCAGCCATATTTTCGGCAGTGGTGGCGGTGAACAAATTGCCGCTGAATTGCAAGCACCATTACTTGGAAAAATTCCCATTGAACCTCATATTTGTACTGCTGGTGATGTGGGACAACCGATGCCAATCCTTGAACCTGGCTCTTTAGTTGCACAGGTATTTATGGAAATAGCCAAAACCCTGAATACTACTTTTTCCTCAGAAAATTCAACAGCCCTCCAGTAGCCTCTTACTGTCTGCCTGACACATCTTAGTGAATCCCTGGTCAATTAAGTCTGACAGGTTAAGAACTGGATACGGGAACTTGCTTTTTACATCAGTTCATGTGATATTCTCTTTAATCCCTACTAAATACGGTATCTCGATCAAATTACCGTACTTTATAAGCCCTGACAACAATGCAAATTCTTTGGTTTTTCCCAACGCATGGTGATGGACGTTATCTCGGCACTGCATACGGTGGACGTGCCGTCACCCCTGAATATTTGCGGCAGATTGCCCAAGCTGTAGATAATCTGGGTTACACAGGTGCATTAATACCCACCGGACGCTCTTGTGAAGATGCCTGGATTGCTGCTTCATCATTAATCGCTGTAACCAAGCGGATGAAGTTCCTTGTTGCGATTCGTCCAGGAATTACCTCTCCTGGCGCAGCCGCACGGATGGCATCAACCTTTGACCGGATGTCGAATGGACGCTTGCTAGTGAATGTGGTGACAGGCGGCGATCCAGTTGAACTAGCTGGGGATGGTTTGCATCTGAGTCATGATGAACGCTATGACTTAACGGATGAATTCCTCACCGTTTGGCGAGGCATCATGAGTGGTGAGACGGTTGACCTTGATGGGCAGCATTTGCAAATCAAGGGGGGCAAACTCTTATTTCCGCCTGTCCAAAGTCCCTATCCTGCACTGTGGTTTGGTGGCTCATCAGCAGCAGCAAAGCGAGTTGCGGCTAAGCACATTGATGTTTACCTAACGTGGGGAGAACCACCTGATCAAGTCGCGCAAAAGATTCAAGAGGTTCGCCAACTAGCAGCAGAACAAGGCAGAACAGTCCGTTTTGGGATTCGCCTTCATGTGATTGTGCGGGAAACCGAGAGCGAAGCGTGGGATGCGGCGAATCAGTTAATTAAGTATGTCGATGAAGAAGCGATCGCAACCGCTCAACAAGCCTTTGCTCGTGCTGACTCCGAAGGACAACGGCGGATGAGTCAACTCCATGGTGGTAGCCGAGAAGCCCTAGAAATCAGCCCCAACCTTTGGGCAGGTGTTGGCTTAGTCCGAGGTGGTGCAGGTACAGCCCTAGTTGGTGATCCAGATACCGTTGCTCAACGAATGCTGGAATATACAGAACTGGGAATTGAAACCTTCATCTTCTCTGGATATCCCCACCTAGAAGAAGCGTATCGAGTCGCTGAATTATTATTCCCTCGTCTACCGTTAGAGAACCAACCCGCTCCCCTCCAAACTCATATCATGAGTCCCTTTGGTGAAATTGTCGCCAACGAGAACTTTCCAAAACAACGACAAGTTACTCCAGCGAGTGCGTCATGAACAATAAATGGCTAAAAAATAAGCGTGTTCAGCAGTTAATTCCTTGGGCTGTGCCCGTCTTGCTAATTGTTCTCTGGCAGTTTTTTGTGCAAGTAGGTTGGCTCTCTACCAGAGTTTTGCCTGCTCCAACAGGCGTTGTACAAGCGGGTATCCAACTTGCTAAGAGTGGAGAACTCTTCCGACACATTGGTGTGAGTACTTGGCGTGCCTTCCTCGGTTTCGCGATAGGTGGCGGTATTGGTTTAGTCTTGGGATTGCTCAATGGCATATTTCCCATCTCTGAAAAGCTTTTGGATACATCCATTCAGATGATTCGGAATGTTCCCCATTTAGCTTTAATTCCCTTGGTAATCTTGTGGTTTGGCATTGGGGAAGAATCGAAGCTATTTCTAGTTGCTCTGGGCGTAATGTTTCCTATCTATTTGAATACCTATCATGGGATTCGCACTGTCGAGCCAGGATTAATTGAGATGGGCAAAGTCTATGGGCTGAAACCAGCGGCTCTCTTCTGGCAAATCATTCTTCCTGGAGCATTGCCTTCAATTCTCGTGGGTGTGCGTTATGCCTTGGGAATTATGTGGTTGACGCTAATTGTTGCTGAGACAATTGCCGCTGATTCTGGCATCGGTTATATGGCAATGAATGCTCGTGAGTTTATGCAAACCGATGTCGTGGTATTAAGCATTCTGATATATGCCTTGTTGGGAAAATTAGCAGATACTGCTGCTAGGATTTTGGAAGAGAAATGGCTAGCTTGGCATCCTAACTATCAGCTAGCTTAAAGAATTTGGAATTAGCTTTTAGCCCTGTTCCTGTCCAACAGTTAATCAGACAGTTTTTTTGAATTTGGTTTACTGGAAGAACAGCGGAGCAGCTTTAACATCGAGCAAGCTGGTGAATTT
Source organism: Microcoleus sp. FACHB-SPT15 (assembly GCF_014849525.1). Classification (NCBI taxonomy): domain Bacteria; kingdom Bacillati; phylum Cyanobacteriota; class Cyanophyceae; order Oscillatoriales; family Microcoleaceae; genus Microcoleus; species Microcoleus sp. FACHB-SPT15. The sequence continues at coordinate 74,613 of NZ_JACJNU010000053.1, read as the reverse complement.
CACGAATAAACCAAGGTTTTGTCGCTAAGAATTAACCGCTTAATGCAATAAAAAAGGAGATTTCAAACGTGAAGCTATCTGAGCAAGGGACACACCTAAAAATTGTAGATTTGACCAAGACTTTTGGCAGTATTACTGTTTTAAAGTCAGTGAATTTAGAGGTTGCACCTGGAGAATTTATCGCGATTGTTGGTAGGAGTGGTTGCGGTAAGAGTACGCTTCTACGTCTTGTCGCTGGCTTGGAGACATCCAGCCAAGGGGGAGTGTTACTGGATGGAGAGCCACTGCGTAAGCTCAGCCGAGCAGTTCGAGTGATGTTTCAGGATGCGCGTCTACTGCAATGGAAGCGAGTACTAGAAAATGTGGGACTAGGCTTGCAAAATAACTGGCGCGAGAGAGCAGAGTGGGCACTTGAGCAAGTTGGACTCAAAGAACGGGCGGGAGATTGGCCGGCAGTACTTTCTGGTGGGCAACGGCAGCGGGTTGCCCTAGCAAGAGCTTTGGTAAGTCAGCCGCGTTTACTTCTACTAGATGAGCCTTTGGGGGCATTGGACGCTCTCACTCGCATTGAGATGCAACGGTTGATTGAGCAGTTATGGCAGGAGCAACAGTTTACGTCGCTTTTGGTAACGCATGACGTGGAAGAAGCCGTGGCATTGGCTGATCGAGTGTTGCTAATCGAGGCGGGGCAAATTGCTCTGGATGTCCGTGTGACACTGCCACGCCCGCGAGCAAGGGGCAGTGCCCAGTTTGGTCAAATCAAAGAAATGGTACTTGAGCGAGTCATGAATCGCCAAGGTACTAATACAAGTAAAGTAGTGCAACTGAGCCGTTAAACATTCAGCTTGCGGAGAAAAAAACTTTTGCCACCATTTACTGGGGGTGGTTTCTTAATGTCTTAAAAAGACTATCCAATAACTGAATAATTTAACGAAAATCTGCTTGCTATTCACAATTTACTGTGATATTCCTACTTAAAGTAAAAATACGATATTCCGATTCAATTACCGTAGATTAAGCTCTGAGTTTTAGCTGGAATTACAGGAGTTGTTTGTCTTAGGCAAGCTAAAAAACCTTTCCACGCAGCCTAAGCAAAAGATATTTTTCGTGTCGAAAGCAACGGTTCATTTGTGTGAAATGCGGCTCAGCTACGCAGCTAAAGTTTTGCCTAATTAGCCTTTTAGTAGTGGTCACATCATGAATATTCGTTTTGCCTATTGGATTCCCAATGTCAGTGGTGGGTTAGTCGTCAGCAAAATTCCTCAACATACTGACTGGACTTTTGAATACAATGCCAAACTCGCTCAGACAGCTGAGGAAGTAGGTTTTGACTACGCTCTAGCACAAGCCCGATTCATTGCTAGCTATGGGGCTGAGTATCAGCTAGAAGCACTAACTACAGTCGCGGCTTTAGCTCCAGTTACCAAGCGCCTCAAGCTAATTGCGGCGGTGCATCCTGGTTTATGGCATCCAGGTGTCGTCGCTAAGATGGGTGCAACAATTGATGCACTCTCTGGTGGTCGCTTTTGCCTGAATGTAGTTAGCGGCTGGTTTAAGGATGAGTTCATCATCTATGGAGAACCTTGGTTAGATCACGATGAGCGTTACCGTCGCTCGGAAGAATTTATCCAAGTCCTCAAAGGGATGTGGACAGAGGATGAATTCAACTTCCGGGGCGACTTCTACCGGATTAACGGAGGGTGGGTCAAACCCAAACCTTTATCAACTCCACATCCAGAAGTTTTCCAAGGGGGCAACTCCAAAGCGGCTCGGCGCATGGCATCCCGTGTTTCTGACTGGTATTTTATGAACGGCAACACGGTTGAAGGTGTGCGAGAGCAGATTCAGGAAGTGTCTGCTTTAGCCCGTGAAGAGGGACGAACCGTGAAGTTTGGGTTAAATGCCTTTGCGTTGGTACGAGATACCGAAGCCGAAGCTCATGCGGTGTTGGAGGACATTATCGCTCAAGCGGATGTGGAAGCTGTTCACGGTTTTGGGGAAGCGGTGAAGAATGCGGGCGCTTCTAGTCGTGAGAAGCAGGGAATGTGGGCAAATTCTAACTTTTCTGACTTGGTGCAGTACAACGATGGTTTCAAAACTGGATTAATTGGTACGGCTGAGCAAGTGGCAGAGAAAATTCAGGAGTATTACGAAGTTGGAGTTGATCTAATTCTCTGCGGTTTCTTGCACTATACCGATGACCTTCCCGCGTTTGGTCGGAATGTAATTCCTCTGGTACGAGAACTAGAGGCAAGTCGGCGTACAAATCCAGAAGTGTTGGTGACAGTTTGAGTGAAAGGAGACGCGGAATGCACGGACTCATACGCTGCACGACCCAGCTCGATGGAAGTATTACGCCGTTGGAAATTACCATCTCAATGGTGTCAATCCACCGCGCCATCCTTGGTTATAAGAAACTCACGAGATTGTAGAGATAACGTTGAATTCTATCTCTACAAATTCTCAAATTGCTAAAGTTAATATAAGCAAATACAGGAGGAGCAAATGGCTAATCATGCTTTGCTCAAATGTGGTAAAAACATTTCGACATTTTCAGGATTGGCTACTAATTTAAATACAATTTTGAGGCTGTGTCAGCAGCGTGTAGTCAAGGGGTTTTCGCTCCTGTTTGCTGTGGGACTAGGGTTGAGCCTGATGGTAGCGGCTTGTAGCGCCCCTACGTCCGTCGCTCCCAATAGCACACCTACAGCTAGCCAGAATCGCGTCGTGCGAATTGGGCATCAAAAATTTGATCCCTTTACGCTTGTGAAGGCCAGAGGTGGGTTAGAGGAACGATTAAAGCCTTTGGGTGTGTCTGTTGAGTGGACAGAGTTTCAGTCAGGACCACCACTACTAGAAGCGCTCAACGCGAGTAGCATTGACATTGGGCGTACTGGGGATGCGCCTCCAGTTGTTGCCCAAGCCGCTGACGCACCTTTGGTTTATGTCGGTGGTGGTGCTGCCAAACCCCAAAGTTCAGGCGTTGTTGTACCAGCTAACTCCTCAATCAAAACCTTAGCTGATTTGCGGGGTAAGAAAGTTGCCTTTACTAAAGGTTCAAGCGCCAATTATCTAGTTGTAAAGGCGATTGAATCAGGAGGACTGAAGTTTAGTGATATTAAACCGGCTTACCTTTCACCTGCTGATGCAAGGTCAGCATTTGAACAAGGCAACGTAGACGCTTGGGTGATTTGGGACCCGTTTTTTGCTGCTGTCCAGAAACAGAAAGATGTTCGTGTTTTGGCAAATGGTCAAGGATTAGCGGCTAACCGAGATTTTTACTTGGGTTCTCGTTCTTTTGCGGAAAAAAATGCCGACATCATCAAGGCAGTTCAAGAAGAAACCCAGGTGGTAGCCCAATGGGCAGATGCTAACCCTACAGAGGTTGTCAAGATTCTTTCACCGCTTTTAGGGGTTGAACCTGCCATCTTGGATGTCGTGACGAAGCGGCGAGGTTACGAATTTGAAACCATGAGCGACGAAATGGTTGCTGAACAGCAAGAAATTGCGGATACCTTTTTCAAGCTAAAACTCATTCCCAAGCCAGTCGAGGATGATTACATGACTATTATTATTGCGATCGCAGGCAGCCCATCTCATCCTTCCCGCTCAGCAGCAGTGCTGGAATACGCGAAAACGGTTCTTGCCTCAGAAGGATTACCTATTGACTTAATTACAGTTCGCGATTTGCCTGCCGAGGACTTATTGTTTGCCAATTTTGATAGTGTGGGAATCCGGAAGGCGCAAGCTTTAGTTGAAAAAGCGGATGGAGTGATTATCGCGACACCCGTTTACAAAGCTTCCTACACGGGTGTATTGAAGTCGTTCTTAGACTTGCTACCTCCCGGTGCCTTCTCCGGTAAAGTCATTCTCCCGATCGCAACTGGCGGAACCTTGGCACATCTTTTAGCAATTGATTACGCTCTCAAGCCTGTAATCGCAACACTTGGAGCGAGGTATGTCTTGGGTGGCGTGTATCTGTTGGATACGCAAATCCAAGCTAATCCTGATGGCAGCGTACACCTGGAAGCCGAGATCGAGCAAAGACTCAAAGCATCACTGTATGACTTTGTCGATGGGATACAGCAGGTCAAAAATCATCAGTTTGCTCAATCTAAAAAAGAACCGGCGTTAGCACCTTTGGAGTAGGCAATGTTGAGTCAGTTCAAGCATCTCGTGATTAAACACCAAAAGCCCCGTTCGACACCTAACGTTGTCTTGCTGTTCGCGACGACGCTTTGCTTAGGTTTGGCAACCTCTGCTTGCGCTCCGAATAACTCTAGCCGTTCTACTACTCCAGCAGTCAGTAACCACAATGAAAGCCCACAAGCAACCCAAGCTTCTAGCGCTGACAAGCAAAATGTCGTGCGGATTGGCTATGTCAGGTGGGGGTTGCTGCCACTGATTAGACAGCGCGGAACACTAGAGCGTGAACTAGCTGCCAAGAACATTAAAGTTGAATGGGTGGGACCATTCCCGAATTTTGCTCCCGTGTTGGAGGCAATCAACGCTGGTAGTGTTGACCTTGCTGCTGGTGGGGATATCCCTGCGATATCAGGGTTAGCTGGTGGGGTTCCGGTGTGTCTGCTTGCCTATCGACCTGCTGTTCCCCAGGCAGAAGCACTTTTAGTACGAGCTGACTCTCCGATTAAAGCCCCCACCGATTTGGTAGGTAAGACAGTTGCCGTTAACCGAGGGGGTTGGGGCGAACATTTGCTGCTAAAAGTGCTGGAGAAGGAAAACGTTCCCAAGGAGCAGGTAAAGCGTGCGTATATGTCACCAACGGATGCAATGCCTGCTCTCATGCAAGGTCATGTCGATGCTTGGGCGATGTGGGACCCTGGTTTAGCGATCGCAGAAGTCGATCATCCTACCCGTCGAATTGCGAGTGGCGAAGCCGCTCCCCACTACGGAGTGTATGTCGTCCACCGCCAAGCTTTATCTGAAAAAGCTACTACCATTAGTGCTGCCTTAGATGTAATTAAGCAAGAGGGTGAGTGGGTAACGACCAAACCAGACGAAGCCACTGGAGTTTTGGAGAAAGCTTTAAGTGTTTCACCCAAAGCCGCCAAACAAGCCTTTGAGCGTAAACCCGTTGAGAAGGTACTTCCCCTAGAACCTCTTGTTTTGACTGATATTCAGAATTCTGCCGACTGGATGCTAGAGCAAAAGGCAATTCCAAAACGAGTCGATATTGCAACCTCTGTTTGTCCAAGCATTACAGCACTCAACAAGTAATACCATAAGGTTTAATGTTTGACACTTATTGGTGAGGAGAGGTTGTAGGTTGTAGGGAAAGTCAATTCATCACCTACCACCTAACACCTGACTCTTTAGAGAGAAGTTATAGGTTGTAAAGAAAGGATTAATTGTTATCAGGTCTTGCCCCATGCAACTAGTTATCAAAGAATCGACGGACTATAAGGCGATCGCCACTGCCTTAGCTAATGAATTTGCTGAAACTGCTGTTGAGCGTGATGCCAAAGGAGGCACTCCGCAATATGAACGCGACAAATTACGGGAAAGCGGCTTACTCCACCTAATTATTCCAAAAGAATTTGGAGGAATTGGAGAAAGCTGGACTACTACCTTAAAAATTGTTCGGGACTTTGCTAAGGTAGACAGCTCAATTGCCCATGTTTTCTCTTACCATCATCTAGGCGTTGTTGCCCCTCATGTATTTGGCAATTCCGAACAGAAAGAACGCTATTACACTCAAACTGTAAAGAATAACTGGTTTTGGTGTAATGCCTTGAATCCACTTGACCGAAGAGTGATTCTTACCCCAGATGGAAACAAGTTTCGTCTCAACGGCACCAAAAGCTTTTGCTCTGGCTCTATAGACTCTGATGTGCTGCCTGTAACGGCTGTACAAGAAGGAGTTTCTGGACTAACAGTTGTTGTGGTTCCAACTCAGCGAGAGGGTGTGGTTGTTAATGATGACTGGGACAACATGGGGCAACGACAAACGGATAGTGGTAGTGTCACGTTCAATAATGTGCTGATTGAAAAAGATGAGATTCTTTTGCCCAGTTCCGATGGCAATACCTTCAAAACAATCCGTTCCTGTTTGACACAAATAACTTTTACGAATATCTATCTCGGTGTTGCTCAAGGTGCCTTTGAAGCGGCGAAAGAGTACACCAGAACCCAAACAAGACCTTGGCTTACCTCTGGGGTAGATAGTGCGACCCAAGACCCGTATATTCTCCAGCATTATGGAGATATGTGGGTTAACTTACAGGGAGCAACTGCCTTAGCAGATCAGGCTGGAGAGTTGTTGCAAGCGGCATGGGAAAAGGACTTGTCACTGACAGCAGAACAACGAGGGGAATGTGCGATCGCGATCGCAACGGCTAAAGTCGCTGCAACCAGAGTCGGATTAGACATCGCCAACCGGATGTTTGAGGTAATGGGAAGTCGAGCGACAGCCTCTAAATACGGGTTTGACCGCTATTGGCGCAATCTCCGCACCTTCACACTTCATGACCCCGTAGATTACAAAGTCCGCGCTGTGGGCAATTGGGCGCTTAATAATCAGCTTCCTATACCTGACTTTTACTCGTAACGGGTCATACGTCATTGGTCATTAATTGATGAACAACTGACTAATGACAAAAAACAAAATGAGACAGATACATTTATCGGCTTTTTTAATTGCTGGACACGTTGCCCACAGCCATGCTCTTTGGCGGCATCCCCAAACTGAATTGGGTTTTTTTCAACCCGAAATTTATCAAAATACCGCTCAAATTCTGGAACAGGGGAAATTTGACTTGGTTTTCTTCGCTGACCGCTTAGCAATGGGTGATGGTTATGGTCAGAACTTGGAAGTCGGATTGCACTACGGCGACCAAGATGCGGCTCGGTTAGACCCGGTTCCGGTTCTGGCGATGATGGCAGCGAGTACGCAGTACATCGGTTTGGGGGCAACTCGCTCGACAACTTACTACCACCCTTACCAAGTCGCACGAACATTTGCCAGCTTAGACCATCTCACTCGTGGTCGTGTGGCTTGGAACGTTGTAACTTCTGTTAATAACGGCGAGGCGCAAAACTTCGGGTTGGAGGAACACTTGGAGCATGACCAGCGTTATAACCGGGCTGACGAATTCATGGAGGTTACCTTCAAACTTTGGGATAGCTGGCAGGAAGGCGCAATCTTACTAGACCGAGACAATGGGATTTTTGCTGACCCGTCTAAGGTGAACTACATTCACCACCAAGGGGAATGGTTCAAATCTCGCGGTCCATTGAATATTCCTCGTAGTCCCCAAGGACATCCCGTGATTATCCAAGCGGGTTCTTCTGGACGTGGGAAAGAATTTGCCGCTCGTTGGGCAGAAGTGGTTTTTACAATTCAACCCAATATTGCTCGTGCCAAAGACGCTTATATCGAGTTAAAGTCCCGGATGGCGGAGTACGGACGCGCCCCAGAGGACTGCAAAATTCTAACAGCAGTGATGCCATTTGTTGGGGAAACAGAAGCGATCGCACTAACCCAGCAATCCTTACACAACGAGTTAGTTCATCCCCTGGTTGGTCTATCAACCTTGTCTAACCATACAAACTATGACTTTTCTCAACACGCATTAGATGAACCTGTTGAAAAGTTAGAAATTCCAGGAATGCGAGGAATGTTCGACTTGGTTTTAAAGCTGAGCCAAGAAGAAGGTTTAACCTTAGGAGATATTGGCAAACTGTATGGGGCAAGTGTGCTAGTCCCACAGCTAGTAGGCACTCCTACACAAGTCGCTGATCAGTTAGAAATGATGTTTCAGGCTCAAGCCTGTGATGGTTTTGTCATTTCACCTGCCTATCTACCTGGGGCATTTGAAGAGTTTGTAAAATTCGTTGTCCCAGAACTCCAACGCAGAGGGATATTCAGAACAGAATACACAGGCAAGACGCTACGAGAACATTTTGGGCTGAAGTATCCGGAGAACACTTTTGCTAAGCTGTCCCGATAACTTATCAGCCCAGAAACTTCCTCGTTAACATCACAGCAAGTCACTATTCGGAATCGACAAGGTTCTGCTCCTCGCTCATTGGCAAATAACTTTTCTAGGATTGAGGTTCCGGGATTTTTCTGATCTCGCTCACATAGCTTTGCTACTGACCGGAGTTGATTGAGTTTACTGCTCTTGACTTGAACCCAGAGTGACAGAAGAGCGATATTTAAAATGTACAGTACGCCATTCAATGGCATTAACGGAGGAAGCGATTAACTGTTTTGATTACTATCCTCTCAACCCAAAAATCCAGCCAAGCTAGTACAAAAAAGCAGAAGGCAGAAGGAACAAAGGCTTATACTTTCTACTTTTTGCTCCGTTGTTAACTGGTTACTTATTTCTGCCGCGCTGCACTAGCTTAAAACTAAAGTTAATCAGGGTGTTCAATAATTAGTGTTTTGCTTTGAGCTAACGCTTGAAGGTAATATTATAGTGTTCCGTCTTGGAGCATCTTCATCAGAACATATCGTGCAACGGTTTCTCTACCGGGACAAGAACTGAATTGAGCTGATGAGCAGGTGACAGGATGGTTAGCATAGACAGGATCGAGATAAGATACTGTTTGATGCTGAATCTACCTAAGCCCAGTTTCCAAGCTCGACTTTTTCCGGAAGGCATACTGAGGAACAATGTTATCTCCAAACAAGAGTAAGTTAGATTTAACAACGACGCTTGAAGCGGATTCGATAGAGATTTCAGGACTGACATACGTTCCTGAATACATCACTTTTGAGGAACAAAATCAATTAATTCATGCTATAGACCAACAGGAATGGTCAATGAAGTTGAAACGACGGGTTCAACATTATGGCTATAGATATGATTATAAGAATGGCTCACTAGCTTCTGCAAATTATTTAGGAGCTTTGCCAGATTGGGCAGAACATATTGCAAATAGGCTGTTTAATGATAAGTTAACAGAAAAAGCTTTTGATCAATTAATTGTTAACGAATATCAACCCGGACAAGGCATTATTAGCCATGTTGACTGTGTCCCCTGCTTTGGGAATACGATTATTTCCTTAAGCTTAGGAAGTCCCTGCTTGATGGATTTCACGCATTCTCAAACTCACCAAAAGGTATCTCTGTTGTTGTCCGCAGGTAGTTTAGTCGTAATGCATAGGGAAGCTAGATACCTTTGGCAGCATGGCATTGCTCCACGAAAGAAAGATAACTATAAGGGGACAGAAATTACTAGAACAAGAAGAATATCTATGACCTTTCGAGAGGTTTTATTCCCTTATAAGTAAGTTCCTGTTAGAAGTCAAAGTGGCTATCTCCTGAGTAGAGACAGTAAATCAATTCTATAAAGCGAACTACGCAAAATTGTGCGATCGCCTTTTGCTCCAAACCGATAAAACGTCCAGACTATCGAATTACTGTCAGAGGATAGAGGTAACTTAGACTTTACCTTTGTAGAGTGAAGGTAAGTTATTCACTAAAGTTATAGAAGCCAACAGAAACCATGCCAGTACAAGATAGAGAGCGTTTAGATACTGACCAAATGAGTGAAGCGATCGCAACAGCAACTCTTCTTGCAGCTTCTACAGCTAAGCTAGCTTCTGAAGCAGTACGGTTGGCGGCTGACAACATTACAACGACTACCAACGTTGTAGGAGAAGCAGTTGCACCTGTGGCTCAGCAATTAGTGGAACAGGGGACACAAACGGTTGGAAAATTCGTCACTCCTATTGCTGAAAATCCCCTGGTAAAATATGCGGCTAAGCTTCCAGGGATTAACTGGCTAATGGCAGCACTTGGTCAAGTTGATGTAGAGCAGGTGTCCAAAGACGTCGAGAAGCTGCGACAGGAGTACCCTTTAGAAACCCCTGAGCAACTGGCTCACCGAATTATTGTCGATACCTCATTAAAAGCCGGGGGAATTGGCTTACTCACTAACTTCATACCGCCTCTAGCGCTAACACTGTTTGCCGTTGATTTGGCTGCCGTTTCAGCACTACAGGCAGAAATGATTTATCGCATTGCGGCAGCATACGGATTTTCGCTTAAAGATCCAGCAAGACGAGGCGAAGTCTTGGCAATCTTCGGTTTATCTGTCGGAGGTTCTGGAGCAGTAAAGGTTGGGCTAGGTTTAGTGGAACTCCTCCCCGGCGTGGGTGCTGTAGTTGGAGCATCAAGTAACGTAGCTTTGCTTTACTCACTAGGATACGTTGCTTGTCGATTCTATGAGACAAAGCGAAATTCGACTGTTGTGTAGATTAGACTTCTACTCAAAGTTGATAGAACCCTTGATTTTCGGTTAGTCCGCCCTCACTAAAGCTCCGGCGGCAGACTTGGTTTGTATAGCCCCAGAATTCCATTCTGAGGGCTTGGTGCAAGATGTCAGATAAGTAAGAAACCTTTAATAAGGGCTGTAAAACCTCCCGGAAATATTTCTGGGAGGTTTGAGATTTTTGAGAGGTTAGGTGTGATTGCCTGTAGCCTGCTGAGTACGCTAGCGAAGTATGCCGTTAGGCTTATTGCTCATTCATTCCCTCCCAACTTCTCCAGGGGTGGGAGAAGAACCAGGAATGCCAGTTCGTCACGGATTCAGGGGATTAATGGGAACATTTGGCTGAATGGGTACTATGGGTGCAGGAACTAAACTTGGAATAATGTTTGGTGGTGTTGGATTGGCGGGTGGTGGCGGCACAAGAGTGGGAAATAATTCGCGAGGAAAATCATCAGCAGCAATACAAGTATCTAGCGCTCCGGGAGTAGAAGCGTCTACTGCACGGCTTAAACCAATCACACACTCAGAAAAGCGCACAGGAAGAAGGCTACGGCGGCAGTAATCTAGAACCCGAATTACCTCTGCACCTTCGGTACGAGTGTTGATATCAACCATACAGCTTGCTAGCTCTAGTGGGCGTCGGACTCGTGTGCAAGCGGCTAATGCTTCGTCAGAAATTGTCGGTGTCTGGTAGCTGATTCTAAGGACGCACCCAGATAAATCCTTCGGGGCAAGTGCTTGTGAACACGCTACTGATGCTCGTTCTGGGGAGACATCTGCACGTAGGAGTTCGCTAGCACAGACTTGAAATTCAGTTAACGCAAGTGCAGGACGATTGGGAATCGCTAAAGCCAACAAGCTTGCGATCGCAAGTTGACTTGCACAGAATCTGACTAATCGTGGAAGAGTGCGACTTTTCATGCCTGGAGTAACGTTGAGGCAACTTTGCCTACTCATGATGGTTTTACACAAAGATGTTATAGGCTATGCTACTCGGTTGCGGACATTTGCGGGTAATGAGGGCTGGGGATTAGATAACTCGATTAGGACTTACGCACTTCAATTATGTAGGGCTTGGCAATGCCAAGCCCCGACAATAGAATCAGGCTTTTACCAATTAACTGCGTCACTCCTGTCTATAATCACCTAATCCCAATCTTCCATCAAAAACTAACCCCCTTAATACTCAGGCACAGAGGGGTCAATTTCCCGGCTCCAGGCAGTAATTCCGCCTTTGACATTAATTCCCTTAATACCAGACTCTTTCAAAATTCCCAACGCCTTCGCTGAGCGACCTCCCATCTTGCAATGAGCTACCAACTTATGACCATTGAGCAGTTCCTTCACTTTTTCCACACCTATACCGTTTTCAATTTCCGGTAGTGGTACGAGAACTGAGCCAGGAATCTTCGCAATCTCATACTCATTAGGATTGCGGACATCTAGCAGGACAAAATCATCAGCACCACTTTCGAGTAGTTCTTTGAGTTCCTGCACAGTCATTTCTTGCATTTCCATTTGCTGCTTCGCTTCCTCTGCTTTCGCTTGAGTGATGCCACAGAAAAACTCGTAATCAATGAGCTTCTCAATGACTGGACGCTCTGGATTGGGTCGCAGTTTTAGTTCCCGGAATTTCATATTCAGGGCATCATAAAGCAGCAAGCGTCCGCTAAGGGTTGTACCTTGACCCAGAACAATTTTGACAGTTTCCGTTGCTTGGATCACACCAATAATTCCTGGCAAAATGCCGAGAACACCACCTTCTGCACAGGAGGGAACCATTCCTGGTGGTGGTGGTTCCGGGTAGAGGTCGCGGTAATTTGGACCACCTTCATAGTTAAATACGGTGGCTTGACCTTCAAACCGAAAAATCGAGCCATAAACATTCGGTTTGTTGAGCAGCACACAGGCATCGTTGACTAAGTAGCGGGTGGGGAAGTTATCCGTACCATCCACCACAATGTCATAAGGCTCAAGAATATCTAGAGCGTTTTCTGAGGTAAGACGAGTTTCGTAAAGGTCAACCTGGCAATAGGGGTTGATTTCGAGAATCCGGTCTTTGGCAGACTGAATTTTTGGTTTCCCTACCCAAGAGGTTCCGTGAATGACTTGGCGTTGCAGATTCGAGCTATCAACGACATCAAAATCAACAAGTCCTAGTCGTCCAATCCCCGCAGCGGCAAGGTACAAGAGTAGGGGCGAACCGAGTCCACCGCTACCGATGCAGAGAACGCTGGCGGCTTTGAGGCGTTTTTGCCCTTCTAGTCCGACTTCAGGCAAGATTAAGTGTCGAGAGTAGCGTTCGTATTCTTCTTTTTGGAGCTGGATTTCATCCAGATTTGGGTTGAGCATTTCACTCGCTAGTAGAGCTAGAGACAAGACATATATCTTATCTAAATGCTTCTTGTCTTTTTATTTTGATAGTTTTTAATATAAGTTTTCAATCGGCTGAGGACGAAGCTGTAAAAATTTCTTCCGGTTGGAACTGATGCTCATCATCCAAACTCCAGCTTTTGAGGTCGATCGCTTTTCCTTCTTGGACACTGACAATAATGTACGAGTATTGCTGCCATGCGATCGCACGGTCAAATTCGGAAGGGATGGCTGGATGGTCAGGGTGAGAGTGGTAGATTCCAATGATATTGAGGTTGCGATCGCGTGCGTCTTTCTGTGCCTTGAGCATCACTGTCGGTGCAATGCTGAAGCGACGACGTTTGCTAGACTCAAGCTGAACTGAACCCTCAATCGCTTGAAACGTAGCGGCTTGGGCATCCCAACTATTCTCTGTCGGCAAGACATCCACTAAGATTTTGGTATCACCTCTAAGCTCACCCAATAGTAAGCCACAGCACTCTTCAGGATAAGTACGTTCTGCATGGGCTTGAATTACCTGGAGATGATAGGAGAGAAGTTTTAATGTCGCCACACTTTTCCTTAATGAGTAAGTTCGCCCGTGTTCACTACGACATCCGGATTTGAAGATATGGTTATTGTATTTCAAGACCAGCGTGATTAGTGCGATCGCTCTCACTTAGGACGTTTATATCATGACTAAAACACTTGACCCAACTCAAAACAACGCAGACTTTCTTCACTTCTTTCAGCAATATGCAACTGAATGCTTACTTAACCAAGACCATGAAGTGAGTGAAGCCTTAAGGCGTAGGCAGATTACTCATAACACGTTTCGACGACTAGAAGAAACTTATAAAATTTCTTTCAATCTAGACTCTAGCCTTTCTTTAAAGTCAATCAAAAAGCAAGTTATCAAACAAATAGAAGCAGCAGCTTATTTCATTCGAGATTTTCAAATTAGTATTTTAGGTCAACACACTAGTATTTTTCATTTGTATGAGATTGAAATTCAAATTGCTCATAATCTTAGATATGCATTTAAATTTGACTCAGGAAAACTTTTTATTCAGCTTCCTTATTGGCAGGTAAATTTTCTTGATTGCCACATTTCATATCAGCAGATGAAAAACCGTTGGAACCGAGGGGAGCATCTTCAACAAACGTCTCCGGTTCGTGAGGCTTGGTGGTTATTCAATCCAATTGGGGAATTTCGGTCTAATCTCAGAACTACACTTTTACTCGCTGTCCAAAAGCAAATCTTGGGAATTGATAACCTCTTTGTCAACTTTGGACTTGCACAAGCGAGTAATAACTCAAATCTGCCGTCAAAGGACGAACCTAAAGAAACTCAGAGTTTTAAGGATAAAGCAATTGCTTTTCTCAGTGCGAGTGTCAATGAGGAGAAACTTGGCATTAGCCTAGAGATGGCACTAAAGAATCAAGATGAAAAAAGTTTAGTTCAGTTGCTTGGGTTATTCAAAAAAAACTTAGCTGACCCTGGTCAAATTGAAGAACTGATTGACACCGGAGTATTTAGCCTGCAAGAGATAATTCACGAAGAACAATCTCAAGTGGATATCAAGATGTTTGGGTTTGTTAATGTCGGCAATTACCACCGTATTGATGTTGCCCTCAATCTGAGTTCAGGGTACTTAAAAAAATATGTTGAGTTTGTGCCTCGAAAAGCCAAGATGAAAGCCCTTCAAGTGGGGTTTGTGAATGTCTACACCATTGATGACATTACTGTGAAACCAAACTTTCATGGAGCAATGAAACTCAATTTTGAAGCGGCTGCTCTAGAGCGATCGCTTCGGGAATTACAGTTAGTCAAGTAAAGTTAGATTTCAGCTTCCTCTCTCAATCCACTCACGTCCGGCTCTCTCCGCAGCTTGAGCCGAATAATAAAGTTTGTGTTCTCCAAAAACTGCACCACCAGGACTAATGACTCGAAATTGCCATTCCTGAGTATCGCAGAAATACACCATCAAGATTAACTTGTCGATGCTTACGAGGAGGTAGATTGTTGTATGGGCCATGCTTGAGGCACTCCCTTACTTCTTGCTCTTTCGTCGGGGTGAGCCGCTCGAACATCCCGAACAAATGCGATTAGTTTAGCTTCATTTGGGCATTAGGATTAGCCTCAACTTGATCTTGTCCCATAAAGCTTTCTAGATGCTGCCAGAGCGATGTAAGCGGATTTGCTTATGGTAACTGTCTGTTATCCCCCTTAAGATCTAGAGATAGAGCTTTACAATTCTAAAAATAAAGCTCATGCATTTCCACAAAGGGAACCGTAGCAATCACGGTTGAAGCCATCTGCTCAAGGGTGTTCTGTTCAATGTCCTGATACATCTTGAGAGAAAATTGTGCTAAAAAGTACAAAACTGGTCAATACGACTTCTGTTGAGAGCTTGAGCCAGATTTGGGCTGAGCGCTATGTTCCAGACTTATCAACGCTTTCTATAAGAAGCAACCAATGTGCCGTTTCTGAGCTAGTTGAGGCGGCATCACCACAGGGGCGAGTGCAAACTATTGCTAAACTTTCTCGGAGCGTGGAGATTAATTGCAAGTGTGCTGGGATACAGACGAGTGTCCTGTTCTCTTACATTCCGAATATTGTCAACCTGACCGAATCTCAGGGAATCGCTAAAGCAGCGGGGCAGGTTTATGAGAAGGTACTGGAAGTTTACCAGACGCAGTCGCCTCCCCCGGCATTACGGGTCGCTAAGTCAGAGGCTGAGACGATTGATTTCTCTAGTAATGTTGAGGCATCATCGGCAAAGCTAGGGCTATCTGTGTCAGAGGTTAAACAACTAGCCACCGTACTTGAACCTGTATTACTCGAATTTCAGGAGCAGCATCTGTCATCACCTGATAGACGCGCTGTTGGCTTTCTGAGTACACAGTTTCACTTGAGTTCTAAGTTAGTGCTAAATCGGCTGACACTTGCTGAGCAAGTCTTAGTCAGTCCCTACTTCAAATTCGTTGAAGAGCAGGTTTGTATCCCTTGGCAGCGAGTCTGTGCAGCGGCGGCAAAGCATGAGCTTGACTCACCGCGTCTAGCCCTTGTTCAGCAACTATTACCAAAGAGTGAAGACATTGCTGAGGCAGTTTACCAACAATCTGTCAAATTGTACTCCAATCATCGTAGCCGTCGCGGCGGGCTGAGTAATCGAGAAGTAAAGCTCTCTACTGTGAGAGACTTGCAAATGTTTCAAGGCTATTTATCGCTATGTGTTCTAGAAGAGAGCATGGCATCTGTGCAGGATGAACTGCTTCCCTTGTGCATTATGGTCTTTCCAGCCGTAGATGTGAGTTGGGAACTCGTTGAACAAATGACACAGTTACTCATGGATGAAGTCTTGGCGCGGGTGTCAAACGAGTACAAGTCCCTCCTAGTACCCTACACAACGGCAATGCAGCAGCTCTTCTCTAACCTTGAGACGAAGGTCTAAACTTATGTCTCTCCCTTCAAGAGTTCAGGACTTACGCACTGAGTAGAAGATTACGTTCTTCTGAGCGATCGCGTGAAGTGAAGCTATAGTGAGAAACGATTGTCAGAATCTCAAACCCTTGAACTGGCGTTATGGTGCGTAAGTCCTAAGTTATTAAATGCTCTAGCTCCCTAAAGCGAAGCTTAAATTCTGTACCTTGGCTTTGGCTCACTTCAATCTGCCCCTCAAGTTGTTGAATCAAGACACGCACTAACTGCAATCCCAAAGATTTTGCACGGGAGAAGTCTGGGAGTTCGGGTAATTTTACTCCATTATTTCCAATAACCAGTTCAAAGTCATCACCTCCGTCACAGGAGACAGAAGTACCCACAGAGCATAGACCAATCCAAATCGTTCCGCCCGTATTTCCTGGAAAACCATGTTTTAGAGCATTAGAAACCAGTTCATTAAGGATTAAACCACAGGGAATCGCCGTATCAAGGTTGAGCAATATGGGTTCAAGATTGAGCTGCAAGCTAATTCTATCTGGGTCAACAGCATAGTTTTGAATCAGATGCATCGCCAAGCTCTCAATATAGTCAGCAAAGTTCACCCTAGATAGGCTTTTTGATTGATACAGTTTCTCGTGGATAAGTGCCATTGACCTGACACGGCTTTGGCTGTTTTGGAACATCTCTAGAACCTGTGGCTCTTGAATACGCTGTGATTGCAAATCGAGCAAGCTAGAGACAACTTGCAAATTGTTTTTGACACGATGATGCACTTCTTTGAGCAGTACTTCTTTTTCCCGCAAAGATGCTTCGAGTTGCTCCTCTACAAGCTTGCGATCGCTAATATCCGTTTCAACACTAGTGACAACCCAGCTATCGGTTGTCTCATCTCGTTGAGGGAACATCGTCATCGAAAACCAGCGCAAGGAACCGTCTTTATGTCTGAGTCGGTATTCTAGTTGGGCTGTGCGCTCTACAAAGATGTTTTCATAACTTGGCACAATAACGTTCTCTAAATCCTCTGGTAACACTCGTGAAATCCAGAGATTTCTATCAGCCATGAGTTCTTGTGGCGTATATCCATAAAGTATCTCTGCTCCCGATGAGATAAATTCAAATTCCCAATCAAGATTGGCAAATACCTGGAACCGAATGATGACGGCAATTGCACTGTCTAAAATCGCATTGAGTTTAGCTTCCGATTCTAAAAGCGCATTCTCTGCAAGTTTACGATCAGTAATATCATCGGAAATTCCCGCAACTCGATACAACTTGCCATAAGAGTCATAAATGGGGAACGAGCGATCGCAAATCCAACGAATTTCTCCATCCGGTCGGATAATTCGATATATGCCTTCAGCGGTTTCTCCTCGAACCTGGCATTCCAGCAAATTTATTGCTTCCTCGTAGTCATCGGGATGAATACTATCTATCCAGTCTTGATGACTCTCATACAACCGTTGGGATGAGCGTCCCCAGATTTTCTCATAGGCAGGACTGATATATTGTGTTCTTTGCTCATCTACAGAAAACATCCAGAATACTGAATCAATGTTTTCGGCTAGCTGCCGGAAGCGTTCTTCACTCTCGCGCAAGACTTCTTCGGAATGCTTCCGCATCAAGGCATTGGCAAAGATATTTGCTAATGCCCTCAATAGTGCAGCATCTTCATCAGACCAAGTTTTGCTTGTCCGAATCGAGTTAAATGCCAAGCTGCCAATTAAGCAACCTTCGTAAGCAATTGGTACGGCAATATAAGACTTCACCTCAAACGATTCGGATAGCGATTTTCTTGGTTCTGGTAAGTCCGCTACACGGGGAGTATGGATGGTCTTAAACTGACGCAACTGCTCTACTGTATCGGGGATCGTTTCTAATGCTAGCCCTTGTTGAGGGTAGACAAGCGGGGGAATTCCATCAGCAAACCATTGATGAGTATTAAAAAATCGCTCGTTAGAGATTAGAAAGATACAAGCACGGTCAACCTGAGCAAACTCTCCAATCTCCTGCAAAGCCTGGTTAATAGCCTGATCGACTTCTGTTGCTTTTAGGTTAATAAATTGAGTAGAAATGTTGGTTAAGAGTGCTTCAAAATCGAGTCGATATTTCAGCGCTGCTTCTGCTCGCTTACGATCTGTTACGTCATAAAGCTGAGCTAACATACACAATTCACCACTTAAGTCAATCAACACAGCCGAAGTAATGCCATCGCGAATTTCACCGGACTTGTTGCGAAATTGTATTTCTAACTCGTGGATAGGCTCGTGTTGAAGCTGCTGGATGTAGTGTCGCATGACTTGAGAACGCTCTCGAACCCATAGACCCAACCCGACACTCGTTTTGCCAATCACTTCCTCTCGATTGAAGCCCAAGAGCGTGAGAAAACTGTCGTTGACATCAATATACCGACCGTCTGCAATCGTTGTAATCGTGGTTGCAGCCGGATTAGAGCGAAAGGCTTTGGAGAAGCGTTCTTCACTTTGGTGGAGTTCCTCTTCGATTCGTTTGCGATCGCTGATATCGGTTGAAATACCGCACACTCCGTAGGGATTCCCATCAGCATCAAATACAGGAAACTTTATTGTGAGATAGGTGTGAATACCATCTGCCTCTTGTAAGTTTCTCTCGATAGTAATCGCTTGTCCAGCTTCCAACGCAGCATGGTCATTGGATTGAAACTGATTAGCAATCTGTAGCCCAAAGAGTTCCCTATCAGTTTTGCCAATTACCTGCTTCCAACATAAGCCTGTTAGAGATTCGCAATGACGGTTATATATCAGGTATCGTCCCTGCAAGTCTTTCAGGTAAATCCTCATCGGAGCAGCATCGATAATTTCTTGCAGCAGTCGTTGGCTCTGTTGCAGTTCAGTTTCAACCCGCTTGCGATCAGTAACGTCGCACACTTGGTTCAAAAGACAGAGTTCGCCACCTAAATTAACCACTTCAAAAGAGGCGATCCCATCTCTGATTTCACCCGATTTAGTGCGATAGCGAAACTCAAAATCGCGAATCCCTTGCTGTTGTTGCAGCAGTTGACGAACCCGATCGCGAGGCTCCCAAGGGGAAGCCGCTTCGCGATCGCTCTCATCAGCATATAGGTTTAACTCGCTGAGATTACGACCAATTACTTCTTCTCGACTATAGCCAACCAAATTGAGGAAACTATCATTGATGTCAAGAATTCGTCCCTCGGACAACGTGCTGATTGCACTGGATATTGGATTGGCTCGAAAAGCTTTGGAGAAGCGCTCTTCACTTTGCCGTAGCGCTGCTTCTACCTCTTTAAGACTAGTGATATCACGATAGGTGATGACTCTACCAATGATGTCTTCACCTAAAACTTGAGGTTTTGAATAACGCTCGAAAACCCTGCCATCCTTAAACTCTAGAAAGCTGTGACTTTCTAAATCAAGTTGAGCATACTCGGCTTTCACCTGGCTTAGAAACGCTTCTGAATCCCTTAACTGCTCTTGCAGAAAGGGCAATAGTTGCCAATCAGCTTGCCAAGTAATGATGGACTCAGGAACCTGCCATAGTTCTACAAGGTTACGATTGAAGTGAGTGACAGAACCTTGTGCATTAATTGCAAGAATTCCATCAGCGGTAGCCTCTAAGGTGGTTCGCAGCAATGAGAGTGCTTTTTCGGTGGTTATCTCGGCTTGCTTGCGTAACGTCTCTTCTACTTGTTGAAGTTCCAACTCTAGCTCAGCGTTCCTCGCTTGCAGGGCAGCAATTCGTTCAGTATCAGACAGAGGTTCCATAGGTGATTGCAACTTAGCCTTTGAATCTTAAATTTTGAATTGCTTAAGCCGTGCTTGCATCATCGCTTTGGCTATGTTCCCATTGCTTGACTTCAACGCCTTGCCTGAGTGCAACAAACGCGATCGCTTTTCTTAAAGTTGACAAGCTTCCACAAGCGACAAGAGCCGATCAACCTCGACAGCACCTTCCACTCCTATCAACTCGATAGCGCCAGTACCCCAGCCAATACTAAGTCCTAAGGGAAGATGCCCAGGAGGGTCATTTAAAGAGAAATTAAGTTGGGAATATAACTTCCAGTTATCATTCACTCGCCAACCAACCTTGTCGCCGAACTTTTCATAGACATTGGAATCATAAACCCCAGGCTTGCCACCTTGATCCATCCAGATGCGCTTTTGCACACTGAAGCCAAAGCGATCGCGGCTAAAATATCTCCATAGCTCATTGATCGTCTGCAAATCCTTACAGGGAAACTTTTCAATATCTTCGTTATCCAGATAGCCTCGCTCCTGTTGTGCCATCACTTCCAGCATCTTTTGACGTGTTTCCTCATCGGCTTCTTTCCACTTCCCCACCGCCAGTAAATCTCGTAGTTTTGTGTAATCAATGCCTCGTTCTGATTCCAGAGGAACATCAAGCGCCTGGGGAGGAGAATGATCAATGGGAGCTGAATTGAGATCTTCTAATACTTCCAGAGCGGATTGATAGCGCTCTTTGACTAAATTTTTTAGGAGTTTGTCCAGAATTTCTCCTAATTGAGGGTCAACCTTTGCCCCCAATGGCAAATGTTCTCGCCAAGCCAAGCAACCTTCTAGAGGATTGAAGAGGTTAAAAGGCGGCATTCCAGTGAGTAAATGAGCAATAGTTGCCCCCAAAGCATACAAGTCACTAGCGCAGTAGGCTTTACCAGACTGGAGTTGCTCAGTGGGGGCATATCCCAATGTGCCTATTAGCGTTCCTTGAGCAACCAAGCATGTTCCCGTTGCCAGTTTAGCCACACCAAAATCAATCAAGATTAATTTGCCGTCACTATGACGACGCATAATATTCGCTGGTTTGATATCTCGGTGAATAACGCCCTTGTCATGAATAAATTGCAGAACTGACAGTAAATCCGCTAGAATTCCCCGAATTTGTTCTCCTTGATAGGGTGAACTTCCCGCTTCACCTCTATCTTCTAATTCATCCAGTAAAGTCTGCCCATCAATGAACTCTTGCACCAAATACAAGCGACTATCTTGTTCAAAATGGGCGTAGAGTTCAGGAATTTGGTCATGTTTGCCCAATTCATACAGTCGCACGGCTTCTTGATTAAACAACTCTGTTGCTTTCTGGTCTTGCTCTGGTGGAAGCAGAAAGAGTTTAATAACACAAGGATGGTTGAGACGGTGTTGATCTACGGCTTCAAAGGTTCTACTATATCCGCCTCGACCCAGTGGCTTTAGGGCACGGTAGCGGTCTTTCAGTAATAATTTTGTGCCACAGGCTAGGCAAAACTTTGCGTCATCTGGATTTAGTGGCTTAGAGCAATCAGGATTGAGGCAGTGGCTCATACTACAGGAAGAGGCAGGCGTTGTCTTTATTTTGCACTCTCCTGCTGGCTAATGTTGCTGAGATTGATACTCTGCCCACTTCTAGCGATCGCATTTTGTATCCAATACATTAGACTTCTACATGAAGTCAGGAGAAAGGTGAAAGGGCAAGGGGCTTACGTGAAGAAAGATTCCTTTATCCTTTTCCCTTTTTCCTCCTTCTAGTTTGATGCGTTGATCGTGACTTTACTATGGAGTCTGCTGCAAATCAGGTCGTTCTTCCGGGACAATTGCTCCTTCTACTGGGCAGACTTGCAGGCAAATCCCACAGTCGATACAAGTGGCAAAGTCAATCCAGTACCAGTCAGTACCCTTTGTATTTTTACCGGGGCCTTCGTGGATACAAGCCACGGGGCAAGCATCGACGCAATCGGCGACACCTTCACAAGTATTCGTAACAATCGTATGTGGCACAGTCTTCTCTCTTTTAAGGATTTGGCAACACTAGCTGAATCACTCGGTGCAGCATGGCCCAAATAACTATGCAGTTGAAAAAGGTTAAAAAGCTTACCTTAAAAGTTTTCTTTCCTTCTGCCTTCTGCCTCTTGCCTTCTGCCCTCTTGCACTCAGCTATCTCTAGACTACCAACATCAAAGACTTCCTCCAGTTCCTGTGCCTAGACCAACTCGGTACAAATAACCCACCAATAAAAACTCTTCCCCTGCCTCCCGTGATGAACGCAACGGGTAAGAAACGTTTGCCACAAAAGCCTAGGCGAGAGTTTCGATTACTGGTGTGCCATCAGCTTTAACCCAGGCAATGTAAGTAATGCGGTGATGTCGGGCATACTCGCGGATATCGCTGGGTGAACGTCCTCCCAAATCCATTTCTACCCGTACCAAATGCTTTGAATCTCTAAGTTTTTGGGCATAAGCAAAAGCCACTGCTTCTGCTTGAGGTATCTCTGGGACGACTAACCAGTCACTTGTTGGGATCTGACGGGGTAGTTGAGGGGTTGAGAGCAAAACGTAGTGCAAGTCTTCAATATTTAGACAAAAACCAATACCTGGGTAAGTTTGTCCCTGAGGATGATACAACCCCAGCAGTTGGTCATAACGACCACCACTGCCTAATAGGCGTTGATTTGCCTCGGTATCACTGACAACTTGAAAGACGATCCCCGTGTAATAGTCCAACGTTTGAACTAAGCTGAGGTCAAGAATTGGCTCAAGTGGTGAGGGAGAGCTTTCTTGCAACAGTTCCAGCAAAGATTTGAGGTTATTGACAATTTCCTGCTCTGATGCATCTAAATCCAGACTGGCAACCTTTTGTAAGACATCAGCAGGTTGTCCCCGAAGGTCAAACAGGAACAAGGCGCGATCGCGTAATTCTGGGGATAAGGGCAAAGTCTCTAAAGCAACGCGGTCGAGATCAGCGATCGCTTTACGCACTTTGTCTCGCACTGGTGGTGGGAAGGGAGAAAGAAGCGATCGCGTCAATCCCGCTTCCCCTAAAACCAAGTGCCACTGCTGCAAACCTAGCTGATTCAAGCAATCCGCTAACAATAGGAGAATTTCTGCATCTGCCAATACACCTCCAGCCCCTAGCAGTTCCACACCTGATTGGTAGAACTCCAACTGACGCCCGTGGTGACCAACAGGAGGGCGGCGAAAGACATTGGCATTGTAATAGAGGCGTTGCGGTAAGGCTAACGTTGCTTCACTTGTACTGCCTGCAATTCGGGTTGCAAATGCTCGTGCGATCGAAGCTGTGAGTTCCGGACGCAATCCCAGTGTTCCTTCCTCAGCATCCTGCAACTGGATAACCGTTGAGCGTGCGATCGCACCCCCTGCCATCAGTGTATCCAACCACTCTAGAGTAGATGTGATAATCCGGTGATAGCCCCAACGGTGAAATACTTGCTGCAAGTGATCGGCAATCCAGCGTTTTTGGGTAACTTCGAGGGGCAGCAAATCTCTTGCACCCGCTGGTGGTTGATGAACCATTAATTCTTCTTGAACGGATTACGAAATAAACTCTTGCTTGTTGAGGGATTTTCAGGCGGCTTGCTCTGAGGTTGTTTTGAGGAGCTTGCTGACTTTGTAGAAGCATTTTTCTCCATCAACTTGTCAAGATACTGTTTTGCCTTAATTGCCCTCTCCTCCTTAGGATTCAATTGCAAGGCTTTATTCAGGTGAACTTTAGCCATTGCCATCTGATTTTGCTTCAAATAAGCAATTCCCAGTAAGCTATGACCGTTGCTGTTGGTTTGATCTAACTTAAGCGCTTCACGCAACTCCAACACAGCAGAGGCAAAGTTATTTTTCACCATATACCCTTCTGCACGACGGATATACTCAGGAACTCTCGATGCCGTAGAGTCGAGCTGAGGCTCTGGCTTGGGTGGGGGGCTAGGAGGCTTTGACCTAACTGGCTCAGGATTAGTTGTTGTTCCGGCTTTCCCTTCTTGTTTGATGCTTTCGCCCTTGCTCCCTTTAAGCATTAGGTAAACTAAATTGAGTTCGCTGATTTCAGCAATTTTATCTGACACTTGGTCAAGGGATTCATATTGCTTGGAAGCAATGTTTTGTACCGCGCTTTTGTAAGCAAAGTCTAAACTTGCACCAGCGCGACCTAATTGTTTTGCCGCCTCGCTAGCTACTGGAATTTTCCCTTTTTCTTTTTCTACAGCCAACCGTCTACCCATGTGTCCCAGGCTTACAATGTAGTCACGACTGGTTTGAGACAGTTGTTCATAAGCTGGATTAACAAGTTTCGATAGCAGCTGATTTGCTAGTTTTTTCTCCGCTTCGGTTCCGGCTTTGCAGCTATCAGGATGCAGTCTGCGGGCAATCTTAAGATATCGTTTCCGAACTTCCTTTTCATCCGCGTTGACTGGAATCCCTAGAACTGCGTGGTGGTCTGTGAAATCTAACTTAAATAGTCCGCGATCAATTGTAAAAGACATAGTGCGCCGTCCAAACTCTGTGCCGCAAGGGATTGTTTCTAGTATGTCTTAGATTTCGGTGGAATCGACAAAGCCTTGACCTTAGCTTGATCTACATTAAGAGTTTACTAGGAAGTTGGCTTTCGCCTGAACAATGGTTTAGTGACTTTTAACAAGAGGGTTTGTTGAATCGATAGCCATTTGGGATGCTAACTCTTAGAATTACTGCCAAGAGGATAGTGGAGGAACTTGTAAAAGTTCAGTACTTAGTTGGTCGTGAATCTGACCATTCGTTGCTAAGATTCGACCCGAATCAATTAACAATGGACTACCGTCGTAAGCGGTTACTTTTCCCCCAGCTTCCTCGACTAGAATAATTCCAGCCACGACATCCCAAGGAGAAAGCCCTCGCTCCCAATAGCCATCTAGTCGTCCACAAGCAACATCAGACAAATCCAGCGAGGCGGAACCACTACGGCGAACGCCCTGAGTTAGGTGAGTGAGGTGGCAAAACTCGGCATAGTTATTGTCAGAAGTCTCACGTCGGTCGTAAGCAAAGCCACTAACAAGCAAGCTCTTACTGAGTTCAGGAGTCTGAGATACTTGGATTGGACGTCGATTGCGAGTTGCGCCTAAGCCTTTGGCAGCACGAAATAATTCGTCACGGAAGGGATTGTAAATTGCTCCTACCTGCGGCTTTCCAGAAATCAGTAATCCGATGGAGGTAGCAGCAATCGGGTACTGGTGGGCATAATTGGTCGTGCCATCCAAAGGATCTATCGCCCAGAGGTAATCGCTCTCCTTATCTCCTTGTTGACCCGATTCTTCTGCCAGGATGGAATGTTCGGGGAAATGACGCTTTAGTACCTTGAGGATTGCCGCTTCCGCCTCTTTATCAGCAACGGTGACTAAGTCCCCAGGACGCCCTTTTTCTTCTACAGCTTCCAAGTGACCCCAATAGGATTGCAAGATAGCACCAGCGGCTAGGGCGGCTTCGGTGGCAATGTCTAGGAAGATGTGTAATTGTTCAGACGTAGGTTCGCTCATCGTTAAGGCGTTGGGTTGAGGGGCAAACGACGAAATTCTGCTGGGGTCAAGCGCATCGGTTTAAGTGGGTTCCAAATGCCATATCCCATGATTCTGGCGTATTCCTGCGCTCTGGCAATGCGCTCATCATACTTGTCATTTGGCGCTCGTGGTGCAGAAAGAACATACCCATCTTTTACTAATTGCTCATTAAGCAATTTGCCATCGTACCAAACATAGGCGAGCCACCGACCAAAACTATCTTTTTCCTGTTTGTCAGGTTCTAGGAAAACTGGCTGTAAGACGAGTTGTTGACTCGTTGCTACGCTAATCATCTTCTCCAAGCGGTTTTGTGCCATCAAACCCCAAGGCTGCTGCTTTAAGTCAGGTGCTTCAATACCAATCAACCGTACTCGCTCAATTCCTGGCGGTTGTTGGTTAGTGTTCAACACCTCTATTGTTTGTCCACTAACCACCCGCTGCACCTGAACAGTAATTCCATTCTTGGCTGGTTTAGATTGGCAACCCACTAGTAATAGCAGACAGCTAAAAAAAATACAGCATTGCCGAAGACGACTAAGTGCAGCACGGCGGAAATAACTATCCAGTTGACAAAGGCTAAAAGGCTTACTGTACAAGCAATATTGCTTTTGCATAAGAGCCTCCTGCCTTCTGCCTTGTTGCACTAAGCCGCTTCCTGAAATTCGGAATAGGGAACTGAAGCTTGAGCAACCTGGAAGTAAAGTAGCTGGAAATTTTCCCCAAATCCCAGTCTCCAGCCCCAGTCTCCAATTCCCAATCCCCAATTCCCCATCCCTAATCCTCATCCAGTGGCAGTCCAAATCGCACTTTTCCCCTTGCAAAGTAACGACCAAACTGAAGTTCGTAGACTTCATCTTCATCCTGTGTCTCAACTTCCAAGTCTGAGCAGGGATAGCTGACACACAACAGAGCATAGCCCTTATCGCGCAACTTTTGAGAAAGCCCCATAGCTTCTGGCTGGTAGACTTCCCCACGACGAACTCGAACAGCACAAGTAGTACACGCCCCATTACGGCAAGCAAACGGTAGTTTCCCGCCTTGGTTTTCCACCGCTTGCAGGATGTAGCGGTCAGATGGTACTTGTAGAGTTTGCTGAGTGCCGTTTTGGCGATCGCAAATTTGAATCGTATAGTTTTTTTTCATTACTTCAGTGTATAATCTTAGATCGTGTGCTGAGTTTATAAAACTCATAGTCACACATTTCTAATCTCCCCTGGAGAGATGGCCGAGTGGTTGAAGGCGCAGCACTGGAAATGCTGTTTAGCGGTAACGTTAACGAGGGTTCGAATCCCTCTCTCTCCGTACCAAACCAAATAATACACAAAGCTTTGAGTCTATTACAAATGGAGAGCTTCGATCGGACAGGTGTAACTTTTTGACTATCTGGTAGCTAACTGTAGTCTCTACCCTGCCAAGCGGGTCGCAACCGACGACTAGTTCAAATCAATAAAGTACAAATTTCTTGTAGGAACGCACGGCTGTTCGCCCTTGGCGATATTGCTTTGAATAGCGATCGATGTCGTTAAAAAACAGAAGGAAGCACGAAGCGATCGTTTAGAGCCAAGCTCAATCTATTGATAAAAAATTTTGTAAGTCAAGATATCATCAATTCTGAACTCACATTTCTCTCCCCGAAGATAGATTCAACTGCCTAAAGGAATATACATACTAATTTGAGTTAAAAATTGCTGGGCTTTACGACTTACCTCTTTCAAGGTGGCAAGTTTTAAGTGTTAGGGTGAGCGGCGAGTCTTGGAGTTAGAATTTCCCTGAAGTCCTAATATGACCAAGTCTTGATCTAGATTTTCCCCTAAAACCTACCACCTACGCGCCTTAACCTTGACAGGGCTAGCTTTACGACCCGGCACTGAAGTCAACGTTCAATGTGAGTTTTCAGTGTTAGGTTCTCCAGAAGTACAAGAAGCCAAGTCTAAGTCTATACACCTAGGTGTATCACCATCAACTCTTAATTCAATTTGGGGAAAATTAAACGTACAAAAGCTACAACCCAAAGTTTTAATTCTTAGTTTTGCTGCTTCTTTTGTTCCTGTTTTACTGCTAACAGGTTTGGCAGCGTGGGCTGTACCTAAGCATCTTTTTGCTCTAGAACGGACTCGTCTAGAAGATCAGGTTTTAGCCTTCAAAGGTTACATACACGCTAGCCAAAAAGGTCTGAAAACCTTGACGGTTAACTACACCTATTGGACAGAATTATTCGATGGCGTAAAACGTAGAGACATAGCTTGGCTCAAGAAAACCGCCGATGGATTGCTGATGCTTAGCGATCAAGTCAACGCGCTACAACTGATTACTCGTGACGGGGAAATCTTAGTTGAAAATAATCAACTATTGCGTCAGCCTGCGGTGAGCAAGCGGATTAACGCTTTGATCGCACAAGGAAAGCCTGTTGAAGAAATAATTAATACAGAAAATGGTCAAGTGCTGCTGCTGTGTGTCTCTCCCATCACTCGTGATGATGGTACAGGAGAGCCACCAGGAACCTTGATACTCGCTCAGAATCTTAATAGAGCTTGGTTAGATAACTTTTTGAACTATTCTCAACCAACTACCCGGCTAAAACTTTTTTCGCTTCACGGGAAATTGATTACCTCTAGCAGTAACGCTCTTTCCAGCCAGAACTTCCCTATAGGCACAACGGAAAAGCTACTTCCCTCTTCTCAGGCTTTGCGAACCGTGCAACAGCGCCGCTCAGTCTATGAAATCTTGCTTGACTCAGAGTTTAATCGTGTATACTCCACACTACCCGATGCGACTCAACAGAAGGTTGTAGTAGCGATTGGTGTTGAGTCCAGTGAACTCAAACAAGCTTCAACAATTTTGAAGCGCCAAATCTGGAGTACGCTTGTACTGGCAACCTTGCTATCAATTGCGATCGCTCGTTTATTAGCACGCACCTTGCATCTAGAAGTCACTCGTCAGTCGCTAGAAAAACAGACAAAAGAACTGCAACAAGCTAAAGAAGCCGCTGAAGCCGCTAGCAAGGCGAAAAGTCAGTTTCTGGCGAATATGAGCCATGAGCTACGCACACCCTTGAACGCCATTATTGGTTTGAGCCAACTTCTCGAAGAGGATGCCCAAGATCTAGGCGTAGATGAGCAGGATTTTGTCAATGACCTCCAGTCGATCAATAATGCGGGTAAGCATTTGCTGGCACTGATCAACGACATCCTCGACTTGTCGAAGATTGAAGCGGGAAAAATGGCTCTCTACCCGGAGACATTTGATATTCCAGCACTGATTAAGGATGTTATCACCACAGTAAAGCCGTTGATGGAGAACAATGGCAATGTTCTAGAGGTTTACTGTGATGAACGACTTGGCACGATGCACGCTGACTTAACTAAAGTGCGGCAGGTGCTGTTAAACCTGCTTTCCAATGCTGCTAAGTTTACTCATCAGGGTAAGGTAATGCTGAGGGTTACTCGTGAGCTATACGGATTGGGGAGTCAGGAGCAGGAACCAGACGGGGTTGGGACAGATACTCCATCTAAAAAGCCTTTATCTAAAACCCCAAATCCCCAATCCTTTGAATGGGTTTGCTTTTATGTCTGTGATACAGGCATTGGCATCTCGACGGAGCAACAACAGCAGTTGTTTCAAGCTTTTACACAAGGCGATGCCTCAACGACACGCAAGTATGGCGGCACTGGACTCGGATTGGTGATTAGCCGCCACTTCTGTCAGATGATGGGCGGTGAGATTGGTGTAAGAAGTCAGCTTGGGCAGGGTTCTACTTTCACAGTCTGCCTACCTGTTGGACGTTGTTGATTTTGTGCAGAAACTTGTGTGCTTGGCTGAAAAAGGCTTTTATGCAGAAGGCTCCGCTCCAAGGAATGGCAACGAAACTTCTGCTCACGGCTGAAAGGACTAACGGTATCAAGCCTCCTCACAATCCTTGATTTGGAGGCTTCCACTTGGTTGCCTTTGCCTTCTGCCTTCTGCCTCCTACCTTCTTCAACGCTAACTGCTATTGTCCCCAAACCCACATACTTATTAAAATACCGCCAGTTTGATCAAACCAGCGGTAGATGCTTTTTCAGTATTTAGGTTTCACGCCAAGCATTAAATCAATTGCTTGTTAACGTCGATTCTAGGTCAGCCTTACAGAGAGGAACCCAGTCCTGCGTAAGCGCCGTAGAAGAAAATACCAAGAATTGTGAGGACACCCATTCCTGCGACAGTTGCAACGATCCACAAGGGGATTTTTCCACTTCCAGACATAGCTTTATCTCCTACTTCAAAACAACAATGATTAGACTCAAACCCAGTTAATTAAAGAAATAACTGGAGAACAAAATACCAAGAACAAAAATCAGTAATAGACCTAAGTAAAGCGAAGTCCGATTGAGTTCAACTGGTTGGTTATTTGGATTGGGACCGCGATCTGGCATAATCGTTTCTCCTAGCGTTGAATAAACTGCATTGAAGCGATCGCACCTAAGAAGAAGACTGTAGGCACAGCTAAGGTGTGAACCGCCAACCATCTAACCGTAAAAATTGGATAGGAAACTGGCTGATTTGGTGTATTGCTCGTCATAGTTTTCAACCTGTTTTACAAAAACTTACTTGATAAATTGTTCGACTTGCTGTTTAGCATTATAGCGATCGCTCACGATTGGCAGTTCCTGCCGATCTTGGGTGAAATACTCATCAGGGCGCGGTGTGCCAAACGCATCATAGGCAAGACCTGTGCTGACAAATAACCAGCCTGCGATGAACAGTGCAGGAATTGTAATGCTGTGAATTACCCAGTAACGAACACTTGTAACAATGTCTCCAAATGGACGCTCTCCAGTGGTACCCGACATAGCTGTTTCTCCTTCCTTTTAACAGTTGAAAACTCACTCTCTATCATACGAAATCTGCTTGTATTGATTCAAGCAATTTCTTGTAGATCAAGCCGCTTGTTCTGACGGCTCATACTTTAGTAAAACACCCTTCTGACCAATGATGAATCCCTGTTCTGGGCTTACAAAGACAATCTTGTACAAGTTTGAGGGAACATTCTCAATCCCACGGTCTTTTTGCCAAGTTTTACCACCATCCAAGCTTACTAAGAGATTACCACTACCACCTGTTACCCAAATTTCTTCAGGTGTTCGATAGGCTAAATCCAGTAACCCCCAACTTGTTGAAAACTCTGGAGTTTGAGGTTCGTCCCAGGCTTCGGGGTCTTCAGGGCTGCTAAACTGCAACTGACCACCTCTGGAGAGTACCCAAAGCCGTCCATCTTTCCCATATCCTATACTCTGAAGGCGCTTAGAATTTTTGCGATTGTGCTGCTCCCAAGCACTCTGACCGGGTTCCCAGGTTGAGTAGAAGTTACCTCTAGCGGAAACGGCAACGTACTTACCATCGTCAGAACGTGACATATTCCGGACAACACCAACCGCTTCTTCCACCATCGCTTGCCAAGTCTGACCCGAATCTTTGGTCTGATAAATGGCACCAATGTCGGTACTCATTTCTGCCGATTTAGGGCCAAGAGCAACAATCTTATCCGGTATACCGGGTAACTTCTCACTTAAGGGAATGCGAGACCAAGAAGACCCAGCATCAGTAGTGTGCAGTAAGATAGAAGGCTCGCCTGTAATCCAGCCTTCTTCACCACTAAAGCTTACCGAGGTAAAGCGGTAATTCTGCTCACCAAGTGCCAATCCTTTCTCTTGCCAGGTCTTACCGCCATCTATTGTTTCTAAAATTGTGGAATTACTACCGACTGCCCATCCATGATTTGGGTCGCCTGTAAAACCAACGTCTTGTAGAGTAGCCTCCGTTGGCAAGGGAACAACCTGCCAAGGGTTATAGCTCAGAGATTCGGTATAACTACAGCTGATACAAAAAAAGGCGATCACCACTACTATTACAATTTGTTTCAGCGTTCTCACAAAATAGGTCATATCATCCAGAACTGGTAAAAGCGAATTGTCTATCCTTATAAAATGGCAGCGCTTTCTCAGATTTCCTGAAATTTGCGCCCAGAAAGGAGTTTGAGAGCCGGGATTTCGGCGAGTCTGAGCGGGGCATAAACCGTTTGCTAAAGAACACACCCTTAGCAAGACAAACCAATTTCTGGCTTGTTAAAACCCCCCACTACGTTCTCGCTCAGCGCAAGCCGTACAGACTCAGAAAGAATATAACGCCTAAGGCTAAAGCCCCGAAAATCAGGATATTTTTTTGCCCTGGGGTCAGACTGTTAACACCAAAGCCATAACTCAAGTTTTCCTGAAACCCAGAAGGGGCACCAATTGAACCGACATTCTCAAATTGAGAAGTCCGAACCCCGCAAACCGGACAACGCCAGTCGCTTGGCAACTCTTCAAAAGGCGTTCCAGCCGGAATATCCCTAGTACTATCTCCCTTACTTGGCTCGTAGACGTAGCCGCAAGCGCGACATTCGTATTGAGCTGGTGCTTGTTCAGCAAGGGTTTGCTCTTTGGCTTGCTCGCTCATTACTTACAAAAAACAATTAGGAAGCAAATCTTAAAATCTATGTTAAAAATTATCGCATACCTGAACCACTTTAATACTCTGGTAAGATACGCATCTCTATTACCACCTCCCAAGAGATAGAGGTAAAGGCTACTGAGTACAACTTGGTGTAAGATTAATCACCCTCTAGGAACAGGTATAGCAAAAGGCTCTTATGCAGAGGGCTTGTATGTTTATTACTAGTAATTGCGATCGCTTTAGCGTACACTGTCTGCCGATTCCTCCCAATACCATAGTGGGGGCAGCAGGAGATTGCTCACAGGAATCAGTCAACAATAAAGGAGTAATTTGCTCTTTTGGGAGAATTCAGGCAAACTACCCTAAAATCTGACCAATTAGTACGATTACTTTTCACAATGCTCCCGCTCAGATTCTCTAATTCGGATAAAACAGCCAACCCCTTATAATTAAGAATGTTGAAGAAGTAATAACGCAAATTTCTAGGGCAGTTACCTATTGTGTTTGTTCTTAGCGGCTACGAGTATCTCTTAGGCTTCTTTCTGGCTTGCAGTTCAGTCCCTTTCTTGGCATTGTCTGCGTCTAAGCTTCTGCGACCTAGCACACGCTCTCCAGAGCGACGCACTACATACGAATCTGGTATGGAACCTATAGGGGGAGCCTGGATTCAGTTCAACATCCGCTACTACATGTTTGCGCTTGTGTTTGTCATTTTTGATGTTGAAACTGTATTCCTGTATCCCTGGGCAGTCGCCTTCAATCGCCTTGGACTACTGGCTTTTGTTGAAGCCCTTATTTTTATAGCAATTCTAGTTGTTGCTCTTGTTTACGCATGGCGCAAAGGAGCCCTTGAATGGTCATGAACCAAAACATTACAACTGATAGTAAAGCCTTGGCTGAGCAGCACAAAGAGCGAATTCTCAACCCCATCGAGCGTCCATCAATCACGCAAGACCTCTCAGAGAACGTGATTCTCACGACAGTCGATGACCTTTACAACTGGGCGCGGCTTTCCAGCCTGTGGCCAATGCTGTACGGTACAGCCTGCTGCTTCATTGAATTTGCAGCATTAATTGGTTCCCGATTTGACTTCGACCGTTTTGGTTTGGTTCCTCGTTCCAGCCCTCGGCAAGCCGACTTAATCATCACGGCCGGCACAATCACAATGAAAATGGCACCCGCACTAGTGCGTCTCTACGAACAGATGCCAGAGCCAAAATACGTGATTGCAATGGGTGCCTGTACAATCACAGGTGGGATGTTCAGCGTTGACTCTCCAACATCGGTGCGCGGTGTGGATAAATTGATTCCTGTCGATGTTTATATCCCTGGCTGTCCTCCTCGTCCAGAAGCGATTATTGATGCGATCATCAAGCTGCGAAAGAAAGTCGCGGATGAGTCCATGCAGGAACGAGCAAAGCTCAATCAAACCCATCGGTACTACAGCACGACCCACAAGATGGAGCTTGCACCGGAAATATTGACTGGGAAATATCTACGATCTGAGACTCGCTATACTCCTCCCAAGGAACTCAGTGAAGCGATGGGTATGCCAGTTCCACCAGCGCTCAAGTCTACAGTCAAAGAGGAGGTTGATCGTGGCTGAAGAAGATTCTAAACAAGAAGCTACGAAAGGAAAAGATCAAGGGGCAGGTGAGTTATCACCGACTACTAGTGGCGAATCTGAGATTGTAGAAGTTGGTCAGGTTTCCCAGTGGTTGACGGAGAACGACTTTGAGCATACAGCTCTAGAGCGTGACCATTTGGGTGTAGAGATTATTAAGGTAGAACCTGAATTTCTCATCCCGATCGCAACAGCGTTATACGCTTATGGTTTCAATTACCTCCAGTGCCAAGGCGGTTACGATGTGGGGGCAGGAGACAATTTAGTTAGCTTCTACCACTTAATTAAATTAAGTGACAATGCTGACAAGCCTGAGGAAGTGCGCGTCAAAGTTTTCCTACCGAGAGAAAATCCGAAAGTACCCTCAGTGTACTGGATTTGGAAATCCGCCGACTGGCAAGAGCGGGAGTCCTACGATATGTTCGGGATTATCTATGAAGGACACCCGAACCTGAAGCGGATTTTGATGCCAGAAGATTGGGTAGGTTGGCCGTTGCGGAAGGATTACATCTCGCCTGACTTCTATGAGTTGCAAGATGCTTATTAGTTGAGGCAGTTTGCCTTAATTACAATTTTTTGGGTGAAAGCACTCACTTCAGTTTTAGAAGTGGGTGCTTATTTTTTGAGGTTGCACTTATTGAGACTCAACGCGGCACAAACAAGAGTCGAGTGTACATCTGGCCGCCATCATTATCACTGACAATCCAATAACCCGCTTCAGTCGCTGCCATGCCTTCGACTTTCTCTTCTAGCCAATTGTGGTCAGCAAATAAATCAATGACGCGAGTTTTTTGCAACGTCCCTCCAGGTTGAACTCCATTTAAGGAAAAGCGATAGACTCGCTTGACTCGTGCATTCGCTGCCCCATTTGCTCCTCCTTGATTATCCCGTTCGACAACCAAAAAGCTGCCATCCGTATCGCGGACTATTTCACTCAAACCTACCCAGCCATCGACGTTATCGGTATCTAGAGGATAGAAGTAAAAATTCCAGATTTTACTGGCGATATCATATTCCCCAATGCGAACTTGATTTTTCGGAGCATCTTTCATTTCTCGCTGCACAGCTACATAAACTTTGCTGCCATCAGCATTCGTAGTTACACCTTCAAAGCCAAAGCGAGTGACAATTGCTGCTGCCTCTTGGGGTAAGGGAATTTCCTCTTCAACTGTGCCTCGATCGCTAATTTTGAGCAATAGGTTAGGTTTTTGTTGTCCTTCCCTGTCGTCGCCTTCACTTACCAGCCAAAAGCCACCAGCAGGATTTAAAGTAATGCCTTCTAAGTCATAGGACATTGGTTTACCATCCTTGGTAATTATCATGGTGCGGCTGACTAATGCCTTACTACCATCAAGATTAAAGGTGAAAATTCGAGATGGAGCGATCGCACTATCCGGTACAGCATAAAGCTGGCGGGAACCTGGGACTGGCTGCAAACCACTGAGGGCACTAAAAGGTGTCTCTTGGCTTTCGCTCATTACTAGAGGCTGTTGCTCAGTATAGGGGTTAGCAACAGTGGTTTCTGCTTGAAAAATATCAATCGTGCCATCACCTTCATTGGCTGTTAGCAGCAAGTTCCGCTTCGGAATTGCCAGTACACCTTCTGGCGACATACCTGTAGGCATGAAACCCACAAATTTGGGATTTTTGACATCGCTGATGTCGTAGGCAACTACAAAACTACCCCGTTCCGAAGCAACAAAGGCAAATTCTTGCTCACCGAATTTGGCAAGAGTTGCACCTTCGACTTCAATACCACGTTTATCGGAACGGTTGTCAGGATATTGTCCCATCCTGACGGCGAGTTCTTCGATGCTGCTGCCACTGTCGTAGATAACGTTTCCTTCTAAGTCCAAGATTGACCAACCACGTCCTCCGGAATAAATACCATCTCCAAAGCTTTCTTGGTCTGTATCGCCTTCATTAGCAATGACTAAATAATTACCATCGGCTGTAAAGGCAATTGAGTCAGGTTCTCGTCGTCCTTCAAATGCTTGATTTAAGCGGATATCACCATTAGCTTCCAGGTCAGCTTTTTCATGCTTTGAGGTACCTGCTGAGAAAATGCGTGTGACTTTTTCTGAGGGGATATCTAAAATTGCGATCGCATTATTCTCCTGCAAGGTGACAGCAGCCGTTTTGCCATCCCGACTAATCGCCACATACTCTGGCTGGACATCCTCAACATAATTTACCCCAGCTACACCGTTGAGATTTAAAGGTACATTAGTAACTTTTGATTGGCTGGGATTGCTGTAGTTGATAGTAACAACATTAATCGCACCTGGACGCTGGCCGGGTAAATTTTCAACATCTTCCTCATCTTCAATTGCTACAATTACTTTCTTCCCATCCGGTGTAATTGCCACACTATCAGGCCCAATTCCTGGCAGCAGCAGTTGACCTGCAACGGTTCGCGTTTTTAGATCAATAAATACTAATGTTCCCGGCTTCTGGTCAGTAATGCTTTGTGTCTTTTCATCAATCAGATTCAGTACTGCCGCCACAGCATAGCGTCCATCCGGCGTAATCGCCACAGATGTGGGTTCTCCCAGTTCGGCAACATCCACTGTTCCTAGTGGCTGAGGATTCTTTAGATCTGTGATGTCCACAAAGCCAATTTTTTGATCGCCTGCATTGGTAAAGGCAAGGGTGTTGCCGTCTGGACTTGCTGAGATAATTTCCGCAACTGCACCACCAACAACATAACGATTCACTGGGGCAAAACTGCGGATGGGGGCGCTATTGGCTGTTGGATTACCCAATAAGCAGGTAGCAAAAAATATAGAAGAGGAAATCAGGAAGCGGAGGGAAAAACGCGCCATAAACCGATATTTACGCCTAAAGTAGCTTGCTAGATTCATCAATTGCGATCGCATTGGAGTATAAAACGCTAGGCTTCCTACTTGGTTTATGAACAGGTTAATGGCACATTAATAAGCGGTAAATCTGATTTATTACTATAAGAAACTATGCTATCTTAATAGTACGCACGCTAAGTAATCAGAATCCGGCTTACTAAAACGGCTAAAACCCACCTCACCCAAATGGATGATGCTAGCCGTGTTTAAGTTTTGTTACATGTATAGTACGCACTCTAAACAACCCTCAGCAGACTACTTTGGCAAGGCAATCTTCTAACTAAATATTACGCATACGAAATGAATGACTGCTAATTAAATGCTTAGCCTTGCAAAAACTAACTCAAAGAGACAATAACTTGGACTATGGAACGCTTGAACCATGGAAGGATGTCAGCGGTTGTGAGTGTCGAACACA
Organism: Microcoleus sp. FACHB-SPT15; assembly: GCF_014849525.1. Classification (NCBI taxonomy): domain Bacteria; kingdom Bacillati; phylum Cyanobacteriota; class Cyanophyceae; order Oscillatoriales; family Microcoleaceae; genus Microcoleus; species Microcoleus sp. FACHB-SPT15. The sequence goes on along the minus strand of NZ_JACJNU010000053.1, from coordinate 37,885 downwards.
AGTAAGGCACTGAACGCAATGGATTTTGGGGTATCAAAGTTGAAGCCTATCCTGCGGGCTTTGGAGTCAAGAAATTATCGTCTCTTTTTCGCCGGACAAGCCATCTCCTTAGTTGGCACCTGGATGACACAAATCGCTACGGTTTGGTTGGTTTATGATCTGACGAATTCAGCTTTGTGGCTGGGAACTGTGGGATTTTCCAGTCAAATTCCTAGCTTTTTAATTTCTCCCTTTGGCGGGATTATAGTTGACCGTTGGAATCGTCATCGTATTTTAATTACCACCCAAATCCTGGCAATGATTCAGTCTTTGGCGTTAGCGGCTTTAGCGCTGAGTGGTGTCATTCAGATTTGGCACATTATCTTGCTGAGCCTCTTTCAAGGTCTTATCACTGCCGTTGATTCACCTGCTCGTCAGGCTTTTGTACCGGAGATTATTGAAAGAAAAGAAAATTTAGGAAATGCGATCGCGCTTAATTCTTCTGTCTTCAACGGTGCGCGTTTAGTGGGGCCTGCGATTGCCGGGTTGCTGATTGCCAGCGTTGGCACAGGTGTTTGTTTTCTCATGGATGGACTTAGCTATATTGCTGTGGTTGCAGGCTTGTTAGCCATGAAGCTTAAGCCGAGAAAGATAGTTACACAAACAACTAATGTCTGGCAACGGTTAATAGAAGGATTCAGCTATGCCTTTGGCTTCCCACCGATTCGGGCAATCTTACTACTGCTTGCCTTATTCAGCTTTATGGGAATGCCCTATACAATTTTAATTCCAATTTTTGCCAAAAATATCCTTCAAGGTAGTGCGGAAACTCTCGGTTTCTTAATGGCTGCTGTGGGAGTGGGAGCGTTAGTAGGTGGTGTTTATCTAAGTTCTCGCTCTACTGTAATTGGTTTAGGCAAAATCATTGCCATTGCTCCTGCTATTTTTGGCACAGGGCTAGTAATTTTTTCTCAATCCCGTATTCTCTGGTTGTCTCTATTCATGATGTTCCTGGTTGGCTTTGGTGGGATTTTACAAATTGCCTCTAGTAATACAATTTTACAAACCATTGTGGAGGACGATAAACGTGGACGATTGATGAGCTTGTACACGATGTCGTTCTTAGGTATCTTACCTTTTGGCAATTTGGCTTCTGGAGCATTAGCTGATAAAATTGGCGCTCCAGATACCTTAATGATTGGTGGTTTCTGCTGTATTTTAGGTTCTTTAGCTTTTACCAAACAGTTGCCTAAATTAAGGCGTTTGATTCGCCCCATCTACGTTGAGATTGGTCTGCTTGATAAAGCTTCTTCCTAGTTCTAGCTGATAGCTGACCGCTATCAGCTTTTTGGTTTTCCTCGCTAAATGTTAAGCTGATGTTACGCACACTAAATAATTGTTGCTCCATGCCTTCTACTTCTGTAAATCGCAGACATTTGGCACAGTGGGATGAAGTTTTAGCTCCCCATAGCCTTGGCTATCGGATTAAACTACTCTCTCAAATACTTGGTCGCACGTTTCAGGAGCGATTAGAACCATTTGGACTAACTACCTTTCACTGGGTTGTCCTGTGCTGTTTGTGGGAAGAAGATGGCTTGGCAACTTCTACTATTGGGGAGAGATTGCAACAAGTAGGCGGTACTCTAACCGGGGTGCTAGATCGAATGGAGGAACGCGGACTCGTGCGTCGGGAACGTGATACTCGCGACAGACGGATTTGGCGGATTTGGTTGACAGAAGCAGGTAAGCAGCTAGAAACAGTACTACCACCCATTGCCGCAGAAATTCGGGAACAGGCGATGGCAGGGTTTTCAGTAGCTGAGCGAGAACTGCTTTCTCAGTTAATTGATCAGGCGATCGCTAATCTTTCATAAGCTAATGGCATTGACCTAAACTATAAGCAATTTATTCTTGCTTATCTGGTTCAAATATTCAGGAGATGGGACTTGCCATGCGTTGTCTCCTGACTTATTCACTTTGGTTTTCAATCCGTGACGGCTTTAAAAACAGCCAACTTACAAAGAAAAAGGAGGCTGTGGACAGTTGAATAATATCTGAAGCAGAAAGATATCCATCAGAAAAAGACGCAATACTTCTATCTGTAATTCCAAATAACCAGGATGATACACCTAGAAGCCAAATGGCGTTTCTGAGCTTACCCAAGAATATAGACTGTTCCAATACCTGTTGCTTATCCGGGATTTGAGTCGTCTTTCTTAACATATCTCGTCTTTACTACCAATCTCAAAGGATTACGTGTTGCCTCATTAACTTTTTTGCGCCCCTTTCCTTATCAAGTTAAGAAATATTTAATTTACTTGCCATGTGTCTGAAGATATACATTAAGTAAGACCTTAGACCCACCTACGCCAAAATCGCCTCAACCAACTTCAGGATAGGAAGGGTGGAGCTTCAACACAGAGTTAGGAGCAAGTCAGTTTACCTATTGACTCCTGTATGTGGCGTTGCTGTGTTCCCTCATCTTTCCTGATGGGGTTGTAGCTATCCGGGAACTTGAAAAAGCGATCGCTATCCTCATCAACGCTGAAGTGCGATCGCTCATAATAGATGAAAGTTTAATGAGTTTAAACGTTACTAAGTTGATGGCTATGATTCCTATTAATGAAGCCAAACAGCGATTGCAAGATTTGATCGATGCCGTGAGTCAATCCCATCAGCCGATCGTAATTACTTCCCAAAACAGCAATGCGATTTTACTATCTGAAGCAGATTGGTTGGCGATTCAGGAGACGCTATATCTACTTTCGATACCAGGAATGCGGGAATCAATTCGTGCTGGTTTGGCGACTCCGATTGAAGAATGCGATCGGGAGTTGGAGTGGTGACTTGGCAGCTTGTCTACACAAAACAGGCTCAGAAAGATGCAAAGAAGCTGACTCAAAGTAATTTACGAGACAAGGCGCAAGGACTGCTCGATATCATTGAAATCGATCCATTTCAGAATCCGCCACCCTATGAAAAGCTGGTAGGTGATTTATCTGGTGCTTACTCGCGACGCATCAATATCCAGCATCGTCTTGTGTATGAAGTGATTGAGTCAGAAAATACGGTGAAGATTCTGCGGATGTGGACTCATTACGAGTAGTTTTTTTACGATATGACTAAAGGTGCGATCAGCTTCACTGGTGCAAGACAATCGCTATTCTCGTCAACGCTGATGTATGGATGTTGCATTTGACGTTGATGTTTGACAGGAGTTGATGTTGGATTTTCTGGCACCAACCTACGGTGATGAGCGCTCGTACTGCTTATCTAGCTAAGGGAGGAACTAAAAGATAGCTCAGCTTATAGATCATTAGTACTATGAAGCTATGAGTGGTTTAATCAAAAGTTAGGCATGAGCAACGGAAACTCCATCATAAATATCGGGGACATCTCCAAGCCCGCAGTTGTTTTAATTGAGAAGATATCGGATGCAATTGGAGTCTACTTCGAGCCTCATCGCATAACACGGATGGCGCGTGCTGAAGCCGAAGCTCAGAAGATTAAAGCTACTGCTCAAATTGAAACTACCGAGTTACAGCAACGTGCCTTGTGTCGATTCCTTGCGGAAGAAGCGCAGAAACAGATCAATATTGAGTCAATTACGGCGAAGGCTTTACCTTACATCCAAGAAGAGTCGAAGCCTCAAAATATGGAGAACGATTGGATCGCAAACTTTTTTGATAAATGCCGTCTTATATCAGACGAGCAGATGCAGACACTATGGGCAAAAGTTTTAGCTGGTGAAGCGAATTCTTCTGGAAGCTATTCAAAGCGCACAGTTAACTTTCTTAGCTCCCTTGACAAGCAAGATGCGATACATTTTGCCACCTTATGCAGCCTTGGCTGGTTCTTTGGCGACAGATACATGGTGCCATTGATTTACAATGAGCAAGAATCGATCTACAAAGAGCAGGGCATTACCTTCGAGCTTCTAGAACATTTGGACGATATTGGTTTAGTCAGTTTTACTGCTATTAGTAGATACAGCCAAATAGAACTTCCAAAACATAGCTGTTTCTCTTACTACGAAATACCAATAAATATTGAATTCCCGATGGAGAAAGGAAATCAATTAGAGATTGGAAAAGTCATACTCACGCAGATTGGGCAGCAGCTTGCTCCAATTTGCGGATCTAAGCCTATTCCAGGTTTTCTTAATTATGTTTTGGACAGATGGTCAGGAACAGGACTTATCTTGTCATGTGCCTATCCTCGCAACTATTGAGTGGGATTGCCAATACATGACCCTCTAGCGTGATCGCTTGTTAAAATCAAACCCTTCTAGACCCACCCAACCCACCAGATCTATCCTTCCTCATGGCTGGTGTCATCAGTGCGATCGCTAACTTTATTAGCTTTCATGAGCTACAGCACCTCTTTACCCATTTCGACTGTCTGGAAAGCCAAACTGATCTGGCAACTCATCAGACGTAATTTTTAGAATCTCCAGTAAAGTCTTGTACTGAACAGGGGTCAGTTTTGGCACCGATCGCCCTGCTTCCCAATTCCTTACGGTTGTCTCGGTCACGCCCAGTGCCTCCGCCAACTCCTTTTGGGTGAGAAATTGCTGCACTCTTAGTCTCATTAGCGGCGATCGATCAGACTTTTTCATCTTTTCCGTAAAACAATTGACTGTTAGCGCAAATAGATTTACACTAAGCATGGATATTCAAAGAAGGGCAGCGCTCCTTGAACTGATCAGAGCACTCTAAAGTATCGCTGCCTTTTCTTAACCAGTTTGTCATTTTACGCAGTCCTGCGACACTGCGCTCACTTTAGCGATCGCCTTTCCTGAAGACATTACCCAGATTTTGACAATGAAACACTCCGACTGGCTGCGCCTTCAATCCGAAGGCGAAAGCATCTGTGCAACTATGCGTCAACAGGGTTATTTATGCCGTAAACAAACTCGACACCTATCTTGGAAGCTTTGCAAAGAGGGTCAGGAAGATTACGTTCTCACCTGGCTACCAACACCCATCAGCAATTGGACATTGATGCCCAACGATACCAGCCCCCAACGGGAACAACTTTGGCAACTCATTGAACGCACCTTAACCAGCATTCGGGAGGAAGTCATGAAAATGCCAAAACGCACTTCACAAGCTGAAGACTACTCCCGTCCTTGGGCGATTATCCGACTCCTACCTGAGGCAAGACGGTATACAGTCGCAAGATTCTTTCACCGCCAAGACGCAGAAGACCACCGACGCTTTCTCAACCGCTTCATGCCTGCTGCTGAATTTGAAGTCCTCTTTGATGTTCCCAACGAACAACTTCAACCCACAACTAACCAAAAAGACGATTAAATTCATATCTTGCACCTAGCGACTGGAAAGACGTTGTTGTTGGTCAATTAGCTCTCGTGTGTGACCCCTCCCCAAACCCCTCCCCTAAGAGGAGAGGGGCTTTCGGACTCCCCCTTCCCTTGCAGGGAAGGGGGCTGGGGGGTTAGGTTTTCCGAATTCGCCAACAGTATCTTTCTAATCGCCAAGGCTTGGTACAAAACACAGAATCAAGCAACCATGACAACCTTATTCCGCCGCATCAAGCCTGCACAAAACTTCCGCATCACCAAGCATCAAATTGCCAAAATCTTGAGAATTCCCGAATCACTAATTGTAAAAATCGAATCCTGGCTCTACGTTATCTTCGTCCATCGCCTCGACAAAGGAGGACAATTCATCAGCTACCGCCAGATGGAACAATGGAAAAACGCCATTGCTTGTCAACTGCAAAAATGCTCCACCCAGCAACAGTTACAATACTTGTGGAATGCAATTGAACGCGATCGCACAAAACACAACTCTCAATACGCCGATTCCGTTCTACCCTTCCTGAAAAAAATCTGGGCAAAATGCCTCCCTACAGCCGCTTAGAAGCTGAAGCGTCGCAGGATTCTTATTAAAACTTGTGCAAACTTTATCGGAATAGTCCCACTCTCTGGGAGATTGAAACCCATTGCAGTTGAGCCACCATCTCCGCTCGTGTTGAAACGTCGAGCTTGAGAAACATCCGTTTTAGCGCTTGCTTGACAGAATTCTGAGTAATCCCCAAAGTTGTACTGATTTCAGCGGTTCTCTTCCCTTGAGCGACCAAACCAGCAATCTGTAGCTCACGCTGAGTCAGACATTTTACCACCCCAGAATCAGGGGCAGTTGCGCTTGCACGTAGAGTGGCTAAACAAACCGATAGATGAGTACATAAGGCACTCAGCCGACTGAGGTCTTCTGTACTAAACGGCATCGTCTGGCTATTACGCATCAAATAGACCTTTCCAACAAGATGACCGCCACCAACAAGCGGCCCCATCATGATGTGTTCGATGCCGTAGCGCAAGGCAACGTGCTGATAAATTGCACTACGCTTCCAGTTCTCCGGGGATAGAACTAAATGATTGTGTACTGGGGCGTGTCGCTCAATCACTGAAGACATCACCGGGTCTTTTGGAATGCCAACTTCGTTGTAGCAATCCACAAATGAATCCGGTAATCCCCGTTTATCGGTTTCTACAATCTGAAAGTCCTGATCTAAAAGAGTAAAACCCCAAGCCTGTGATTGAAAGAGTTCACCTGCGGTATCGAGGAACACTGACCGCAGTTCGTACTCAGTAGAAGCGATCGCAAGGTGATGAAACAGAGATTGCAGAGTAGTCATTGAGCCTCTTGAGTACCCGTTTGGGGTCTAGGCACGGTTTAGACTCAACCCTACGATAAATAAACCACTACTGGCAACGAAGGATTTTTATAGCTGTCGCCAATGAAGTCCAATTAGGTTAAGACATTGACTCTATGAGCGAGTCTTCGCTCCCTTCGCCCATTTGGCTGAAAGCTGATTGCTGAAAGCTGACTGCTATAACCAAAGGCTTGCCACAAATTTTGGGGTAAAATCAAGAGTTCGCAATTACTCACAACACTCGCTCAAGGAGATGCTTCTATGGCCCGGATGTACTACGACACTGATGCCAACTTAGACCTACTCGCCGATAAAACAGTTGCAATCATCGGCTACGGTTCTCAAGGTCACGCTCACGCCCTCAATCTCAAAGATAGCGGCATGAACGTCATTGTTGGGCTGTATCCGGGCAGTAAGTCTGCAACAAAAGCCGAGCAAGCAGGTTTAAAAGTCCACTCGGTTGCTGATGCGGCTGCCGCCGCTGACTTCATCATGATTCTCTTGCCCGATGAAGTTCAAAAAACGGTTTACAAAGAGGAAATCGAGCCAAATCTCAAGGAAGGAAAGGTACTCGCCTTCGCCCACGGCTTTAATATTCACTTTGGTCAAGTTGTCCCGCCCCCCGAAGTCGATGTCGTGATGATTGCACCCAAAGGGCCAGGGCATTTGGTACGCCGGACTTATGAACAGGGAGAAGGAGTCCCTTGTTTGTTTGCCGTATATCAGGATGCAACAGGTCAAGCACGCGATCGCGCAATGGCATACGCTAAAGGAATCGGTGGAACCCGTGCAGGTATCCTAGAAACCAGCTTCCGCGAAGAAACCGAAACCGATTTATTTGGAGAGCAAGTTGTACTCTGTGGCGGTTTGAGTGCATTAATCAAATCTGGCTTTGAAACGCTCGTCAATGCTGGCTACCAACCAGAGTTAGCGTATTTTGAATGTCTCCACGAGGTCAAATTGATTGTTGACTTGGTTGTGGAAGGCGGACTTGCCCAGATGCGCGACAGCATCTCCAACACCGCTGAGTATGGCGACTATACCCGTGGGCCTCGCATCGTTACCGACCAAACCCGTGCCGAGATGCGGAAAATTCTGCAAGAAATTCAATCTGGGCAATTCGCCCGTGAATTCGTGTTGGAAAACCAAGCAGGCAAACCTGGCTTTACCTCGATGCGTCGTCAGGAAGCCGAACATCCAATCGAGGAAGTTGGCAAAGATTTACGAGCAATGTTTAGCTGGTTAAAGAAAAAATCGTAGGGATTTATAGGGGCGCACAACCGTGCGCCCGTTCCGTGAAGTGTTATTGATTCACTTAAACCGAAGGACGAGCTGCAAACAGCGCTTTAGTAGACGACTCTCCAGCTTGTTGCAGTTGCCGTGTCAATCGCCAACTCAATAGGCTCAGGATACACCACTGAACAACAAGCACTTGAGCAATTAGTGTTGTCGATGCGTGTCTGAGAGCATCCCAAGGAGCGCTTGTAAACAACCACAATCCTCCACCGTTCTCGCCGGGATGAATTGACAGTAAACCTAAAAGCGCTGGGAGTACAAGCGTCATCCCGACTACGGTTCCAGATGCCCAAATTGCCCGCTTATCCGTTTTCAGCAACAGCATCAACTGAGTGAGGGCAGCGCAGATCAAAATAAATGTCAGGTTCAAAACTAAACCCGAAAGGAGTTGTAGTTTGCTAGAACGGTCAGAACCTATAAATAAAATCAAACTACAAAGTGCAACAGGAGCAGCGATGATTGCAAGATTAATTGCGATCGCAACTACAGCAGGACTCTTTTCACCAACAATTAAATCCTGCACCAACGAAGACTTCCAGAAGCCTTTACGACCAGAAGTTTGTTCGCGTCGATAACGTGCCCAATCCTGCAAAGCTTGGCGGTGCGGTGACAATGCCGCAATCAAACCAACCAGTAGCAGCCAGTTCATCGAGAGCAAGGTAATAAAGTTATCGAACAACGATGGTGTGTGCTGTTTTCCAGTAGATTGAACAGCAAAGCCTAGAGTAACCACAGCAAATGAAGCTGAGAGGAAATAACTCTGTCGCTTACTCAGCATTGTGGTACTGGGATTGCGAAAACGCCGATTGAGGGCTTGCCAAATCCAGTACGTCCCAACCCCATAATTAAGCAGCGCGAAGATGATAACGCTGATGCCAGATGCACCTAAGGGGAAGTAGAACCATTGCCAGTCTTGGATAACACCTTGAGAGAAAGGAAGCTGTGTATATGGGGAACCCGTTCGATCAACCAAATAGGGCAGCAGAACGACGGGGCTAAATAGATTAAGCCAATCGTTGGGACTATAGGCGATCGATTTATAGTTGGTAAAACTCAAGAAAGCTAAAACAGCACCAGCGCCGAACCAAGACTGAAACCCACTAAACCAATAGCTAACTAAGCCCAACAACACGGCTGCACTGTAGAAGAATGCACAGCTACCAATCAGAACTACCCAAAAGCTGATAACTTCACCCAAGGGAATTTCAGCCAAGAACCCTAACCATAGCTGAAACGGTATCGTTAGTGCGGCGGCTAAATAAAGCAAAGCTGGGACTCCCAGGATTTTGCCGCTCAAAATACTCTGGCTAGACTGAGGGCTGAGTCGGATAAAGTTCAGGGTGCCACGCCGTTCCTCTCCTGCCAAGTCGCTGATGAGCATATAGCAACCCACCACCAACAGAGCAAACGTCAGCATCACACATAGCCCTGTAAACATCTGGGCATAGTGGTCTTTCCACCACTTTTCGACGTTAATCTCGTCTTTAGGGCAGTTGCCATTGTATTTAAGTTGTATGTCTTTGACTTTCCCCTTATGTACTTCTATCTCTTGTTTAAGTTGTTGGATTTTTTCGGGGTTGTAGTGTTGCGGCGTAGTGTAGTGGTTGAATTGGTTTTGTAGCTGTCTGTATTGAGCTTGCAGTTTCTGATCTTGCTGTTGATAAGAGAAATAAGTGGCTTGTACCTTGCAGTAAGGGTCAGATATGTGTATGTTTTCACTGGGAACCCGCCCTGACCAAGATAGGAAAAAGAGCATCTGGCAAACCAGTGACATCACCAGTGCGATCGCTACGTTTCGCAGATTTAGGCGACCTTTTAATTCCCGAAACAGTTGTGGGTTCCAGTCACCGATACGGTCTAGCCAATTGAGTTGCATGGGAAATATCTCCAGATTACCCACTGTTGACAAAAAGATTGAAGAGCAGCTAAGGCAACGGTAACCTTCCTGTAAGGGGAGTACTGTCCACCAGATAGCCTTGTTCCATCATTCCTACTGAAATCCAAAATTCAGTAAATCTCTGAAGGTATGTGACGCTATCAGAATCGTCATTCCAATTTCTCACAGAGCCTTTTATGATATTTGGGGCTTTCAGGTATCTCTCCCACCTAGTCTAGTTTGCGTTTGCCGTCTCTACATAGCTTATAGATTCAATAACTTCACTTAAGATTTCGCAAGTGTGCGCTTTCCGAAATCGTAAACATGTAACTTGAAGAAAAATGCAGTGCCTGTGACGCACCGACTGGAGTGGTGCAGAGGCATTCTGCTTCCCTCTGAGAACATAATATGGATAGCTCACCCATGAATCGGCTGATCGAGAGTGTCCATCAAGACCTACTTCCCGGTCTGCGGATCGAGAGCATCACTGCTCACAATCCAGTGAAAGTCCACCAGATCCCCTCTCCTTGGCAGCTACTCGGAACCGGGAACTATGCCGCAGTAGTCTATCATCCTGACCACCCTCTCCAGGTGGTGAAGATCTACGCGCCTGGTCGTTCAGGCTTCGAGGAGGAGTTGGAAGTTTACCGTCGCTTGGGTTCTCACCCGGCATTCTCTGAGTGCCTGTATGCTGGAGAGAGCTTTCTAGTCCTAAAACGGCTGGAGGGAGTAACCCTCTACGACTGCCTACATCTTGGACTACGAATCCCAGAGCGGGTCATACAGGATATCGATCAGGCTTTAGACTATGCGCGTGGGCGTGGTCTCCACCCCCATGATGTCCACGGTCGCAATGTAATGATGCTGGAAGGTAAGGGATTGGTTGTGGATGTCTCAGACTTCCTCCATGAAGAGACCTGCTCAAAGTGGAATAACCTGAAGAGAGCCTACTACTGGCTATACCGTCCCCTGTTCTCACCACTTCGGCTACGGGTGCCCTACTTTGGTCTTGATATTGTCCGCACGAGTTACCGCCTTTTGTTCAAAGGGAAGCGAATGGCGAACACTGTCGGAGTTACCATGCTGCTCGTACTGGCAGCTACGATAGCAATTACCCAGTGGCAAGCACAAAGCGGTCGGTGCGTGCGCTATGTCCTAGATGGCTCTCAAAAGACTTTGTACGGTGAGGACTGTAAATACTAGTAAGAGCCTTCCTCATTGATTGAACCTCATCACTGCAATCAGCGTAGTGTTTAGAAATATAGGAGGCATCGAGCCTCCCATATTTTCCGCCATTCCTCTCGTCTACTAAAACGACAACAGCTTAGTGTTTTTGCTTTCTACTCGTACAACCAGGGTGTTAAAGTAGGTTGCCAGCTCACGAGTTCCTCTTGTGTAAACCAGAGGTTAATCTCGTACTGCGCTGTCTCTGGAGCATCTGAACCGTGGATCAGATTGCGACCAATGCTTACACCATAATCACCGCGAATGGTTCCTGGTTCAGCGGTGAGAGGATTGGTTGCTCCAATAATCTTTCTTGCTGAGGCGATAACACCGTCTCCTTCCCAGACAGTTGCCACCACGGGACCAGAGGTAATGAAATCGACAAGTCCAGAAAAAAATGGTCTTTCTTTATGAACGTCGTAGTGCTTTTCGGCAAGTTCACGGCTGACATTCATCAGCTTTAACCCAACCAGCGTAAAGCCTTTTGACTCAAGACGGCGAATAACTTCACCCACCAGGTTGCGCTGTACACCATCTGGCTTGACCATGAGAAATGTCCGTTCCAAGTTTCCCTCCTAAAGGTTGTTTAACGGATTACCAAACCCAGATTAGACTACAACGCTGCCAACAGCCCAACACTTATAGCTGTAGCCATAAAGGTTAGGACAGATTGAACGACCCAAAGGCGAAGGGTGAAAGGGAAAAGCAAAAGGGAAAAACCTTTTCCTCTTTCCCTTTTACCTTTTTCCCATGAGCACCTATCACAAATTAAATGCGTGACAGCTTACTTCACACTCAACCGTTGTGCCGTTCCACTGCTAGCTTAACCAATTGGTCAACCAGTTCTGGGAAGGGAACACCCGTTGCTGCCCACAATTGCGGATACATGCTTGTTGCTGTAAAGCCAGGTAGTGTGTTGATTTCATTGATGAAGACTTCTCCTGTGGCTTCAACATAGAAAAAGTCCACTCGCGCCAATCCAGCCGCATCAACAGCCGCAAATGCCTGAAGTGACATTTCCTGTATTTGGGTCGTCACAGCATCTGGCAGTGGGGCTGGAATTAATAAACCCGCTTGACCCTCTGTATATTTGGTTTCATAGTCATAAAAATCACTTTCATAGGTAATCTCCCCAACAGCTGAGGCTTTCGGTTGGTCATTACCTAAGACAGCACACTCAACTTCCCGTGCGACAACGCCTGCTTCTACAATCAATCGTCGGTCGTAGCTTGCAGCATTATCCAAAGCGGCTTCTAATTCCGATCGTGATCGCACTTTCGCAATCCCTACAGAAGAACCCAAATTCGCGGGTTTGACAAAACAGGGATACCCTAATGTTTGCTCAATCTGGTCACAAAGCTTGGGGAACACACAAGGACTCGACCAGATTTGGGAACGGTTAACTGCCATGTAGTTCACCTGAGGTAACCCAGCATGAGCAAACGCCATTTTCATGGCAATTTTATCCATACCCATAGCTGAGCCTAAGACTCCAGAACCCACGAAGGGAACTTGCATTAATTTCAGCAAGCCTTGAACTGTACCATCTTCACCATTAGGCCCGTGGAGGATGGGAAACCAAACATCTACCTCTGACCAGCTTGCATTCTGACTCGCTTGCTTTAATTTAGAAAAACCTGTGGTTGATGGTAAGGTTTCAGTCTGCTTGGCTAGCGCCTGAGTATCAGTTGTTGAAGAAGGAAGATAAACCTCGTTTTCGCCGTCTAACTGTAGAGCCTTGCCAGATTCCAGGACTTGTTGTGCCACCTCTCCTGATTGCCAGAAGCCATCTTTTTGGATATAAACGGGCAACAGTTCGTAGTTGTCAAGATTTTGGTCTGCACTTAGGGCTTTTGCGATCGCCCTTGCTGAACTAATCGATACTTCGTGTTCCCCTGAACAACCACCAAACAACAGCCCAACACGCATTTTTGTCATTACTCACTTCTCCCAGCACTCCTCATCGCAGATAGCCTACCATAGCTGGCAGATTTCAACGACACTCAACTCAAGAGGTTGTTAGTTATTTGTTGTTGGTTGTTTGTAAAAGATACGCACTTGCTCCCCAAATCCCGCAATTGGAGGTAGACGTGAGAAGTTCCGGTTCCCCCCAATTTTGGGCAGGGGGCAAGATTTATTCAACTGCGTAAGTCCTGACAAACAACAAAGAACAAAGAACAAAGAACTAACAACCAACAACACTTTTAGTCTAGGAGTGAAAATCTGTTTAAGTGCTACGTTATCCTCCTAAAAAACGGTGGCTTGCTCTCACATTGCTTGGCTTGATATCCATGTTCTTCATCGTGATTGGATATTCAGCACTAAGCATTTACCTCTATGGCAGCAATACCTCGAAAGTTCCGGCTGATGCTGCAATTGTACTAGGAGCGGCGGCTTGGGGAGATAAGCCTTCCCCTGTCTTCCGAGAACGAATTAATCATGGGATTAATCTCTATAAACGCAATGATATCCAACGGCTCATTTTCACAGGTGGACAAGGGGAGAGTAGTGAGCCATCTGAAGCAATTGTCGCTAAACGTTATGCGATCGCGCAAGGTGTTGATGCAGAGGATATTTTGACCGAAACAAAATCAAGAACAACTCGGCAGAATCTCTACTACGCTAGTCAAGTCGCTGCCACACATCAATTGAGGCGAATTCTCATTGTCAGCGACCCCTTGCACATGAAGCGAGCAGTATTAATGGCACGAGATTTAGATATAGATGCTTACCCTTCTCCCACACCAACTACTCGATATCGCAGCTTCAAGAGCCAAATGTCGTTTCTGGCGAGAGAAACGTATTTTTACTTTGTCTATCAACTCTTCAGAATTTAGATCCAGTTTTTGGTTGAGATAAGCTGATGAAAGGACGCTTCAAAGCATTCAGCTCAATAAACTGATTTGCTGTTTAGCCCGATCTCATTGTTCCCTTGAGTGTTAATCGTGGGTTTGCCACTGAGAAGGAGTGCAACGACAATCAGGAATTTGATGAGTGTTGGAGCAAAGATAAGGCTTAAGAACAGACAGAGTATAGCAACGATTGCTGCTCCTATCTGCACAATTTCATCCCTAGCATTGAAACTAACGCAAATCGCAAGTGTTGCGATCGCCAAACTGATCAATAATGACACCAGCATTCTAACTACCTCGTGTCTGTCAGAATCTTTACATATCTTTATAAGATACACAAAAATTCAAGGCTTTAACTTCCACTGATTGGCTCACCTGTTCAGGTGAAAGCTTGAGATAGACAGGACTTACGCAGAACCTCTAAGAAGTAGGGTGAGCACTGCCCCCCGTATTACTACGAATAGCGTTTGTGTTTAAACGAGCAATTTGCATAAATCTTAAAAAAATAGAGTGTCGTTAATTTTCCATCAACGCTGTAATTTTGTCCAATAACTGTACGGTTTCTATGGGCTTGGGCAAATAATCATCCACTTCAGATCTCAGTTCGTATTCCTGATCTGTCGGTATAGGAGTCGTTAGAGCAAGAATTTTGATTTGTTGGGTTGTGGGTGAGTTACGGAGGGAGTAGACCATCTCATAACCATCGACTCCTGGCAACTGCCAATCAACAATCACAGCTCTCGGCTGGAGCAGTTTAATTTGATCAATAGCTGTGGAACCATCAATAAGCCAAACAACTTGATATCCTGCGGTTGTCAGGGCTTCGCAAATTGGTGTGGCAGTCTCCTCATGGTTTTCGACCAAAACAATACTTCCTTGGGGCTTGGAGTTGTTCTTGAGTGTTGCTTTGGCAGAAGTGGTGGAGGAAATAGGTTGTGTCGGTAACCAGACGGTAAATACGGAACCCTCATTGACAACCGATTCAACTTCAATTCGACCTCCGTGTAGTTCGACTAGCTGTTTCGTCAACGCTAAGCCTAAACCCGTCCCTTCGTAACTGCGGTGATATACAGACTCTAGCTGCTGAAACTTTTGGAATAAAAGTGGTAACTGATCATCGGCAATCCCAATACCCGTGTCTTCAACTTGAAAAACGGCTAAGTTGTTTTCTCGCCAGACTCGTAGTGTGACTTGTCCACCTTCCGGGGTAAATTTGACGGCATTACCCAAGAGATTAAAGAGGATTTGTCTAACCCGACGTTGGTCAGCACAAAAGCGATCGCTTTCTAGTTTTACCCGAAAATCCATCTCCAAGTTCAAGTCCCGAAGCAGTGCTTTTTCCTGTAAGGCTCCTAACGTTTGGTGTGTCAGCTTACTTAGAGAGAATTCACTAATATTTAAAACTGCCTTTCCTGCCTCAACTTGAGACAAATCTAGAATATCGTTGATGAGTTCCAAGAGGTGTTCTCCACTCTCTTGGATGGTTTGTAAATAACGCCGTTGCTTAACCACTGGTACAGTTCTTTCTCCTTCTTGTCCAAAAGACCAGCGCAACAAGGTGGCAGACATTCCAATCACACAAGTAAGAGGTGTCCGTAACTCATGACTCATCGCCGCTAAGAATTCACTTTTGGCACGGCTTGCTGCTTGTGCCGCTTGCAGGGTATCCCGAAGTTCTTGTGTGCGCTCAATTACTCGTTGTTCGAGAGTCGTTTTTTGTTGTTGCAACTGAGCATATAACTGAGCTTGGTAGATGGCGACAGTCAGATGTTCCGCAATCTGCTTCAAAAACATTCGTTCACTGTCTTGCCAATGGCGTGGCTCAAAACACTGATGAGCAATCAGTAACCCCCACAGGTTGTTTTGAACAACAATTGGGGCAATTAATTTGGCTCGTACTTGCATCTGTTGCAGCATGTTCAGTAAGCAAGGAGATGCAGCATAGGCACTTTCAACATCATCAATGGCAACAGTTAGCCCTTGACGATATCGCTCTCGACAGTTGGGTACATGAATTGAGCAGTCTTGCTCTTCAACCAAATTCAGCACAGAGAGGATACTGTCGGAAGCTCTTGCTTCATAAGTAACGCAACCCCAGTTCGGTTTAGAGGCGAGGGGTAAGGGTGATGACTCAGTTGTGATAGCCGAGGGAGCAATTTCTTTACCGATGCTATCTGTCGGCAATATCTTTTCTTCCACATCAAGGTCAATACTAAACCCCTTAGAGTCAGATTTCTCTTCAGGAGGTGGGAAGTCAAATTGGTAAATTACTAATCGGTCTACTTGTAGGAAATGCCGTACTTGCTCAACGGCTGTTTTGAGGATGACGGGTAACTCTAAACTCTGACGGATTTGAGTCGTGACTTGATGGAGTAGTCGTTCTTGTTCAACCTGATGACGCAACGCCTCTTCTACTAGAGGTTGACAGGCATAAACTGTCGAGTCAGTTGAGTTTTGTGCTAGTGGAGGGTTGCTTTCTTCTGAGGAGAGTAGTTCTAGTAGTGCGAGTGTAAATTCACCCTGAGTTGCGGCATCATTGGGTTGAATGGAGGCTTGGGTAATGCTAATTAATTTGAGGGTATCCGAAGCGTTTTCTAGCTGATGAGCCAACTGAGTCAGGAAAGAAGCGATCGCATCTGGCTCGAATGTTAACCCGACCTGATACAGTGTTGGTGTTGCTCCATTCCCATTCAACAGCTTTGATTGTGGCGTTCCCAACAATAGGACACTAAATTTTTTAGAGACTACAACAGTAAATCGTTGTGCCTGATTCTCTGGAGCAACTACTGTACTAGAGAGTTCTTTGTGTGTTAAAAGGACAACCCCTTCCCCTAGTGTTGAACTCCACAACTGTAATAGTTCTTGCAGCCGCTCAAACATAGTTAGGCGTAGATTTCGGCTGAATCTAGGATTACCTGATATAGGCATTATTTTGATCTACATCTCAAATTGCAACAGCGATTCACCCATAACAGGCTACTCAATCAATCAGCCTGACAGAAATCCATCGGATGATGGATGTTAATAAGGTTTCTTCGTTGATGCTATCCAAGACGTAGCAACTCAGTCATGATATATTCTTCAATCTTCATCTCTAACATCTCGCCGTAACCAGGATGAGTTAAAAGTTGGGTTGCCATCAGGAAAACTAGAGGAC
The DNA here is from genome assembly GCF_014849525.1 of Microcoleus sp. FACHB-SPT15. NCBI lineage: Bacteria > Bacillati > Cyanobacteriota > Cyanophyceae > Oscillatoriales > Microcoleaceae > Microcoleus > Microcoleus sp. FACHB-SPT15. The sequence continues at coordinate 20,820 of NZ_JACJNU010000053.1, read as the reverse complement.
AAAGCCATGCATCGTATTGCCGCAACGCCAGGAGGGTGGAACCCTCAAGTTGAAGGCGTTGTTTTTATTGAACAAACACCAGCACCTATTGTTTTTCTGACGGCTGCTGATACAGATATTCAGACTCTGGCAGCATCAATCGCTCAACTGCCAACCGAGTTCCCAGCAGTACGGGTAGTTAACCTCTTGCAATTGCAGCAGCAACTGACTATTGATACCTATGCCGAAACTGTCTTGGCTTCTGCCCAGATTATTATTCTACGGCTCTTAGGAGGACGTTCCTATTGGTCTTATGGATTAGAAGTTGTACAGGAGACAGTACAACAAACGGGGGCGGCTTTGGTAGTTTTGCCTGGAGATGAACGTCCTGATCCTGATTTAATCAGTCACTCAACTCTCTCACTGACAGCAGTTAACCAACTCTGGCGCTACTTTACAGAAGGTGGCATCAAGAATTTTGTGAATGCCCTCAAATTTGTTGCTGATGTCTGCTTGGGGGAAACATATCATCCAGAATTGCCAGAAGTTGTTGCTCGTGTTGGAGTTTATTCGTGGCGCTTCGATCCCCCCCAACCCCCCTTAAAAAGGGGGGAGAGTAAAGGACAAACAACAAACAACAAAGTTGGATTGCTGTTCTACCGCGCTCATTACTTAGCGGGGAATACTGCGCCGATTGATGCTTTGTGTCAAGCGTTAGCCCAACGACAGTTGGAACCTGTTCCGGTGTTTGTCTCCTCTTTGCGCGACGCTGAGGTGCAGGCAGAGTTGTTGCCGTATTTCCAGCCTAAAGATGGTTTGGGGATTGGGCTGTTGCTCAATACAACGAGTTTCTCGGTTGCCAAGTTGGAGGCGGAGACTCCGCAGTTGGAGTTGTGGACTCGTCTGGATGTGCCTGTGTTGCAGGTTATTCTGAGTGGCGGCACGGTGGAACAATGGTCTGAGCAGTTTCAGGGGTTGACACCACGCGATACGGCGATGAATGTGGCACTGCCAGAAGTGGATGGGAGAATTATCAGTCGCGCGGTTTCGTTTAAGTCTGTTCAAACGTGGAATCCGTTTCTGGAAACGGATGTTGTGGTTTATGAGCCTGTGCGCGATCGCATTAATTTTGTTGCGGATTTAGCTGCGAACTGGATAAAACTGCGCCAAACTCCTGTATCTGAACGTCGAGTTGCCCTGATTTTGGCAAACTACCCGAATCGTGATGGACGCCTTGCTAATGGTGTTGGATTAGATACGCCTGCTAGTTGTATCGAGATTCTAAAAGCGTTGCAGGAAGCGGGTTATCAGGTTGAAAATATACCGGAAACTGGAGACGAACTGATTAAGCGGCTAACGGCTGGGGTGACGAATGACCTGGAAGGGCGGGAGTTGCGAGTAGTACAGCAGCAGTTGTCTTGGGACGAGTATCAGGAGTATTTTGAAACGTTGCCGCCGGAGGTTCAGCAGGGAATATGCGATCGCTGGGGAGGTTTTGAGCAGGGGACTGAAAATCTCCGTGTTGCCTTCCCGATTGCTGGAATTCAACTGGGGAATGTATTCGTGGGGATTCAGCCATCGCGAGGGTATGATGCTGACCCTAGTTTGAATTATCACGCACCGGATTTAGAGCCAACTCATGCTTATCTGGCGTTCTATTACTGGTTGCGGCAATATTTTGGCGCTCAGGCTGTGGTGCATGTGGGGAAACATGGGAATCTGGAGTGGTTACCGGGTAAGAGTGTGGCGTTATCGGGTAGCTGCTATCCAGAAGTGGCTTTGGGTGCGATCCCGCATCTGTATCCTTTTATTGTTAATGACCCTGGTGAGGGTTCTCAAGCTAAGCGTCGATCGCAAGCGGTGATTATTGACCACTTGACACCGCCAATGACTCGTGCTGAGTTGTATGGTTCGTTGCAAAAACTGGAGGGGTTAATTGATGAGTATTATGAGGCTCAGAGTTTAGATCCTTCTCGGTTGTCTTTGATTGGCGATCGCATTACTCAGCTAATTTTCCAAGAAAATCTCTATCGTGATTTGGGATTAGAAATTTCTCAAGCTTCAATTCAGAATTTATCTGGAGAAAACCCGGATTGGGGGGAGGTTCCCCCCCCAACCCCCCCCACTGGGGGACAAGTGTCTCCCCCAGACCCCCCGCACAAGGTAGGTTTGTCTGTAAGTCACCTAGATCTGGGGCTGAAAAGTAAAGGGGTTATGGGTGAGGCTAAGGCTCAGGGTTACAAAGGAGGGGAGAATGTTTTAACTTTCCTTACCCGTGCTGAGGGCTATCTTTGTGAGTTGAAGGAGGCTCAGATTCGAGATGGTCTGCACGTTTTTGGGCAGTGTCCGCAGGGGCGGCAATTACGAGATTTGATTGTTGCGATCGCACGTCATCCTGGTAAGGGTCGTCTTGGTCTAACTCGTGCCCTTGCTAAGGATTGGGGATTGGATATCGATCCGCTTACGGCTGATTTGTCAATGGTAAATGGTCTGTCGTCAGTGGTTAATGGCAAAGATTGTCGCACTCTTGGTGATGTTGTTGAGGTACTCGAACAGCAAGCCGCGACCCTCGTTGAACAACTGCTTACAAATAACGAACAAAGAATAACAGACAACGAACAACACACAAAACAAGAACTAGATTGGATACGCGATCGCCTTTTTCCTGCACTTCAACAAACTAATCAAGAACTCACTCAACTCTTGCGAGGGCTGGATGGGTGCTATGTCCCCAGTGGTCCCTCTGGCGCACCGACGCGAGGACGTCCGGAAGTTTTACCAACAGGTCGCAACTTCTATTCTGTTGATATTCGTGCTATTCCCACTGAAACGGCATGGGATGTGGGACGTAAGGCGGCATCCGTTTTAATTGAGCGTTATACGCAGGAAAATGGTGAGTATCCGAAAACGCTGGGGCTTTCAGTCTGGGGAACCTCTACGATGCGTACTGGTGGGGATGATTTGGCTCAAGCGCTTGCTTTGTTGGGTGTTCAGCCAGTGTGGGATTATCCATCGCGTCGGGTGGTGGATTTTGAGATTTTGCCTGTGTCGGTGTTAGGCCGTCCTCGTGTAGATGTGACGCTGCGGATTTCTGGGTTTTTCCGTGATGCTTTTCCGAATTTGATTGATTTATTTGACCAAGCTGTGGAGGCAGTTGCAGCGCTGGATGAAGCACCAGAGCAAAATCCCTTAGCGTCGCAAGTTCAACAGGAACAACAGCAGTGGGAAGCAGCAGGGTTGAGTAAAGAGGAGGCTCAAATGCGATCGCGTTATCGTATCTTTGGCTCTAAGCCTGGTGCTTATGGTGCAGGATTACAAGGTTTGATTGAAGCCCAAAATTGGAATGATGAGCAAGACCTTGCTCGTGCTTATATCAATTGGAGTAGCTATGCCTACACTAGTACCCCTCATGTTCCTTACCAAGGGAGGGGTGAAGGAGTTGCTGCACCCGAAGCTTTTGAGCAACGCCTCCAGCAGATGCAAGTTGTCCTGCACAATCAAGATAACCGCGAACATGACTTGCTAGATTCTGATGATTATTACCAGTTTCAGGGTGGTTTAACCGTAGCGATACGGGCTTTGACGGGTAAGAATCCTCAAACCTATTTTGGTGATAACTCGATTCCTGAAAACCCGAAAGTTCGGCAGTTAAGAGAGGAAATTGCACGAGTGTACCGTTCTCGTGTTGTCAATCCGAAGTGGATTGAGGGAGTGATGCGGCACGGTTACAAAGGTGCTTTTGAAATGGCAGCAACAGTTGATTATTTATTCGCCTATGATGCTACAGCTAATTGTGTGGAAGACCATATGTATCAAGGTGTAGCAGAGGCGTATTTATTCAAACCAGTGGTGCAAGACTTTATTCAACAGAAGAATCCTTGGGCATTACGAGATATGGCAGAACGGTTACTAGAAGCGAATCAGCGAGGGTTGTGGAAGGAGGTGAAGAACGAGACAGTGGAAGAGTTGCGATCGCTTATTCATCAAGCCGAAGCAATTATAGAAGGTGGGCTTGGCAACTAGAATCCTGTGTTGAACAATACAGTTTGTTGTTTGTTATTTGTTAATACACAGTCAGCCTCGTAGCTAGTATTCTGCTGAATCAACTTGTCAAAGTGAATCAGTAAGGCTCATGCTCGTTGAGAGGTTAATTACTCGAAAGGTCAAATTAATCCGGGGAGGAACCGGACGTTTAGTTTTAGGAATGTGATGCTGCCAGTAGTGCTGCGTTGTCCCCTGCATCAACAAGAAACTACCAGAAGTTAACTCCAGTTGATGCTTCAAGCCTTTCTCGGCTCGGTGTCGGAGCATGAACCGCCGCGTTCCGCCCAAACTCAGAGAACCAATGACTGGACCCTGCCCCAACTCTGGTTCATCATCGCTGTGCCACCCCATACTGTCGTTGCCATCTCGGTAGAGATTGAGTAGCACACTGTTGAACACCACACCAGAAACCGCTTCAGCCTTTGCCTTGAGGTCAAGTAGTGTGTGTGTCCAGGGAGAGGGGTGCATCGTAATGCCAGAGTAAGTGTAGGATATACCGGGATTACCATACCAAGCCGTCAGCCTGGGTTGAGGCATTGAACGCCCGTAGATAGTAATCCAGTCCTGTCGCCAGTCGATCGCTTCAGTCAGTTGTGTGAGCAAGCGATCGCTTTCCTGCTCATCTAGGAAATGTGGGTAGAATACGATATCGGCGTCAGGTAGTCGGAGAGGAACGGTAAACACTCTATTTAGCGCAGGAGAATGTCACTATGAATTTACCTCTCACAGATAAGGTAGTGATCGTCACAGGCGGATCGCGAGGAATTGGAGCCGCTATCTGTAAAAAACTGGCGGCACAAGGTGCGCGAGTTGTTGTTAACTATTCTAGTAGTCCGGATGCAGCCAATCAGGTCGTTGAGCAGATTCAATCCAATGGAGGCACAGCAATTGCACTACGAGCTGATGTAACCGATTCAACACAAATCCTTGACCTGTTCAACCAAACTGAAGATAAATTGGGCACGGTTGATATTTTGGTCAACAATGCTGGAACAGCAGAGTACGGAACTCTCGCTGAGATTACCGATGAGTCGTTCGATAAGCAGATGAATCTCAACGTTCGGTCTGTATTTATTACCAGTCGTGAAGCGGCTCGACGCATGAAGGCAGGAGGGCGAATTATCAATATTGGCAGCGCGTTAGGTGAAGCAGTTCCGACACCTAATTCCTCGATTTACTGTGCTACCAAGTTTGCAGTAGCAGGGTTAACACGCGGTTGGGCGCGGGATTTGGGACCACAGAACATTACGGTCAACTGCGTTGAGCCTGGACCGATTGATACTGAACTCAACCCAGCCGATGGACTTCAAGCTGATTTTCAGAAACAACGAACCGCACTGGGACGCTATGGCAAACCCGACGAGGTAGCAGCCCTTGTTGCGTTCGTTGCCTCTCCTGAAGCTAGCAATATTACTGGAGCAACCCTGCGTGTAGACGGGGGTTGGGGCGCTTAGATCGAAAAAGCATAGGCTTCTCCCCACAATATCAGGGTGGGATGTTGAACCTGAGCGATGCGATCGCCAAAATTACCATAACCTCCACTTTGGGTGAAGGACGCGATCGCCGCTTTCCATCCTGGCATCTCGTGATGCAGTAGAGAACAACGAAGGGCATCGAGCAGCTTTGGGTCAATCATTGGGAAAGCTAAAGCGGCAGCCAGAGCAGCCTGTTTGCGGAAGTGTAGCCAATTCGCCCCCAACTCAATCAGTGGATAAAGTAGGCAGTTGCGATTGCAGTTGTGCCCTGCTTGAAGGGAACCTGAACCACCTGACGTTCAAGTTGCTGGAAAAGAGCGATAGCGAAGCGCTGCAGCGAAGCGCAGATTGCCTCTTTTTCTTGAATGTCAACAACTGAGGGCGGTATAAAATCAGCTCTCATTCGCTCTAACCGACAACAGGTAATCCTGCCAGAGCCATTGCCACTTCCTCTGCACTGTACTCAGTATCTACTAGTTTTCCTGCCTGATAGTCCATGTATGCCTGCATATCAAAGTGCCCATGACCGCAAAGGTTAAACAAAATCACCTTGCTCTCGCCAGACTCTTTGCATTTCAATGCCTCGTCGATCGCTCCCTTAACGGCATGGTTGGCTTCTGGAGCGGGAAGGATTCCTTCGGCACGAGCAAAGGTCAACCCTGCGGCGAAACAACCTAACTGATATTCGGAGCGGGGTTGTGCGAGTCCTAGGTTCACCACATGGCTAACGAGGGGAGCCATCCCGTGATAGCGTAGACCACCCGCATGAATGCCTTCCGGTACAAATGTGCTGCCCAAGGTATGCATCTTTACTAGTGGAGTCAGGTGAGCCGTATCGCCGAAATCATAGGCGTACTTGCCACGAGTTAGAGTTGGACAGGCGGCGGGTTCTACAGCAATAATCTCAACCTCTCGTTCACCGCGTAGCTTTGCGCCCAGAAACGGAAAGGCGATTCCGGCAAAGTTGCTGCCCCCACCTGTACAACCAACGACAATATCTGGATAATCTCCCGCCATTTGTAGCTGTGCCAAGGCTTCTTGTCCAATCACCGTCTGGTGCAGCAAAACATGGTTGAGGACACTGCCCAAAGCATACTTGCTTCCCTCATCTTGTGCGGCAACTTCTACCGCTTCACTAATCGCGATGCCCAGGCTACCTGTACTGTTGGGATACGCGGCTAGAATTGATCGCCCTGCATGGGTTTCTTCACTAGGGCTGGCAACCACTCTAGCTCCATACGTTTCCATCAACGCACGACGGTACGGCTTTTGGTTATAGCTGACTTTCACCATATAGACCAGCACTTCCAGCCCAAACAGTGCCCCGGCAAAGGCGAGTGAGGAACCCCACTGTCCGGCTCCGGTTTCCGTAGTCAGTCGCTTTACGCCTGCTTGCTTGTTATAGTACGCTTGGGCAACGGCAGTATTGGGTTTGTGGCTTCCGGCAGGGCTAACGCCTTCGTATTTATAGTAAATCTTGGCAGGGGTATCGAGGGCTTTCTCTAGTCGGCGTGCGCGATACAACGGGGTCGGTCGCCATTGACGGTAGATGGACTGAACCTCGTCAGGAATCTCAATCCAACGTTCTTGGCTGACTTCCTGTTCAATCAGGCTCATGGGAAACAGGGGAGCCAGGTCATCGGGAGTAATCGGTTGCCCGGTGCCGGGATGGAGAACGGGGGGTAGAGGCGTAGACAAATCTGCCTGAATATTATACCAGGCAGTAGGCATTTGGTCTTCCGACAGGAGGTATTTGATGGTGTCCATTCGGAGTTCTAGAGAGAGTAGCGGCTGTTTGCGTTGAGGCTTCTATTGTCGCTGATTGCTCCTCTCCCGCAAAACCTTGAGCAAGGAAGTGTTATGGTTCAGTATCAAAAACTGACTATTCCTTTTTCTGCGATGGGTTGGATTACATCACGGGCACGAGAACCTTTAGGAGAAGGGCAATTGACCCAATCACACCAGCGATCGCAGCTCGGATATTTGGTAACCGACTCTACCCAACATCAGAAATCGGGTACTCAACGGATTTATCCCACGTTAGATAGTGCCTCAAATGGGCAAGAGTACCTACGATGACGAGTAAAGTTACCAGAGCAAACGCATGGCTCAACGACCTGGAATCTTCCCCACCTTCTTCATCTCTGGCTTTGAGTGTTCGACGTTTCTTTGGAAGGACAAGCGACGGCGGAATCTAATTGAAGAGACACAGCACGATCGCCACGCACAGGAAGATTACAACATCTTGCGATAGCGAAGCGCTGCTGCGAAGCGCAGATCGCTAGGGATTGATGTGGCACGGGAAGCGATTCCTTGGCCGCTGGTCGATCGTGATGGCTGCTACGACTTCTCTCTTCTTGACCCCATGATTGCAGCGATGCAGCAGACGCAAATCATTCCCATCTGGGATCTCTGCCACTATGGGTATCCCGACGATCTCGATCCATTTAGTAATGAGTTTACCGATCGCTTTGCCCGTTACTGTCGCGCCGCAGCAGAGTATGTCATTCCCCGCTTGCGTGGCCCCTATTTTTTCACGCCGATTAATGAAATTACATTTTTCTCATTCTGCGGTGGAGAATGGGGCTGGGTAGCTCCGTATAAAACTACAAAAGAAGACCGATTCCGCTTTCGTCTGGCCCTATGTAAGGCAGCGATCGCAGGAGTTAATGCCATTCGAGAAGTGGAACCCGCCTCAAGGATGGTTCACATCGATCCCTTGGTTCAGGTGGTGGCACCACGCGATCGCCCAGATCTGGTAGAGGCAGCGCATCACGAAACCTATGTAGACACATTCCTAGCATGGGACATCCTTTACGGAAAAGAACACCCTGAACTCGGCGGTTCCCCGTCCATTCTTGATATCGTTGGCGCAAATAACTATTCCTTTGGTCAGATGGAATACCGGGAACAAGGACCGCATCAGGCACTCAAACCCGACGATGATCGCATCAAGCCACTCCATGACTTAATGCAGCGCCTCTGGGAGCGGTATCACAGACCGATGATCATTGGCGAAACCAGTGGGTTGGAAGAAGGAAGAGATGAGTGGCTAAAGGACGTAGTGGAAGAGTCTATGGCAGCAGTTAATTCTGGGATGGATTTGCATGGCATTTGTTTATTTCCCGCTGTTGATATGCCGGATTGGCATACGGGTGAGTGGCTGCACAACGGAATTTGTGACCTGGTGGAGGAAGGGAGCAATCTCAAGCGGATGCCCTATGAGCCTTATGTTGCAGAACTGCGACGATGGCAGAAGGAATTCAACCGCGTCACGGTACTTGATGCCAATCCGTTCAGCGATCCAGTAGAACTGCAAGATGTGATTGACGCTGCTAAACGATTGCAGCCAGAACCTGATCGCAATTGGCATTAAAAATTCAATCGAGCACTCTCACTCATTACTGGCTTCTGGAACAACCCGGAAGAGTGAAGGTTTGCTTGTGGACTTTCTGGCAACAAAGGTAGCATGGGCGTTGGGTAAAGGAAACTGACCATAACAACGATGAATCTCGACTTGGTAGCCCACCTGTTGCAGCATTGTGGAAATTTCTGCTGCTGTATATAGTCGCTGGCAGTGAACTTCGTCATCTCGGCGATAGTTGTTTCCCACTTGCCGAAAGGTAATGATTCGCCGAGTCAGGATGTGCTGATCTGGGTCTTCCTTTTTTTCCACCAAAACAATCCAATCTTCGCCTTCGGTAAAGCTTTTGACTGGAGTTGCACAACTTAGCTGTCCGGGTTCTGCAATGTCGAAGATGAAAATGCCTCCCGGTACAAGAGCATCATAGATGTGTTGGAACACCTGGGTGAGTGTTGCGTGGTCAGGGTCAAACAGGTAGTTAAAACATTCACCAATCGAAATCACTGCACTACAGTTAGGGATTTCGACCTTGAAAAACGACTCTACCTGAAATTCAGCCAGAGGAACCCGACAACGGGCAATCTCAATCATGGCAGCTGAAATATCAACTCCCAATACTCGATAGCCTGCCCTAACCAACTCCTCGGCTGACAGACCACTGCCACACCCCAAATCCACAATCAGTCCATCCTGAATGCCATGCTGTTTGAGAATTGCCAGAATTCCTGGAATCGCTTGCAGAACGTAGCTCCTGAAGCCAATGTCATGAATGTAAGCGAGGTCTTTTCTATACCACTCATTCATCGGTCACCTTCCCTCGCATCGACTTAATCTGCGATCGCTTAGTTTTGCTATCCAGACGCTTTCTTTGAGAACTCCGAGTCGGTTTGCTGGGTTTACGGGGTTTGGGGAGTGCGATCGCACTCTTAATCAAGTCTTGCAGCCGTTGTAACGCCTCTTCTCGGTTCTGCTCCTGGCTGCGGTGTTCTTGAGCCTTGATGACAATGAGCCCATCTTTGGTAATGCGCTGGTCGGAAAGCTTCAACAATCGCTCTTTGTAGCGTTCAGGCAGCGAGGAAGCCACGATGTCAAAGCGCAGGTGAATGGCAGTCGCCACCTTATTTACGTTTTGTCCCCCTGCCCCTTGAGAGCGCACTGCACTCATCTCAATCTCATACTCTGGAATGCTCACTGTATTAGAAATTTGTAGCATAATTTAACAATTGCCCAGAGATGAGTCCCACCAGTATTTGAGTATATTTTGCTCTGATTCAGCTCTATCTATTATCTCCTGGCAGACCGAGTTGTAAGGGAAACAAGCCGATGGATCGATTGAACTTCAATGTATTCCAGCAGTTCTGGACGATTGCCAAGTCCTACTGGTCAGGGGATGAGAAATGGCAAGCCAGAGGATTACTGCTGGGGGTCGTGCTGTTCCTGCTGGCGTATACGGGGTTGAGTGTGGTGCTCAACAACAAACGAGGGGTGCTGATTTCAGCCCTCTCAGCCCAGGATGAGCCACGCTTCTGGGAAACCGTGATCATTTTCATCGGTGTGCTGGTGATCTATGCACCATTGCTCGCAGGCTATACCTATCTGCGCGATCGCCTCAGTTTGCAATGGCGCAAATGGCTCACCCATCGATTCGTGGATAACTACTTTCGCGATCGCGCCTATTACAACCTGCATATCTCAGAAACCGAGATTGATAACCCAGATCAGCGAATTGCGGAGGATGTTCGCAGTTTTACCCAGGAGTCCCTCACTTTTTTGCTGCGGTTGGTGGAGTCGGTGCTGTCAACGCTCGCCTTCAGCAGCGTACTCTGGGGCATTTCTAAACCCCTAGTGTTTTTTCTGGTGCTATATGCCCTGATTGGAACTCTGGTTACAAGCGTCATTTTTGGTAAGCCGCTTGTCCGACTCAATTTTGAGCAACTCAAGAAGGAAGCAAATCTCCGCTTTAGCCTAGTGCGAATTCGGGAGAATGCGGAAGCGATCGCTTTTTACCGAGGGGAGGAGCAGGAGTCGAATCAGGTCAAACATCGGTTTCTGGATGTGTTTGAGAATGTCAAACGGCTGCTGGTTTGGGAGTTGAACTTAAATGTTCTGACGAATGCTTATGAGTTCATCCCCTTCGTCCTGCCTGCCTTGGTTGTCGCACCCGCGATTTTTGCTGGAGAAATGGAGGTGGGTAAAGTTTCTGAAGCACAGGGAGCTTTTGTCCGCGTCTTCTTCTCGCTCAATGTTGTCGTTGCCCGCTTCCAGCAATTGACCACTTTTGGAGCTGGAATTAATCGTCTGTATACCTTTGCAGAGTTTTTAGAACAGACAGAGGCAACCCAGGCATCCGATGAGGAAAAGCCAAGGATTCAGACAATTGAGGCAGATCGGGTGGCAGTCGAACAGCTCAGCCTGCAAACTCCCAATTATCAGCGAACGTTAGTGGAAGATTTGTCGATAGAGTTACCCGTTGGACAGGGGCTTTTGGTGATGGGGCCGAGTGGTTGCGGCAAGAGTTCTCTCCTAAGAGCGATCGCTGGATTGTGGGATTCTGGTGAGGGTGCGATTGTTCGTCCTGAACCCAACCAGATTCTATTTCTGCCGCAGCGTCCTTACATGGTGCTGGGCACTCTGCGCGATCAACTGCTCTATCCCAATACCCACCTTGAGGTTGACGAGCAACACTTGAAGCAAGTTCTGGAACAGGTGAATTTAGCGGGACTGGATGAACGATTTGGGGGGTTTGATGCCCAGCAGGATTGGGCAGATGTCCTCTCGTTAGGTGAACAACAACGGCTAACCTTCGCCCGGTTGCTGCTGAACAAACCTAATTACGCGATTCTGGATGAAGCAACCAGCGCGTTAGATCTGGGGAACGAGGAACGGTTATATCAACATTTGCAGGCGAAAGGGACTACTTTTTTGAGTGTGGGGCATCGCTCTACGTTGGCGAATTACCATCAGTCTGTGTTGGAACTTTCGCAGGATAAGACGTGGCAGATAAAACAACCTCTGGCTCTTGTCGAAGAACAACCGGAGTTGTTGGAACTTCCATCACTGATTGACTGAAAAATCTTGCCACAGTAAATTCTTAAAAAAAGCTTAGATTACATGACTACGGTCAGGCAAGACGAAAATGGCTCTATAAATCTTGCTGCAACGGTTTAAGCTCATCGGAAGTCCCCCGCGAGGGGGAACTTCCGCCTAAAACTTGGCTGACAGTTATAAGCGAGGTTTTAGTAAATTCCTAAAGAAAATCCTTCCCCTTGTCCGAGATGAAACCTTACCGCAATGAAACGGATATCTGCCGAGGTTGGTAGTCAGACCCAAGTTTGTTGGCACAAAATCCAATTTCTCGACTTTGACCAGGTTCAATGACTTGTCCCCAATCCAAGGGGGTGACTACATAATTTGAGCCTTGGGGTTTGAAATTACCATTCCAACTGTTGTTAATTGCCGCTTGATTCATTTGGAATGTCACTTGCCAATCACGCACACTGGTGTTGCTTGGATTAGTGACCTGCATACTCATACAAAAGCCGGATTGCCAATCTGACTGCATATTAGATGCTACTTTTAGCTGACCTCGACCAGTCGTCGGAACACTCACACTCGATTGAGAGTTGGGTGCGGGATTGATAACAACAGGTCTAGGACTTGGTTGTGAACTGGAAGGTTGTGAGCTGGGAGGTCGTGAACTAGAAGGTTGTGAACTGGGAGGCTGTGAGCTAATGGGAGTGCTTGCAGAACTTTGGGCAAAACTGTTTGCCCTCAGCAATCCCTGAAGTATTTCCTGCTTGGGAGCATCGACACTCAGCCAGTCATCTTGCAGAATGCCGCCTGTATCAGTGCTGTTGGGATTCCAACTCCAGTAGGCAAAGCTCAGATTTTTTTGACTGATGAAATCTACAAGCTTCCGCTGCCAAACTCCTTCCTTGGAATTCTTGTCTACCTGCCGTCCGCCAAACTCTCCAATTAAGACAGGAGCAATGCCTTTGGTGGCGATATAGTTCCATGCGGTTTCCCAGCGACTGGTGAGATTGTTAGGAAAGCGTGATTCGGAAAACCAAGGCTGATCGAAAACACCAGGACCATACTCGTGGGGAGAGTAGACCAATTTATTGGGACGTGACAAGCGTACTGGGAAGCGCTCAACACCCTCTAAATTTCCACCCATCCAGTGGACGGCTAGTTTTTGACCTGGAACGTTCTTTTCAACACCTTCTACGACGATTAACCAATTGCGGTTGATCGAGAGAATCGCATCGCCAGCTCGTTCTGCGGCTAGTCGCCAGTCTGTTTCTTTGTTGTTTGTACCCCAGCTCGCCCGACCGTGGGGTTCATTTTTCAAGTCTGCCCCAATGACGTTCGCCTGATTTTTGTAGCGGGTTGCCAACATTTTCCAGGTATCAATCCAGTCAGCTTCGGTAAATCCGTCACCGTACCACAATTCTGGAATGCGCTGGTCGTTGAGGCGGTGCGAGTCTAGTAGGATTAGTAATCCCTGGCGCTGTGCCTCCTGAATAACAGCGTCCATGACCTCTAAGGGTGATTTACCCTCAAGCTCTTTGTTGCTGCCAATGCTAAAGTCAATTCCCGTTACATCTGAGGCACGTAGGGATTGTACAGAGTAGGGAAGTCGAATCATGTTGTAGCCCAAGCCTTTGAGCTGAGCTAACATCTCCTTGTAGTCTCGCTTCCACAATCCATGAGGGGCGTGCATCTCTGTTTCAATACCGAACCAGTTCACCCCTCTAAGTAGTACAGAGCGACCGTTGGCATCGACAATTTTTGAGCGATTGGTGGAAAGCGGCGGCTGAATAATTGCGCTTGCGGCTGCATCCACAGGGCTTGGAGACGGTGAGATGATGCTGATAAGGGACGAAAAGGCGATCGCTAACCCAAACCAAAGCAGCCGCGAGTAGGGCTTCAAGTTCATTCGTTTCGTTCTAGAAGCGTACTGCCTTCTGTCCGACGTTTTGGTGGCTCTTATGTTGTGGCGAAACACAGAGGTTAGTTGAAGCTTGCTCAAGCAGCGATTAACCATCAGCATGAGCGCTGATGTAAAGTGGTTTAGCCGAGAGCGTGGCTGAAAAAATCTAGACATAGTTGTGAAAAGTAAAGCGGTTGACTCGGTCAGAACGAGAGAACTTGAGTTAACTCAACGTATTACTGGCTAAATCTTGTTAACATTTGCTGTCCGTCACCCTTGCTAACTCGACAACATCTAGCGGAATCCTGTTCCCAATAGTGACTCTAGCTTGCTCTGCAAAAGTACCTTATAAATTGAGAATCGCAAGCTAATCGAGTTCTTCTTGTGTCTGAGTTTTCTCCCTTTATTTATGATGATACTCACAGCTAGCAAGAGCCACTCTTACCTATCACTAATTCCGATGAGATTGATTGATTCACTCAATCAATTTACCGAATCAAGTCTTTTTGCGATCGCATAAATATTTCCTATCAAGAAATATTTACAATAACTTTATCTAGTTATCCAATTCTTTATAAAACCCTTACATAAAACGGCTTATTCAATTCCTAAATAAGACTTACTCAATCAGCAAGCAGAAATAAACATAATTGCCACAATGCCCAATTAACTCTAACCAAGCGGGTTAAAGCTAATACGGGAAACAAATTCCGGTACCCCCTGAATCCCAAGGTTAAGGCGGAAGATAGCGCCCGCTCCCGTTCCTTCAGTAGCACGGTCATCACCACCTGCTGTAGTAATGAACATCTCAGTGTAATCGGCTCCACCAAACGTAACACTAGTCACCTTCAAGGCAGGAAAGGGTATACGCAAAACTTCAGTACCATCAGGAGCGTAGCGGAAGAGATGCCCACCATCCCAACGAGCTGACCAAAGGTAGCCTTCTGCATCAATTGTTAAACCGTCTGGTACACCCTCACCTTCAGGGGTAGTGATATGAACCTGCTGATTGCTCAGAGCACCACTATCTTGGTCGTAGTCGAACCGATAAATTTTGCGTTGGTCTGAGTCAGCCTGATAGAACTGTTTTCTGTCTGGGGTGAAGCCCATGCCGTTAGAAAGACTGATTCCTTCAAGGATTAAAGTGAGGGAACCATCTATATCTAAGCGATATAGGCGAGCCAATCGGTTAGGAGTAGGCATCGTGCCACAAAAAACACGCCCAACCGGGTCAGCAATGACATCATTGAAACGAGTTTCCCGTTCCTCAGCAAGTTCAGGAATTACGGGAGTAATTTTCCCCTCACACCAATGCTCAATTGCCCCACGTTCCTTAAAAAGGAGAAGTGACCCATCTTCTTGAATGGTGAAGCCGCCAATACATTCACCAGAGTAGATTTGTTCACAGGTGTTGGTGGCGGGTTCATAGCGGAACAGGCAACCTGTAGGGATGTCCGTCCAGTAAAGGCGCTGTTCCAAAGGGTGCCAAAGCGGACCTTCAGCATTGTGGCACGAGCAATCGACAATGATTTCGGGTGAATTCATGTAGTTAAGTAGTTGTTGGTTGTTAGTTGTTAATTGTTTGACACCTTTGCGGCAATTTAGTCTTCTTCTTCCTTGCGTTCGTATTCTTCTAAAAGCTTTGCGACTCGTTCTTGGATGGCGAGGTGTCGTGCCACTCCTTCGTAGGCATAGCGGTTGTAGCCGTTACGCTCAATCAGGCTTTCCATGTTGTTGATTCGTTCTTGTGTGTTTGGGTGCGTTGAGAGCCATGCAAATACTGGTTCTTCGCGCTCTTCCTTATCCAGTGTCACCATTAGGTTACGCATTCCATCTGCCGCGTAGCCACTGGAAACTAGGATTCTGGTACCCAGCGCGTCCGCCTGACGTTCCATATCCCGGTTGTAGTCGAGAACAATCAGATTAGCAGCCGTACCACCGTAGGGGAAGTATGAGGTGACATTAGCAATTAGGTTGCCCTCGGTAACTAGTTGAAAACCATGAGACAAGACAGCATGGGATAGCTCGTGAGCAAGTAAACCTGCGAGTTCTGCTTCAGAGCGTGTTTTGAGAATTGCTCCAGCATTGACAAATATCTTCCCTCCTGGTAGTGCAAAGGCGTTGAGCTTGTCATCCATGACAACATAAAACTCATATTCAAAATCATCACGTCCGGCGACTGTCGCTAATTTATTTCCTACCTCCCGAACGTAAGCCAGCACCTCTTCGTCTTCTAGCATCGGCAGTTGTTTTTGCGCTCGATTCGCAACTGATTCACCAACGGCTGATTCTCCGCGTAGCATCAATACTGTGGTGTCGATCGCAGAAATTGGACCAAAGAGATTACCTGTGAGGATGAAGCCAAGTGTTCCAGTAATGGCATTGGCGATCGCATTTCCCCTCAACTTACGACGTAGATGCGACCTGTAACGCTCTAAATTCTCCTCTGCTAAAGCGGTAAACTCCCCAGCCTGCGGATTATCCGGGTGAAGCAAAGCAAATTGCCGCGCTGCCAGCGATGCTTCCAACCACTTGTCCGCCTCACCCAACTCTTTAATCGTCGCTTTGAGTAATTCCGGCTCATTCGGATAAAGTGTTGTCGCTCGCTCTAAAATCTGTAACGACTCTTCTTCCCTACCATACTCTTCAAGGGCTTGAGCGTAGCGCAAATGACCAGGGATAAATTCAGGATACTGCTCAACTAATAACCGGAGTGGGGCAAGAATTTTTGTTTCTAGCTTCTGTTCTAAACCTGCCTCAGACTGACGCCAGTACACCGAACCTGCTGGTGTTAGTTGGGCGGTATCATAAATCGGTGCCGCTTGTTCCTGTACTTCAGCTTCTGCTGTAAATGGGTCTTTAGCTTCACGATATAGCTGCTGAGCAGCTTCAATCTGTCCACTTAGATAGAGTTGGTCGGCTTCAATTAGCTTCTGCTGTCGTGCGAGTTCTTCTGGGGTGAGTTCTGGTTCTTCTGCCTCAGTAGAGTCATCAGAACTAGGTGAGTCAGTTGTTTCAGTATTTTCTGTAGTCTCTGATTCAGCCGTTGAGTTCTCGGAATCCGGAGTTGTTGTGTCCGCATTTTCCGTAGTACCTCTTTGAACCTCTGTTTCAGCCGTAGAGTTTTGATTGGGAGAATCTGTTGTTTCTGCATTTTCTACCGCCTCCCCTTGCTCAGTTGTTGGTGCAGGTGCAGCGTCCGGAATAACAATGGTTTCTACAGTCGGTGATGAGCGATCGCTTACCGTTCTGGATGGAGGAAGCTCTTGTGCCGTTTCCGGAATTACAACAGTTTCCGGGTACTCTGTTGCTGTACTAGCGATGACATAAACGGATTCAGAGGGTTTTAGGGATTCCGCTAATACAACCGATGTCGAGGTTGGTAGCAAGATTCCTAAAGAGATTAGCAGCGAATTCCAGAGGAGTTTCATGAGGGGATTTCTGGGGATTGCTTAATGAAGTTTGATTCAGGGATTTGGAACACCACAGCGAGATCGTACCGCTGTGCAGGAAGTAGCTTAGGCAAGTCTTTTCAATAATTATGCAGCGCTCAATCGCTCTCGTGTTTATCTGCCGGAAGAAAGCCTTTTTGAGGCTTAATCTGCCATCACCGCGTCCACTAGCAAATCCGCTCCCAAGCGCACAGCATCCGTGCAGGGTAAGCCTGTCTCAGTTTTTACCTGCTCGATCGCGTGTTGAGCAGCGTCCGCATCTAAATGACCTGTATTGAGTGCGATCGCAACCACTTGTACAGGCGCAAACGCTCCAGCCGCACTAGCCACCATTTCATACAGTCGAATCACCTCTGGTAACGGTGGAATCGGTACATGGTCATGCTGACGGATATGACTTTGTCCAGCCCGATGTACCAATACCAATTGGGTTGGCTGAGTACCTCGAATCAACGGCAGGGTTGCTGTTGAACCCGGATGCAGCAGTGAACCTTGCCCTTCAACAATTAGTAAGTCGTAATCGTTACCAGAGCGCATCACCATTTGCTCGACTGCACCAGCCGCAAAGTCCACCCGTATTGCATCCAGGGGTATTCCCTCCCCAGAAATCATCACACCCGCTTGTCCTGTTGCTAGAAACTTCGAGCGTAGCCCTTTACTCTGTGCCGCTCGATTCAACTCTAGACTCGCTGACATCTTGCCGACACTCATGTCAGTTCCAACGGTTAAAACACGTTTACAGCGAAGCGATCGCGCTTTTCCACTTCCTACCCCTAATCCCTCTGGTTCCTGACGAATATCCCAAATTACCTGACCCTCTTTCAGTAATCCCTGTAACTCCAAGTCAGATGCCATCGGTGTGTGCAACCCATTAATCACCGACAACCCACCTGCTACCCCCTGCTTTACCTCCTGCCACCAAGCATCTGGTAGGCTACCCCCAGAAGGGGCAATTCCAATCGCTAGAGCATCGGGTTGATAAGCGAGTGCTGAGGCTACAGAATCAACAATTGGAGCATTGCAGACAATGCCAGTGAGTGCAAACAAGGATTCTCCAGCACATTCCTTGTCAATCACTGCCACAATTGTTGCTTGTGCATAGCGTAAAAGCGTTAGTCCCGTTTTTCCATTAGGGCCACGAATCCCTTCATGGAGCAAAATCGCAAGGCGATGGTTAGGGGTTAGATGCATGGCGCTGCACTCCTAGTCCTGGTAAGTCATTTGGCATCAAACGCCCATCCTGTACTGTTGCCCCTGTAAAGGGGTCATCCACTAAGTTTAAGTGGCTGTCTAAATCGAGATAATCTGCCAATGGCGAAAGCTGTGCTGCGGCTGTATTAGCGAGAGTGCTATCGGAATAGCAGCCGAACATTACCTGTAAACCACACGCTCTTGCTGTATGTACCATACGCATCGCCTCGGTTAGACCTCCCGATTTCATGAGTTTGATATTAATGCCATGTACGCGATCGGCTAGAGAAGGAATATCACGACTAGTGAAGCAGCTTTCATCAACAAAAATCGGTAAAGGCGATCGCTTATACAACTTTGGTAATTGTGCTTCTTGCCCTGCTGCCAGTGGCTGTTCTACGTGCCTTACTCCCTGACTTGCCAGCCAATCACACATTTTCACCGCCTCATCCAGACTCCAACCCCCATTCGCATCAACACTTAACTCTGCTTGGGGCGCTTCTTCTCGAATGGCTAGCAGCATCTCCTGATCAGCCGCAATTCCCTCTGGACTCCCCAGTTTGATTTTCAGCACACCTCCACCCGTAAAGGGCAACCAATCTCGTACTCGCTGTCTTGCCCCCTCCGGTGAATTAATCCCAATCGTTGCGGAAGTTGGGACAATCTGACGACGACTTAACCCCCACAAACGCCACAACGGCATTCCTACCCGTTTCCCTAACCAATCGTACAAGGCTAAATCAATTGCAGCCCAAGCTGCTGAAGGTAATTCTGCCTCCGCCAACACCCGCTCAATCTTCTGCCGTTCCCAAGGGCTAAATGTTTCCAACATTGGTGCAATCACCTGTAGTGCCTCAAACAGACGCTCCGTATTTTGTCGATCTTCCCGAATGATTGAAAACGGGGATGCTTCTCCCCAACCTTCAATGCCTTCCTGTTCTACCTGCACCCACACGTTAGTTGTCTGGGAGGTTGTCCCTCGACTGATGGTTAGGGGAAATCGCTTATGTACAGTGAAGAGTTCTACGCCAATACGCATAATTTTTCTGAGTCTTGCTCTCGTTTCTTTACAAAACTTAAATATTTTGTTACATTAGTTTACATAGTTAACAATACAAATACACCCTAGGAGAATCTTATGCGTAGCAATGGAGTTATTGTGGACGAGCAAGGCAAATTAAATAACTTTGCTGTTGAGCCAAAAATGTATGTCCAAGCCAATCCTCGTACTGGCTTTACTCCCTACGCTGAAGCCCTCAATGGACGTTTGGCTATGATTGGATTTATTTCACTGTTAGCGTTGGAAGCATTTAGTGGTCAGGGATTGATTGGCTTCTTGTCCAGCCTCTAGTGAAAGAAGGCTCTTATGCAGGAGGCTTTTATGAATATTGCTTGTAAGGCAAGCTTTTTAACCTTTTTCAACTGGGTAGTTATTTCCGCCACACTGCACTAGATGTAGCGAAAAAAATACAATACATCTTCACTAAGTTATCGGGTGGCGCTTGAGTCAGGTTATTATTTCCCTGACTCTATTTTTATGGCAATATCCAATCGGTTAGAGGAAATGGGCATAGCCAATAATACCAATTGGGTTTGGCTTTGGCACAAATGAAACAAGCCTCTACCAGAAGCAGCCTTAAGCAATTGTGTCACTAGTTATACCCAATTGGTATAACTAGTGACAGCTAAAAACCAAAAACTTACAACTAACAACTAATGCAGAGATGGAAAACTATCAACTCCAATCTTGTCTTTGACAACCCTTGGTGTCAAGTCAGGCAAGATGAGGTTGAGTTACCAAATGGCATCGTTCTTGATGATTATTTTGTCAATATTAGACCTGATATTGCGCTTGTACTAGCAGTAACGCCACAGCGAGAAATTGTCTTTGTCCGTCAGTATCGCCACGGTGTCAGTGAAATTCTTCTAGAACTTCCTGGTGGTTCATTTAACCCACAATTAGAAGATGGCTTAACAGCGGCTCGAAGAGAATTAGAAGAAGAGACGGGTTATGTTGCTGAGCGAACAAATCTAATAGCGACTTTATACGATAATCCTGTAAAAGATACAAATAAAATTTATTTAGTTCTTGCAGAGAATGCCCAGCCTTCGGGTACACAACAACTGGATATCACAGAAGATGTTGAAATCGTATTAATACCTGTGACAGAGGTTTTAGAAAAAATTTCAACAGGAGAAATTTGTGTCTGTGGAACAATTGCTGCTTTATTTTTAGGTTTAAACCTTCTGTCTTTTGAATAAATCTTCTGGCTCTTCAGTACTTAGTATGCTAAATCAACAATTAAGATGCCAATTAAGCAAGCATCTAATTCGGTAATTTTCAAAATGTCTAAAACCATAAGCAGAGCGTTTAATCAACTT